>NZ_JAPMAL010000002.1:0-325237 GCF_026343935.1 Paraburkholderia sp. CNPSo 3076 | reverse complement strand
GCGTGACGTTCGCGAGGCTGATGACATAGTTGCCGTGGTTCTTGAAGTTGTCGGGCAGCGCCCAGTTCGGCACAGATTTAGCCCCCGTTTCGGAAAGAAAAAGGAACTTGTCCTCGGTCACGGGCACGTTCAGCGGTGCGCCTTGCTCCTTCCAGTCCGGAATCAGCTCGTTCAGGGCACGCGGATCCATGACCGCGCCCGAGAGGATATGCGCCCCGATTTCCGAGCCTTTCTCCAGCACGCAGACGCCGATTTCAGCGCCTTTCTCCGCGGCCAGCTGCTTCAGGCGGATCGCGGCGGACAGCCCGGCGGGGCCGCCACCGACGATCACGACGTCGTATTCCATCGACTCGCGTGGACCGTATTGCTCCAAAAGACTTGCGGGGGTCATCAATGCTCCTCTTGCCATTAGAATGCTTTTTTCGGGTTCGTATTGTCGGGTAACGTTCCCCGTGCCGCAACCCAACAGGCTAACATTAGCACGACCGTTCTATTCTGTGGCGTCAGATTTGGCGGGCCGACCCCGCCGCGTTCTGGCGCTTATTCACCTCTGAACAGGAACCGGAAATGGGCCGTTCGATCAATCTGGAAGGCAAGGTTGCGATGATCACGGGGGCTTCCAGCGGGCTTGGCAAGCGCTTCGCCCAGGTGCTCTCGCAGGCTGGTGCAAAAGTCGTGCTGGCAAGCCGCCGCGTGGAGCGGCTCAAGGAGTTGCGCGCCGAAATCGAGGCGAGCGGGGGCGCCGCGCACGTCGTCTCGCTCGACGTGACCGACTACCAGAGCATTCGCTCGGCGGTAGCGCACGCGGAAACCGAGGCGGGGACCATCGACATCCTCGTCAACAACTCGGGCGTCTCCACGACGCAAAAGCTCGCCGACGTCACGCCCGCCGACTTCGAGTACGTGTTCGACACCAACACGCGCGGCGCCTTTTTCGTGGCCCAGGAAGTTGCCAAGCGCATGATCATGCGCGGTAACGGCGGCGGCCCGAAGCCGGCGTACCGCATCATCAATATTGCTTCGGTGGCGGGTCTGCGTGTGCTGCCGCAAATCGGCCTGTACGCGATCAGCAAGGCCGCGGTCGTCCATATGACGAAGGCGATGGCGCTCGAATGGGGCCGCCACGGCATCAACGTGAACGCGATCTGCCCAGGCTACATCGACACGGAGATCAACCACCACCACTGGTCGACAGAGCAGGGGCAAAAGCTCGTTTCGATGCTGCCGCGCCATCGCGTCGGCAAACCCGAAGACCTGGACGGCCTGCTGCTGCTGCTCGCCGCCGACGAGTCGTCGTTCATCAACGGTTCGATCATCACCGCCGACGACGGCTTCGGGCTCACCTGAACCCAGGCGAGTCCGGCCGCCGGCCGGCGTTCCGTTTTTTCGCAACAACACGAAGTTGAAGTGCAATGAGTGACTACCACCCCGTATTTGAAATGACCATGCCGATCCGTTGGGGCGACATGGACGCGTTCGGCCATGTGAACAACACGGTCTATTTCCGCTACATGGAGCAGGTGCGGATTTCCTGGTTCGAGCATCTGGGCGTGGCCGCGGAGAGCGGCGACGGGCAGGGACCCGTGATCGTCAATGCTTCGATGGAATTCCTCAAGCAGCTGCATTACCCCGGCGACATCGTCTGCACGATGACGGTCGGCCAGCCAGGCCGCAGCAGCTTCGACACCGGTTTCGAATTGCGCCGCGCCGACGAGCCGGACACGCTCTACGCGCGCGGGAACGCACGCTGCGTGTGGATCGACTACGCGGCCGGCAAATCGGTGCCGATTCCCGACATGCTGCGCGCCACCATCGAGCATGCGGGACTCGTCAAGTCCGACCGGGTAGGCTGAGCGCCCATCTGTCGCGCGCCGCCCGGCGGCGCGCGCCCTTACTGGCCGAGCAGCCGCTGCAGCAGCTCGGTGGCGTTGCCGGTGTCGTACTTGCGCATGAGGCGCGCGCGATAGACATCCACGGTGCGCGGGCTGATCTCGAGAATTCGCCCGATCTGCTTGCTGGTCTTGCCGGTAACGAGCTGCGCAGCGATCTCGCGTTCGCGCGGCGTGAGTTCGATGGCCACGCGCCGCGTCGCGCTCAGGTCTTCAAACGTCCAGACGCCCGCCGCGTGCGGCTCGGCGCGATCGAGCGAGCGCCCCGTGACGTGACACCAGAAGAGCTCGCCGTTGGCGCGCTTCATGATGCGGTCGTCGGCGTAACTGCCTTGCGCCGTCATGATCGGCGGGATGCGTGCGCCAATGCGCTCGAATTCGTCCGCCGAAGGGTAGAGCAGCTGGAACGACTGGCCGATCAGCGCCTCGCGTGCGCAACCGAAGATGGCGGCGACCTGGTCGTTGCAATCGACGATGGTGCGCTCGCGCGCGAGCACGAGGCCGATGGGCGCGAGATGGAACGCGGTCTGGTAGTCGAGAGCGGAGCGTTCGACGGGTTGGGTGGGAGCGGCCATGGCGGTCGGTGCGGGTATTGCTTTATGTAGTTTTGCGTATTGTGCCGCAACAGGGGGCCAGCGTACGCTTTGCACCCATCGGAGGGGCAGTTTTCCACGCTCGCGCGGCTCGTTTGGGCCCGGGCGCGCGGCCCGGCCGGGCTGCCCGCTTCACGGCAACGCCGCCGGGGCATGACTAGAATTGAACATCCGGACGCGCTAGACGTCCGCGCGACAAACCGGATTGGCGGATTTCCATTCGAGGAAGGGACACACTGATGAACAAGGTCTATAAAAGCGCGGCTGCCGCGCTCGAGGGCATCGTCAAGGACGGCCAGACATTCGCGGTCGGCGGCTTTGGGCTGTGCGGCATTCCCGAAGCCCTGATCGCCGCACTGCGCGATACGGGCGTGAAGGGCATCACCTGCATCAGCAACAACGCGGGCGTGGACGGCTTCGGCCTCGGCCTGCTGCTGGAGACGCGCCAGATCAAGAAAATGATCTCGTCGTACGTGGGCGAGAACAAGGAATTCGAGCGCCAGTATCTGTCGGGCGAACTCGAACTCGAATTCACGCCGCAAGGCACGCTGGCTGAAAAGCTGCGTGCGGGCGGCGCCGGCATTCCGGCGTTCTTCACGAATACCGGTTTCGGCACGCTGATCGCCGAAGGCAAGGAAACGCGCCAGTTCGGCGACAAGCACTACGTGCTCGAGCATTCGCTCACGGCAGATGTCGCGCTCGTGAAGGCGTGGAAGGCCGACAAGTCGGGCAACCTGGTCTTCCGCCGCACGGCGCGCAACTTCAACCCGATGTGCGCGATGGCGGGCAAGATCACCGTGGCGGAAGTGGAGGAGATCGTCGAGAACGGCGCACTCGATCCGGACGCCGTTCATACGCCGGGCATCTTCGTGCAGCGCATCGTGCTCAACGCGCACCCGGAAAAGCGCATCGAACAACGCACCGTGCGCGCCGCAGCTGGCAAACCCGCGGGCAACTGAGGAAGGAGACCGACCATGGCATGGAATCGTGACGAAATGGCCGCGCGCGCGGCGAAGGAACTGCAGGACGGCTTCTACGTGAACCTCGGCATCGGGCTGCCCACGCTCGTGGCCAACCACGTGCCCGCGGGCATGGAAGTGTGGCTGCAGTCGGAAAACGGCCTGCTCGGCATCGGCCCGTTCCCGACCGAGGACGAAGTGGACGCCGACATGATCAACGCCGGCAAGCAGACCGTGACGACGCTGGCGGGTTCGTCGATTTTCTCTTCCGCAGACTCGTTCGCGATGATTCGCGGCGGCCACATCAACCTGGCGATCCTCGGCGCGATGCAGGTGAGCGAGAAGGGCGACCTGGCCAACTGGATGATCCCCGGCAAGATGATCAAGGGCATGGGCGGCGCGATGGACCTCGTGGCGGGCGTCGGCCGCGTGGTCGTGCTGATGGAGCACGTGGCGAAGGGCGACCAGCACAAGATCCTCGAAGCCTGCACGCTGCCGCTTACGGGCGTGGGCGTGGTCGATATCATCATCACCGACCTCGGCGTGATGGAAGTGAGCGACGCGGGGCTGAAGGTGACCGAACTCGCGCCGGGTGTGACGGTCGACGAGATCAAGGCGAAGACCGGCGCGCCGCTCGACGTGAGCGCCGTGGGCTGAACGTCGTAGCGTAAGCATGATTGGCGGCGGGCGAGACTTCGGTCTCGCCCGTTTCGTTTTTGCGTACGGTTTGCGTGCGGCTTTGCCGACGATGCCGGGCGGCAAAGGCGTTTACAATCGGCCGAAAGCCTTGATGCGCCTTCGAGCGAGGATTTCGCGATGACCGAATCGACCGCA
Source organism: Paraburkholderia sp. CNPSo 3076 (assembly GCF_026343935.1). Taxonomy (NCBI): domain Bacteria; kingdom Pseudomonadati; phylum Pseudomonadota; class Betaproteobacteria; order Burkholderiales; family Burkholderiaceae; genus Paraburkholderia; species Paraburkholderia sp. CNPSo 3076. The sequence goes on along the minus strand of NZ_JAPMAL010000002.1, from coordinate 320,962 downwards.
GTGCCGCGCCAGCAGTACGTCCAGTGTCTCAGTCCCGCGGGCCTGCACCGCATCGCGTACACCGAGTGGGGCGACCCCGCCAACCCGCGCGTGCTCGTGTGCGTGCATGGACTCACGCGCTCGGGGCGCGACTTCGACCGCTTTGCCGCCGCAATGGCCGACCAGTATCGCGTCGTGTGCCCGGACGTGGCCGGGCGGGGGCTGTCATCGTGGCTGCTCGACCCGCGCGGCTACGGCGTCGCGCAGTACGTGGCGGACATGGTCACGTTGATCGCACGCACGGGCGTGGAGAAGGTGGACTGGTTCGGTACGTCGATGGGCGGCCTGATCGGTATGGCGCTCGCGGGGCTGCCGGGCGCGCCCATTGGCCGCATGTTGCTCAACGACATCGGGCCGCAAATCGAACCCGCGTCGCTCGCGCGCATCGGCGAGTACGTCGGGCAAGGCGGGTCTTTCGCTACGCTCCAGGAAGGCATCGACAATGCGGCGCTGCTCGCGGCCTCGTTCGGCCCGCTGAGTGCCGGGCAATGGCGCGAGATCAACACGCCGTTGCTGCATGAAGTCGAAGGCACGTGGCGCTACCGGTACGACCCGCGCATTGCGGAACCCTTCAAGTCGACCACGCCCGAGCAGAACGAGGAGGGCGAGAAGTTCCTGTGGCGCTCGCTCGCTACGTTCGAAGGGCCTGTGCTCGTCGTGCGTGGCGCCCTTTCGGACCTGCTTTCGCGCGAAACGGTCGCGAAGATGGTCGCGACCGGGCGCCATGTATCGAGCGTCGAAATCGAGGGCGTAGGGCATGCGCCGGCGTTCCTCGCGCCCGACCAGATCGCGATCGCGCGCCGTTTCTTCGACGGCGAGGCCCTTCGCGCGTCATAATATGAGATTCGCCGGCATATTCCTGCGCGCGCCGATGCGCGCTGGATCGTGCCGGCCCGGAAGTTGACCGTTTTTCACTTCGCAACAGGAATTTTCATGGCAGTCATTCGTCACCACGTTGGTCCACGTCTTTCGGAAACTGCCATCCACAATGGCACCGTCTACCTGGCTGGCCAGATCGCGGAAGAGACCAGGCAGGACATCGCCGGCCAGATGCGCGAAGTGCTCGGCCACATCGACCGCCTGCTGGGTGAGGCGAACAGCGACAAGTCGCTGCTTCTCTCGGTGCAGATCTATATCGCCGACATGAAGGATTTCCCCGGCATGAACGCCGAGTGGGACAAGTGGGTCGCACAAGGCGCGACGCCTCCGCGTGCGACGGTCGAAGCGAAGCTCGCAAATCCGGAATGCCTCGTCGAGATCGTCGTGGTGGCTGCGCAGCGCGATTGAGCGCAGCTGGTTTGATCCTTTTCGTTGTCGCCCGTCCGGCAAGCCGGCGGGCATTGCCTCATGAGTAGCGACACCGTTCCTCCCGACCCCGCGGTTTCCGCCGATTCTCGCGCGCTGCCGTCGCTCGACGACGCGCTTGCGTTCGTGCGCGAGCACGCCGGTGACGCACGTCTTTCCACGGGCGAGCCGCTCGTCGAGCATGCGCAGGGCACGGCATTCATCATGAGCCGGCTCAACGTCGATCCGCCTGCGGTGCTCGCAGCGGCGCTCTTCAATCTCGCGCCGCATCTCGACGATCCGGAAGGCGCGCTCGAAGCGCGTTTCGGCGCGGAAGTCGCGAAGCTCGTGTTCGACGTGCGCAAGCTGTTGCGGCTCGGCACCGTGAGCCTGCGCGCGGCGCAGCATGCCGTGCCCGAAGCGGGCCGCGAAAGTCGCGACGCCCAGGCGGCGCGGCGCGCGCAGGTCGAGTCGCTGCGCAAGATGCTGCTGGCGTTCGCGCAGGACATCCGCGTCGTGTTGATCCGGCTTGCGTCGCGCCTGCAGTCGCTGCGCTTTTATGCGGCGGCGAAGATCACGCCGGCGCCCGGGATCGCGCACGAGACGCTCGAGATCTACGCGCCGCTCGCCAACCGTCTCGGCATCTGGCAACTGAAGTGGGAACTCGAAGACCTCGCGTTCCGCTTTCAGGAGCCCGATACCTACAAGCGCATCGCGAAGCTGCTCGACGAAAAGCGCGTGGAGCGCGAGAGCTACGTGTCCGAGGCGATCGCGCGGCTGCAAAGCGAGCTTGCCGCGGCGCATATCCAGGCCGAGGTGAGCGGGCGGCCCAAGCACATCTACAGCATCTGGAAGAAGATGCGCGGCAAGGAGATCGACTTCTCCGAGCTTTACGACGTGCGCGCGTTCCGCGTGATCGTGCCCGACATCAAGGATTGCTACACGGTGCTCGGCATCGTGCACAACCTCTGGCAACCGGTGCCGAAAGAGTTCGACGACTACATCTCGCGGCCCAAGCCCAACGGCTATCGCTCGCTGCACACGGTCGTGATCGGCGACGACGGCCGCGCGTTCGAGGTGCAGATCCGCACGCAGGAGATGCATCAGTTCGCCGAATACGGCGTGGCTGCGCACTGGCGCTACAAGGAAGCCGGTGCGAAGGGCTACGGCGGGCAGTTCAGCGCGAGCAGCAGCTACGACGAGAAGATCGCGTGGCTGCGACAGCTGCTCGCCTGGAAGGACGATGTCTCGGATGGGCGCCAGCCGTGGGAGCAGTTGCGCCAGGCCACGCTCGACGACGACCACATCTACGTTCTCACGCCCCAGGCGCGCGTCATCGCGCTGCCGCAGGGCGCGACGCCGCTGGACTTCGCCTATCACCTTCACAGCGAACTGGGCCATCGCTGCCGTGGCGCGCGCGTGGACGGCGCGATGGTGCCGCTCAACACCCAGCTTCGCAACGGCCAGACGGTCGAAATCGTCTCGGTGAAAGAGGGCGGCCCGTCGCGCGACTGGCTCAATCCGCAGCTTGGTTATCTGCAAAGCCCGCGTGCGCGCCAGAAGGTCCGCGCGTGGTTCAACGCGATCGAGGCGGAGGAAAACATCGCCAACGGCCGCGCGATGGTGGAAAAGACGCTGCAGCGCGAGGGTCGCACGTCGGTCAGTCTCGATCAGCTCGCGGCCAAGCTGGGCTTCAAGTCGCCCGACGACCTCTTCAGCGTGGTCGGCAAGGAAGAGTTCAGCCTGCGCAACGTCGAGCACGCGCTGCACGACGCGCCCACAGCCGAGCCCGAAGAGGAGACGCCCGAGCAGCTCACCAAGCGCGCGAGCGGTGCGAACGTCGCGCATGGCGGGTCGTCGGGCGTGCTGGTGGTGGGCGTGGACGCGCTCCTTACGCAGCTCGCCCGCTGTTGCCGGCCCGCGCCGCCCGACGCGATCAGCGGTTTCGTCACGCGCGGCAAGGGCATGTCGATCCATCGCCGCGACTGCCCGACGTTCCGGCGCATGGCGAACCGCGCGCCCGAGCGCGTGCTGCACACCACGTGGTCCGCCGACGTGATGGGCGGGCGCGGCCAGTCGGTCTACCCGGTCGATATCTCGATCGAGGCCACCGACCGCCAGGGTTTGCTGCGCGACATCTCCGAAGTGTTCGCACGCGAGAAGATGAACGTGATCGGCGTGAAGACGCAGTCGCGCCGCAATGCAGCGTACATGCAGTTCACCGTGGAGGTGTCGAATTCGGCGCAGATCCAGCGCGCCTGCGTGCTGCTGGGCGAGGTGGGCGGGGTGCAGCGGGCGTCGCGCCGGGGTTGAGGCGGCCAGGCCAGGCGGCCAAAGATTGCCGCGCTGCAAAAAATACTTGCCAAGTCTGCGGCTGCTTCATATAATCTTCCTTCTTCAGGCTCGTAGCTCAGCTGGTTAGAGCACCACCTTGACATGGTGGGGGTCGTTGGTTCGAGTCCAATCGAGCCTACCAACGAAATCGAGTCCTTGGCTTTGCCGGGGGTTCAAGGCAGTAAATGCACAAAGCGCGCTGCGCCTGCAAAGGAAGCGCCATAAGGCGAATACGGTTATGACACCGCGAACGTTTACCGAAACTACTTCGGAGCGACGCTAGTCGAGGACCTCTTTCGCCTCTGCAGTCAGGTTTGAAAAGTGAATGCGGCCCCTCGAAAGCGGGGCCGCATTTTTTTTCGCTGTGAAGTTTTCCGCAGTCTGTTCCCACGAACAATACGATGTGCCTGCGCGGCACTTCTGGAGAAAAACATGGTTGCGATACGTCTGCCCGACGGTTCGGTTCGACAGTACGATCATCCCGTCACGGTCGCCGAAGTGGCGGCTTCGATTGGCCCCGGTCTCGCCAAGGCGGCGCTCGGCGGCAAGCTCGACGGCGAACTGGTCGATACGTCGACGCTGATCGATCGTGACGCATCGCTCGCCATCGTCACCGACAAGGACGGCGACGGCCTCGACATCATCCGTCACTCGACGGCGCACTTGCTCGCCTACGCGGTGAAGGAGCTTTATCCGGAAGCGCAGGTCACGATCGGGCCGGTCATCGACAACGGCTTTTACTACGACTTCGCGTACAACCGTCCCTTCACGCCCGAAGATCTCGAAAAGATCGAAAAGCGCATGCAGGAGCTCTCGAAGAAGGATGAGCCGGTGTCGCGCCGCGTCGTCACGCGTGGCGAGGCCGTGGACTACTTCAAGAGCATCGGCGAGAAGTACAAGGCCGAGATCATCGAATCGATTCCGGGCGACCAGGACATCAAGCTGTACTCGCACGGCGGCTTCACGGACCTGTGCCGTGGCCCGCACGTGCCGTCCACGGGCAAGCTCAAGGTCTTCAAGCTCATGAAGGTCGCGGGCGCCTACTGGCGCGGCGACTCGAAGAACGAGCAGCTGCAGCGCATCTACGGCACGGCCTGGACGAAGAAGGAAGACCAGGACCAGTACCTCCACATGCTCGAAGAGGCCGAAAAGCGCGACCACCGCAAGCTCGGCAAGCAGCTCGACCTGTTCCACATGCAGGACGAGTCGCCCGGCATGGTGTTCTGGCACCCGAAGGGCTGGACGCTCTGGCAGCAGGTCGAGCAGTACATGCGCGGCCGCCTGCGCCTGGCCGGCTACGACGAAATCAAGACGCCGATGATCATGGACCGCTCGCTCTGGGAAGCGTCGGGTCACTGGCAGAACTATCGTGAAAACATGTTCACGACGGAGTCGGAAAAGCGCGACTACGCGATCAAGCCGATGAACTGCCCGGGCCACGTCCAGGTGTTCAACCACGGCCTGCGCTCGTATCGCGATCTGCCCCTGCGTTACGCGGAGTTCGGCTCGTGCCACCGCAACGAGGCGTCGGGCGCGCTGCACGGTCTCATGCGCGTGCGCGGCTTCGTCCAGGACGATGCGCACATCTTCTGTACGGAAGACCAGATCATCAGCGAGTCGATCGCCTTCAACACGCTGGCGATGAGCATCTACAAGGATTTCGGGTTCGATCACATCGATATCAAGCTCTCGCTGCGCCCGGATTCGCGCGCGGGGACGGATGAAACGTGGGATCGCGCCGAACAGGGCCTGCGCGAGGCGCTCACGGCCTGCGGCCTGCAGTGGGAAGAACTGCCGGGCGAGGGCGCGTTCTACGGTCCGAAGGTCGAGTACCACATCAAGGACGCGCTCGGCCGCTCGTGGCAGTGCGGCACGCTGCAGCTCGACATGGTCCTGCCGGAGCGCCTTGGCGCCGAGTACGTGGCCGAGGACAACAGCCGCCGCCGCCCGATCATGCTGCACCGCGCCATCCTCGGTTCGATGGAGCGTTTCCTCGGGATTCTGATCGAGCACCATGCCGGCGCGATGCCGCCGTGGCTCGCTCCGGTGCAGGCGGTTGTGATGAATATCGCGGAAAGTCAGGCCGAATATGCCGCGAATCTGGCCCAATCGTTGCAAAAACAAGGGGTTAGAGTGGTGGCCGATTTGCGCAACGAGAAAATTAGCTATAAAATACGCGAGCACACGCTTGAGAAGGTTCCATACCTGCTTGTCGTCGGCGACAAGGAGCGTGAAGCGCAAACGGTAGCCGTGCGTGCCCGTGGCGGCGTCGATCTGGGTGTCATGCCCGTCGAGGCCTTTACCGCGCGTCTTGCGGAAGACGTCAAGACGTTCAAGTAAGCCACTGTGGCAGCGCGGCTCGTTTTTTTAATTTTTAGAGGAAACGTAACATCGCTACGGATAAGTCGCATCGCATCAACGGTGAAATCACTGCACCCGAGGTGCGTCTCGTCGGAATCGAGAACGAGCCGCTCGGCATCGTAAAGCTGGCCGATGCGTTCCGAATGTCGGAACAGCAGGACGTCGATCTGGTTGAAATTGCTCCTCAGGCGGTGCCTCCCGTATGCCGCTTAATGGACTACGGCAAGTTCAAGTACCAGGAATCGAAGAAGCAGCACGAGGCCAAGCTCAAGCAAAAGGTCATCCAGGTCAAGGAAGTCAAGTTCCGCCCGGGTACCGACGACGGCGATTACAACGTCAAGCTGCGCAATCTCATCCGCTTCCTCGATGAAGGCGACAAGACGAAGATCACGTTGCGTTTCCGGGGCCGCGAAATGGCCCACCAGGAAATCGGCATGCGCATGCTCGAACGCCTGCGCACCGACCTCGAAGAAGTCGGCCAGGTCGAGCAAATGCCGAAGATGGAAGGGCGCCAGATGATCATGGTGCTCTCGCCCAAGAAGAAGAAGTAATTGGCGTGCCGCGCGGCGCAGTCTGCGCGGCGGTCAAAAGCAGTTTTCAATGACGTCTTCGGCGCCGTGGTGCGCAGAAGGCGGCAAGCAGGTTCCGGAACGGCGCTCGCACGCTGCACGTGAAGTGCGGCAAACGGGCGTTCTTCCTGAAAGCGGCGGCGAGCTTGTTTTTCAAAAGCCAGCCAGTCGCCAAAACAAGTGGAGTGGGTTTCGAAGGGCGGAGTCCCGGCAAGGTGTGCGAACACCGCGCCAACCGCACACCCATGTCCATCAAATAATGGAGTTGTCTGTCATGCCGAAGATGAAGACCAAGAAGAGCGCTGCAAAGCGCTTCGTGGTTCGTCCGGGCGGTACCGTCAAGCGCGGTCAAGCCTTCAAGCGTCACATCCTGACCAAGAAGACCACCAAGAACAAGCGTCATCTGCGTGGTGCAACGGCCGTTCACGATTCCGATCTGAACTCCGTGCGCGCAATGCTGCCGTTCGCGTAATCCTCAACCGATAACTCATAGGAGCGAAACATGCCTCGAGTCAAACGTGGGGTTACCGCACGGGCCCGTCACAAGAAGATCATCAACCTGGCCAAGGGTTACCGCGGCCGTCGCAATAACGTCTATCGCATCGCCAAGCAGGCGGTCATGCGCGCAGGCCAGTACGCCTACCGCGATCGCCGTAACAAGAAGCGTGTGTTCCGCGCACTGTGGATCACGCGTATCAACGCGGCGGTGCGTCAGCACGACATGACCTACAGCGTGTTCATCAACGGCCTGAAGAAGGCTTCGATCGAACTCGACCGCAAGGTTCTGGCTGACATGGCTGTGTTCGACAAGGCTGCATTTGCTGCGATCGTCAAGCAGGTGAAGGCCGCCGTCGCTGCCTGATAGCAGGTATTGCGCAGGTTCGTTGCAGCAGACATTCCGGTAGTCTCGGTGATGCTGCAACAAAAACGGGGCTCCTCACCGAGCCCCGTTTTTGTTGGTAATTACGCTTCTTGCGCCGCTTCATGGTGTGTCTTCGCGCCGTCATTGCCAGGCTTCATGATGGCGTGCCGTGAGCGCGGAGAGGCTCCAAGTCTCAAACTCTGACGCTGAAAAGATGGGATCAATGGATCTGGACCAGATTGTCGCCGACGCGCAAAGCGCGTTCGCTGGCGCCCCCGACGTCAACACGCTTGAAAACGAAAAGGCCCGCTTTCTTGGCAAGTCCGGCGCGCTGACCGAACTGCTCAAGGGCCTCGGCAAGCTCGACGCGGAAACGCGCAAGACCGAAGGCGCACGCATCAACGCCGTCAAGCAGCAAGTGGAAGCTGCGCTGGGCGCGCGCCGCCAGGCGCTCGCGGACGCGCTCCTGAACCAGCGGCTCGCCGCCGAGGCGATCGACGTCACGCTGCCAGGCCGCGGCACGGGTACAGGCAGCCTGCACCCCGTGATGCAGACGTGGGAACGCGTCGAGCGCATTTTCGGCTCGATCGGTTTCGACGTGGCCGACGGTCCCGAGATCGAAACCGACTGGTACAACTTCACCTCGCTCAACAGCCCGGAAAACCATCCGGCGCGCTCCATGCAGGACACGTTCTACGTGGACGGCAAGGACGCCGATGGCCGTCAGCTTTTGTTGCGCACGCACACGAGTCCGATGCAGGTGCGCTATGCGCGCACGCACACGCCGCCCATCAAGGTGATCGTGCCGGGCCGCACCTATCGCGTGGACAGCGACGCCACGCACTCGCCGATGTTCAACCAGGTCGAAGGCCTGTGGATCGAAGAGAACATCAGCTTCGCAGACCTGAAGGGTGTCTACACCGACTTCCTCAAGAAGTTCTTCGAACGTGACGACATTCAGGTGCGCTTCCGTCCGTCGTACTTCCCGTTCACGGAGCCGTCGGCCGAAATCGACATGATGTTCGAGCAAGGCAAGAACGCCGGCAAGTGGCTCGAGATCTCGGGCTCGGGCCAGGTGCATCCGACCGTGATCCGCAACATGGGCCTCGACCCGGAGCGCTATATCGGCTTTGCGTTCGGCAGCGGTCTCGAACGCCTGACGATGCTGCGTTATGGCGTGCAGGACCTGCGCCTGTTCTTCGAAGGCGATCTGCGCTTTTTGCGTCAGTTCGCCTAGGCGAAGCGACGCATTCGCTTGCAGCGCGCGAGGCGGACGCAGCACCTGAAGAAGGTGCGCGAGAACCCGCCTACGCGACGGTCACAATCTGTCTGGAACGTAAAACCAAATGCTATTCCCCGAATCCTGGCTGAGAAGCTTTGTCGATCCGAAGCTCACGACCGATGAACTGGCCCACGCGCTTACCATGGCCGGCCTCGAAGTCGAAGGCCTGAGCCCGGCGGCGCCGCCCACCACGAAGATCGTCGTGGGCCGCGTGCTCGAAGTCGTGAAGCACCCGGACGCGGACAAGCTCAATGTCACGCAGGTCGATGCCGGCACCGGTGCGCTGCTGCAGATCGTGTGCGGCGCGCCCAACGTCGCGCCCGGCATCAAGGTGCCCGTGGCGCTCGTGGGCGCCGAGCTGCCGCCCGCCGAAGAAGGCGGCAAGCCTTTCGCGATCAAGCTCTCGAAGCTGCGTGGCGTGGAAAGCCAGGGCATGCTGTGTTCGGCGCGCGAACTGAAGCTCTCGGAAGACCACAGCGGACTGATGATCCTGCCCGAGGATACGCCGATCGGCCAGGACATCCGCGAAGCGCTGAATCTCGACGACACCATCTTCGAAATCAAGCTCACGCCGAACAAGGCCGATTGCCTTTCGGTGTACGGCATCGCGCGCGAAACGGCCGCGATCACCGGCGCACCGCTGCAGGCGCCCGTGTATCCGAAGGTCGAAGTGAAGCTCGATGAAAAGCTGCCCGTGAAGATCTCGGCGCCGGACCTGTGCGGCCGCTTCTCGGGCCGCGTGATCCGCGGCGTCAACGCGCACGCGAAGACGCCGATGTGGATGGTCGAGCGCCTCGAGCGTTCGGGCCAGCGCAGCATCTCGGCGCTCGTCGATATCTCGAACTACGTCATGCTCGAACTCGGCCGCCCGTCGCACGTGTTCGATCTCGACAAGATCCACGGTTCGATGGACGTGCGCTGGGGCAAGAAGGGCGAAACGCTCAGGCTGCTCAACGGCAACACCGTCGAAGTCGATGAAACCGTGGGCGTGATAGCCGACGACCGCGAAATCGAAAGTCTCGCGGGCATCATGGGCGGCGACAGCACTGCCGTCACGCTCGACACCACGAACATCTATCTCGAAGCCGCATTCTGGTGGCCGGACAGCATTCGTGGCCGCTCGCGCCGCTACAACTTCTCGACCGATGCAGGCCATCGCTTCGAGCGCGGCGTGGACTGGTCGACGACCGTCGAGCACATCGAGCGCATCACGCAGCTGATCCTCGATATCTGCGGCGGCGCGGCCGGCCCGATCGACGATCAAACCGTGAACGTGCCCAAGCGCGAAGCGGTGAAGTTGCGTGTGGCGCGCGCGAACCGCATCATCGGCGTAAAGATCGGCGCCGACGAGATCGCGCAAATTTTCACGCGCCTCGGCCTCACGTTCACGCGTAGCGTTGACAATGCGGGCGACGAGAGCTTTAGCGTCACGCCGCCGCCGTACCGTTTCGACATCGAGATCGAAGAAGACCTGATCGAAGAAGTCGCGCGTATCTACGGCTTCGAAAAGATTCCGGCGTTGCCGCCGGTGGCGCGCAGCGAAATGCGCGCGACCAATGAGACGCGCCGTTCGATCCACGCGATTCGTCACGCGCTCGCCGCGCGCGACTACGCCGAGACGATCAACTTCAGCTTCGTCGATGCCGAATGGGAACAGGACTTCGCGGGTAACGCGAATCCCGTGAAGCTGCTAAACCCGATCGCGAGCCAGCTCTCGGTCATGCGCACGACGCTGTTCGGCAGCCTCATCAACGTGCTGCGCCACAACCTCAACCGCCGCGCCGACCGCGTGCGCGTGTTCGAGTCGGGCCGCGTGTTCCTGCACGATCCGTCGATCAAGGCGAGCGAGATGACGGTGGAAGGCTTCGCACAACCGAAGATGATTGGCGCGCTGGCCTACGGTCCCGTGCTCGAAGAGCAGTGGGGCGCGCAAGCGCGCGGCGTGGACTTCTTCGACGTGAAGGGCGATCTCGAAGCGCTGTTCGCAGCGCTTGGCGCCGCGAAGACGCCGCGTTTCGTGAAGGCAGAACACCCCGCGCTGCACCCGGGCCGTAGCGCGCGCATCGAAATCGATGGCCGTGCGGTGGGCTGGATTGGCGAGCTGCATCCGCGCTGGATGCAGAAGTACGACCTGCCTCATGCACCGATGCTCTTCGAGGTCGAGGCCGACGCACTGATGGCGCGCGAACTGCCAACGCCTGGCGAAGTCTCGAAATTCCCGCCGGTCCGCCGTGACATCGCTCTTGTTGTCGATCAAAAGATCGAGGTGCAAGCACTGCTCGACGAGTTCCAGAAGGGCATGCAAGACGAGCCTTGCCGGATTGTGCAGAGGGTTGCGCTTTTCGATGAATTTCGTGCAAAATCAAATACTTCCGGACTTGGCGCGGACGAGAAAAGCCTTGCCTTCCGGGTGACCCTGCAAGATACTGGCGGAACCCTTCAGGATGAAACGGTCGATACGGCCATCAAGTCCCTGGTGGATCGCCTGGCTCGAGTGTATGGCGCCCGGTTGCGCGGATAAGCTCCTCGGCTCTTCACGTACCGACATCGGCTTCCGGTTTGCGAGGCAGCAAGTCAACCCCGCAACCGGCAGCGCGCCATTTCATAGATAGATGAACGAAATGAACTCGAGTGATTTCGAAGCCCTTCTTGCGGCACAGCGTAGCGCCATGATTCGCGACATTCCTGCCTCGTCGGCAAGCGCCACGAACGACACGCCCACGCTGACGAAAGCCGAACTCGCTGAGCTGCTGTTCGACAACGTCGGTCTCAACAAGCGCGAAGCGAAAGACATGGTCGAAGCCTTCTTCGAGGTGATTCGCGACGCGCTTGAAAGCGGCGACAGCGTGAAGCTGTCCGGCTTCGGCAATTTTCAGTTGCGCGACAAGCCGCAACGACCCGGCCGTAACCCGAAGACGGGCGAGGCGATACCCATCGCGGCGCGTCGCGTGGTGACGTTCCATGCGAGCCAGAAGCTGAAGGCGCTCGTCGAGAGCGGCGCCGAGGCGAGCTTCCCGCGTTGATGCGTTGAGGTTGTTTGCCCGCGCCGGTATGCCCGCGCCGGTACGCCCGCGGCGATGGCAATATGGCGGGCGTGAACGAATAAGTAGAAATAGCAGACTTCAAGGACCCAGGCGGCGACGCCTCATTGCGCAACCACCACGACGGCAACCCGGCGATGACATCGACAAGCGAAAAGGTCGTCTTGCCTCCCATCCCCGCCAAGCGCTACTTCACCATTGGCGAGGTGAGCGAGCTGTGCGGCGTGAAGCCTCACGTACTGCGGTATTGGGAGCAGGAGTTCACGCAGTTGAAGCCGGTGAAACGGCGCGGCAATCGTCGCTATTACCAGCATCACGAGGTATTGCTGATCCGTCGCATTCGCGAACTGCTCTACGAGCAGGGGTTCACGATCAACGGCGCGCGCAATCGGCTCGACTCACATGGAGCGGCGGCCGATGAAGCCGGGCAGTCCGAAGCGGCGGGCGCGCCGGTTGCCGAAGGCACGACCGCGCTCGTGGACGTCGATCAGTTGCGCAAGGAATTGCTGCATGTGCTCGATGCGCTCGGGCGCTGAAACACCGCTCTGAACGCATGCATGTGAGTCGTTCACGATTTACGTGCGAAGCGGTTCTAATTGGAGAAACTCTCTGTTATACTTTCTAGCTCTCGGGGCGTAGCGCAGCCTGGTAGCGTACCTGCATGGGGTGCAGGTGGTCGGAGGTTCAAATCCTCTCGCCCCGACCAGAATAGAGCCCGCGTAATCGAAAGATTGCGCGGGCTTTGTCTTTTGTGCGCCGCGAAACACACACAAGCAAACACAACAAGCGCACGAACGACACCGCAAGATCCGGCTGTTAATTTTTCTCACATATCGGTGAGAATCCTTCGTTATACGACGCGTGCCGCTCGCCTTACGATACGCGTACTTCGCGCCCGTGATTCGTAGAATCGCGCACCCGCGAGCAACCCCATGCTCACTCAGCGCCACTTCACATGAACCCGATCGAACTCGCGCAACTGGTCCTCCTCGCCGCCCTATGGGGTGGGTCGTTTCTGTTCATCCGCGTCGGCGTGACCGACTTCGGCGTCGCGCCGCTGATGGCGCTGCGCGTCGGCATCGGCGCGCTGTTCCTGCTGCTCGTGCTGTTTTCACGGCGCCCCGCACGCGAAGCGCTCGGCACGCTGCGCGAACGCGCGTGGCCGCTTTTCATTGTCGGCATCCTCAATTCGGCCGCGCCGTTTTGTCTCTTCGCGTGGGCCGAACTCACGCTCTCCGCGGGCGTCACGTCCGTGATCAACGCGACCACGCCGCTGTGGGGCGCGGTCGTCGCGTATGTCTGGCTCAAGGATCGTCTGAGCGGCCTGCGCGTGGTCGGGCTGGCGATCGGCTTCGCGGGTGTGCTCGCGCTGGTGTGGGATCAGGTCGTGACGCACGCCGGCGACGGCGCGTCATCCACCAGCGCTGCGCTCGCCGCCCTCGCGGCGCTCGTCGCAGCGGCGCTGTACGGCGTTGCCGCGAGCTACACGAAGCGCCATCTCACGGGCGTCGATCCGCTCACGGTCGCTGCCGGGACGATGACGGGCGCAACGCTCGTGCTCGCGCCGTTCGCCGTGGCAACCTGGCCGGCTACGCCCATCTCGCTGCATGCGTGGGGCGCGGTGCTCGGCCTTGGCGTGGCGTGCACGGGTGTCGCGTATTTGCTGTTCTTCCGCCTGATCGCAGCGGTGGGCCCGGCGCGCGCGATTACGGTCACGTTCGTGATCCCGATCTTCGGCATTCTGTGGGGCGCGCTCTTTCTCGGCGAGCGCGTGTCGATGGGCATGGTCGAGGCATGCGCGGCAATTCTCGTGGGCACCGCGCTCGCAACGGGTTTCGTGAAGCGCTTGCCGGGATTCTCCGCGCGCCGTAGCGGCGCAGGCGCGGAACGCTAGCAGGGTAGCGCCCGCACGGCGCGCTCGAAGCGGGTGCGTTGCGAGCGCCGTGCGGGCGAGCCGCAACGCACTGCCGTACGAGCTGGATCGCAACGAAATCGCGCGGCGATCGACGTCGCGCGTTTCGCACTCTGAAGCTCGCTCAAGCCGCCGCGCGGGGCACGGCTTTCACTTCCTTTTCCCGCTTGCTGCGGCCACCGCGCCCGATCGGCAACGTCGCGACGATCACCGCCCCCAGCACGAGCAGCACCGCGGAATAGATGAGCCCCGCGGCATAGCTGTGCGTCGCATCCTTGAGCCAGCCGACCACGAGCGGATTCGCCGCCGAACTGATATTGCCGATCGCATTGATCACGGCAATACCCACCGCGCGCGCCTGCGGCGTGAACGCCTGATCGGGCGTGGTCCAGAAGATCGACATCGCCGTGTACGACCCCGCCGATGCGAGGCACACACCGAGCAACTGCACGAGCGGCGCGCCGCCTTGCGCCGTCAACACGCAGCCGATACCGGAGAGCAGCATGGGCGCGGCGAGGTGCCATTTGCGTTCCTGACGACGGTCCGAACGGCGCCCCCACACGATCATCGCGACGATGGTGACGATCTGCGGAATCGTCGCGACGAGCCCCACGGTGACGTTGCTCGCCCCGGCGCTGAAGCCCTTCACGATCAGCGGCGCCCACACGGCGACCATCGCGAGCGTATTGACGAGGCAGAAGTACGCCGCCGCGAAGCGCAGGACCACCGGTGAGCGCAGTTGCTCCCAGAGGCTGCGCTCGCTCGCTGCGTGGGCCGTGGGCGAAGCGAGGGCATCGGCCGGCTCGGCAAGTGCGGCTTCGAGCGTGCGTTTTTCTTGCGCGCTGAGCCAGCGTGCGGCGCGCGGCGTGTCGTCCAGGTAGAAGAACGCTACGCAGCCGAGCAGTGCGGCCGGCATGCCTTCGAGCACGAAGAGCCATTGCCAGCCCGCGAGCCCCGCATGGCCGTCGAGCTTGAGGATAAAACCCGAGACCGCGGAGCCGAGCGCGGCCGTCACGGGCATCGCGATCATGAAGAGAGCGTTGGCCCGGGCGCGCCACGCGCTCGGGAACCAGCAGGTGAGATAGAGCAGCATGCCGGGCAGGAAGCCTGCCTCGGTCACGCCAACCAGCATGCGCAGCCAGTAGAGCGTGGTGGCGTTGGTGGCGAACATCGTTGCGGTGGAGGCGAGGCCCCACGCAATCATGATGAAGCTGATCCAGCGGCGCGCACCCACGCGCGCGAGCATGAGATTGCCAGGAATGCCGCACGCGATATAGGCGACGTAGAAGAGGGTGGTGGCGAAGCCGAACTGCGTGCTCGACAGGCCGAGATCCTTCATCATCGTCAGGCCCGCGAAGCCGATGTTGATGCGGTCGAGGAACGAGACGACGAACAGCAGGAACAGGAAGCCGAGCAAATGGCGCGAGACCTTGCGCGTGACTTGTTCAGCGGCGGCAGCACAGTTTGACTGCGCTTGCGCGGACGTTTGCGGCACGCGCGAAGCATGCCCTTGCGGGATTGGGCTCATGTGTCTCCTCCTAAGCATCGGGACGTGAGCGTGGCAAGGGTTATGACGTTGTTGTTTGCCGCGGATCACAATTCACGCGGATTATGCGAGGGGCCCACGCGCTGTCTGTCCTCAATTTGGGTACAGCGACCCAGCGCATTCCGCGATGTTCGGGAATACCCGGGTCCAAACGTCATGCCGGTTTTACGCAGAGGATCATCGGGACGGTCAGCAAACCAGAAAATCGCTATTCGCAAATTTGGATGCCCGGTAAGTCGACGGTAACTGAGACGGATTCGTTAACAAGGTGAGTCCGTATTTCGTAAATTCTTCTGTAAATAATCGATCAGCACATTTACCGGACTCGATAATCGAAATTGAAAGCTGTCAGTCAGCCTTTATCAAGCCGTAGCGCCTTACGGGCGGCGGTTTGTTGGCATGCCAACGAGCGCGAGGGTTTATTCGACGCTAAACTTCGCTCTCATATGTGCGCGGGTCATTAGTGAACATTGAAGCGTGATGGTATTTGTTCTGACCACGTGACAAGCGCAGTGCATTTTGTATGGAATTTGCGCTGTTGCCGAACCTGCGCAAATCGTGGTTGTACCCGATGTATGGCGTCATGCTGAATTGATCGAATCGGGGAAATATATGGTAAGAAGATTCGTCTGGCACGCTCATGCGGTGCGTGGGGCGCTCACCGCGCTTTGCGCCTTCGGCGCGGCCAGCGCACAAGCCGACAACACGTTCGGCGTGCAGCTCGGAGCGGGCGTAGCGGACCACGACGTGAAAAAGCTCGATCTCGGTCTCGTGTGGGATCCGGGCCTGCAGTGGTGGCACATCGGCGGGTATCACTTCACACTGGTTGGCGAAGCCCATGTCGCGTACTGGAAGCTGAACGCACCTGATGCCGTCTACTCGCATATCTGGGAATACGGCGTAACGCCCGTTTTTCGCTTCATCAAGGACAGCGGCTGGTTCAGGCCGTTCATCGAGGCGGGCGTGGGCTTTCACTTTCTCTCGCACGTCCGGCAGACTCCCGACCGCGCGACGTCGACGTCGTTCCAGTTCGTGGACATGGTCGGCGTTGGCGCGCAGTTCGGCGAGCACGGCAACTATCAGGCCGGGTTCCGTTTCCAGCATTTGTCGAATGCGGATATCAAGGAGCCGAATCCGGGTACGAACTTCAGTCAGATCTATTTCCAGTACAACTTCTAGGGCGGCAGCGGGCATGCCGGCGTGTGTCAGGGCGCGTGCTAGAATTTTTTTGCATGCCGCCTGTCGCGCGGCGCTTAATGACTGGATTTCCGACTGCATGGAGGTGCCCATGCCCGCAGGCAGTCAACTCACGCTCTACACGAGCCGCAAGCACAAGAAGGGCCACAAGTCGGCGGTCGCGTGGATCATCGACGCCGCGCGTGCGCAGGGCGTCTACGGCATCACCGTGCTGGAAGGCTACGAAGGCCTCGACGCCCACGGAAAGATGCACGCCGCCCACTTCTTCGATTTGGCCGACGAGCCCACCGTGGTGCTGATCGTCGCCGACGAGCCCTCCATCGACGCGCTCCTCGTCACACTGGAAGCGGGCGGCGTCGAACTCTTCTATACACGCACTGCAATCGACTACGGCCGGATCGGCGGCGCCTGACCGGCAGGGTCTTCACGCCGCCGCGCAGGCACTTTGCTACAGGTGCCCCCGTCATGCGAGTTCCGGTCGACTCCCGCAACCCGTTACACTGTGGGTATTGGTGCGGTGCACCACGCGTTGCGCCGCATGACCGGCATTTTCCATAGCGACACGCCGGGGTCGCAGACAAGGAGCGAGGACGAGGCATGGCAATCGAATCGGTAGGGATCGTGGGCGCAGGCACGATGGGCAACGGCATCGCCCAGGCGGTGGCAGTGGCGGGGCTCAAGGCGGTGATGATCGATGTCACCGATGCGGCGCTCGCCAAGGGCGTCGCCACGCTCACCCATAGCCTCGAGCGACTCGTCTCGAAGGGCAAGCTCGACGCCGGCGCGCGCGACGCCGCGCTCGCACGCATCGAAACGAGCACCGACTACCAGCGACTCGTGAGCGTCGATCTCGTGATCGAGGCGGCGACCGAGAACGCCGAGCTCAAGACGCGCATTCTCAAGCAGATCGAAGCCGCGGTCCGCCCCGACGCGATCGTCGCGTCGAACACCTCGTCGATCTCGATCACGGCGCTCGCGACCACGCTCGCCGACCCGTCGCGCTTCATCGGCATGCACTTCTTCAACCCGGTGCCGATGATGCCGCTCGTCGAGGTGATCCGCGGCTTGCAGACGCGCCCGGACGTGGCGGAGTCGGTGCGCGAAATGGCGCTGCGCCTCGAGAAGACGCCGATCGCCGTGAAGAACGCGCCGGGCTTCGTGGTGAACCGCATTCTGGTGCCGATGATCAACGAAGCGTTTTTCGTGCTCGCGGAAGGCATTGCGAGCGCCGAGGAAATCGACGCCGGCATGAAGCTCGGCGCCAATCATCCGATCGGCCCGCTCGCGCTGGCGGACCTGATCGGCCTCGACGTGTGTCTTTCGGTGATGGATGTATTCCTGAAGGACTTCGGCGACTCGAAGTATCGTGCGTGCCCGCTGCTGCGCGAGATGGTCGCGGCGGGCCAGCTCGGCCGCAAGACCGGCCGAGGCGTATATCAGTACGACAAAGTGTCCTGAAGCCGGGCGCCCGGCTTCAGGGGAGCACGCTCACGCGGTATTGCGTGACCTGCCGATACGTCTTGCCGGGCTGCAGCACCACTTCGTCGCAGGCGGGCGCTTCCATGTTGATCTGGTTCGGGAAGCCGCCCGCTTCGAGGCACACCCCCGCATAGCGCGCGCACGTCGCGCCCCGGCGTCCCGGCTGCCCCTCCAGATAATTCCCCGTATAGAGTTGCAGGCCGCGCTGGTCGGTCGAGACGGCAAGCTCGCGTCCGCTGCCCGGCTCGTAGACGCGCGCCACCGGCCGCACAGGCCATAGCCCCGGCGCGGCGTGCAGCGTGCCTGCCGTGCTCTCGGGCGCGCGCAGCACGTAGCAGTGGTCGAAACCGCGTGCGCGCTCGAGCTGGGCATGCGGCCAGTCGAGGCGTGCGCCGAGCGGCGCGCCATGGCGGAAGTCGAAGGCGCTGCCCGAGACGTCGGCAATGCGCACGGGAATCAACTGCGGATCGACTTCGAGGAAGGCGTCCGCGTCGATCGTCAGCACGTGGCCGCGAATGTCCGGGCTCGCCTCGCCGGAAAGGTTGAAGTAGCCGTGGCTCGTGAGATTCAGCGGCGTAGGCGCGTCGGACACGCCCTCGTATTCGAGCGTCAGCGTGCCTTCGTCGTCGAGCGTATAGCGCACCTGCACGCTCACGTTGCCCGGAAAGCCGCCGTCGCCTTCGGGCGAGTCGAGCCGCAGCACCAGCGAGCCCCGATCCTCTTCCACCTGCCACATCTGCCGATGAAAACCGTTCGCGCCGCCGTGCAGCAGATTGCCGTTCTCGTTGCGATCGAGTGGATAGTCGATGCCGTCCAGCGTGAAATGCGCACCCGCGATGCGGTTGGCCCAGCGCCCGACCAGGCCGCCCATGTACGTGGTGGCCGAGAGATAGTCCGCCGGCGTGTCGTGGCCGAGCATGATGTCCGCGAGGCGGCCGGCGCGATCGGGCGCGAGCCATGAGACGAGCGTCGCGCCGAGGTCGCTGACCGTCACCTTCATGCCCTGCGCGTTGCGCAGCGTGTAGAGCCGCACGGCGTCGCCGCCGGGCAGGGCGCCCCACGGTTCGGAGGTCAGATGGGCAGCAAGAGTGTTCATGAGGTGAAGGGAACGTATGAAGAAAGCGTGATTGTCCGGGATGGGCCGAAGCCGCTTCATCAAGTGGACAGGCGTGGACCCGAAGCGTTCGCGACACTGTCCTGATATTCGCGCGGCGTGCATCCCAGCTCGCGCCGGAATACGGCATACATGTACTGCAGCGACGTGAATCCGCAGCGGATCGCCACCTCCGCGCTCGAGGCGTCGCGGCTCGCGAGCATCGCCTTGGCGGCGTCGAGCTTGTGGCGCAGGATTTCCTGGTGGACCGTGCACTGCAGTTCACGCCGGAAATATTCCTCCAGCGACGAGCGCGATACGCCCACGTAGTCGGCCACCTGCTCGGTCTTGATGCCCTGGCAGGCGTACTGGCGGATGAAGTGGCGAGCACGCATGACATGCGGGCTCGACAGCGGTTCGTGCCGGGTCGATTCGAGCACATTGATGCCGACGGGCGGAACCAGAATGCGTTGGCCCGGAAAGCGTGCGCCGCGCAGCATCTGATGCAGCAAGTGGGCGGCGGTCTTGCCCATTTCTTCCGTGCCCTGAATGACCGACGAGAGCGGAATGCGGGTGAGCGTACGGGTGAGCGGATCGTTGTCGATGCCGATGATCGCCACCTGCTCGGGCACGGCAATGCCGTGAATCAGACACGCCTGCAACAAATGCCGCGCCCGTGCGTCGGTCACGGCGATCACGCCCACGGGCTTGGGCAGGCTATGCAGCCAGACGCTCAACTGCTCGATGGCCTGGTTCCAGGCGCTGGCGCTGGTGGCCTGGCCGCGGTAGATCGGCGCCTGTACGCCTTCTTCGCGGGCGATCGCCTCGAACGCCAGTTCGCGCTCCTGCGCCCAGCGGTTCTCCTGCGCGACGGGCAGGCTGTACATCGCGAGATTCGGCAGGCCCGCGCCGATCAGATGCGTCCACGCGAGCGAGACCAGTTTGCGGTTGTCGGTCGCGATATAGGGCACGTCGGCCGGGTAGTGGCCGGCATCCTCGAATGACGAGCCCACGGCGACCACCGGCAGCGGGCAGCCGCGCAGGGCGTCGGCCACGTCGGGGTCGTCGAAGTCGGCGATGATGCCGTCCCCGTCGAAGCGCTCGATGCCCGCCAGGCGGCAGCGGAAGTCTTCCTCGAGAAAAAGGTCCCACGCGACGCGCGTGGAGCGCAGATAGTGGCCAATCCCCGCAATGATCTCGCGGTCGTACACCTTATTCGCGTTGAAGAGCAGCGCGATGCGGTGGGGCGTCTGGGAAGCGGGGGCACGGGTCATATCGTGTCGGCGGCTGTTCGCCCGGCGCGGAACGCCGGCGGAAAACCGCCATGTCTCCAGTTCGGGCGCGGTGCGCGCAAATGTGCACCGCGCTACGATGTCTCTGGCGCCTGCGGCGCGTCGTTTTTAAGCGTCCGGTTATTTTAGGCCCACATTCGGGTTCGCGGGCACGCCGGCCACGCCCGTCGGCAGGAAACGTTAAAGGTCTCACGCAATTTCGCAATTGCCGCGCTTTGCGCGTCGCGGGCAGTATGGCGTCACACAGAGGGATGCACGCTGCGCCGCTGCGCTGCAACAACATTGGAGACATCATGTCGTATTTCGAACATATCCCCGCCATTCGATACGAAGGCCCGCAGTCGGACAATCCGCTTGCGTACCATTACTACGACCGTACCAGGAAGGTGCTCGGCAAGACGCTCGAAGAGCATCTGCGCATCGCGGTGTGCTACTGGCATTCGTTCGTCTGGCCCGGCAACGACATCTTCGGACAGGGCGCGTTTCACCGCCCGTGGCAGCAGCCCGGCGACGCCATGGAGCGCGCGCACCAGAAGGCCGACGCGGCGTTCGAGTTTTTCTCGAAACTAGGCACACCTTATTACACGTTCCACGACACCGATGTCGCTCCGGAAGGCAAGGACCTGAAGGACTACACGGAAAACTTCAAGCGCATGGTCGATTACCTCGGCGAGCGCCAGCAGGCGAGCGGTGTGAAGCTGCTCTGGGGCACCGCCAACCTGTTTTCGAATCCGCGCTACGCCGGCGGCGCCGCCACCAACCCCAACCCCGAAGTCTTCGCCTACGCGGCCACTCAGGTTTGTCATGCGCTCGACGCGACGCGCAAGCTGGGCGGCGAGAACTACGTGCTGTGGGGCGGCCGCGAAGGCTATGACACGCTGCTCAATACCGACCTCAAGCGCGAGCGCGAGCAGTTCGCACGCTTCCTTTCGATGGTGGTCGAGCACAAGCACCGCACCGGCTTCACCGGCACGCTGCTGATCGAGCCGAAGCCGCAGGAGCCGACCAAGCACCAGTACGACTACGACGTTGCGACGGTGCACGGCTTCCTCACGCAATACGGTCTGCAAAACGACATCCGGGTGAATATCGAGGCCAATCACGCGACGCTCGCGGGCCACTCGTTCCATCACGAAATCGCCACTGCGTTCGCACTGGGCGTGTTCGGCAGCGTCGACGCGAATCGCGGCGACCCGCAAAACGGCTGGGATACGGACCAGTTCCCGAACAGCGTCGAAGAGCTGACGCTCGCGTTCTACGAGATCCTGCGCCACGGCGGCTTCACCACGGGCGGCATGAACTTCGACGCCAAGGTGCGTCGCGCAAGCATCGATCCGGAAGACTTGTTCTATGGTCACGTGGGCGCGATCGACGTGCTCGCGCTGGCGCTCGAGCGCGGCGCGTCGCTCGTGGCAAACGACCGGCTCGAGCAGTTCCGCGCTCAGCGTTACTCGGCCTGGGACAGCGAGTTTGGCCGCAAGATTCTCGCGGGCGGCTATTCGCTTTCGTCGCTCGCCGCCGACGCACTCTCGCACGGAATGAATCCGCAGCACGCGAGCGGCCAGCAGGAGCGGCTCGAGAACGTCGTGAACCAGGCCATCTACGGCCAGCGCTAGCCGTGCCACGGCGCGCGAAAAAACATTAGCGCGCGCCGTCAAATTCGCAATTGCGCCGCTTGCCGTTGAAGGCAAACTGACGCAAAAAATCAGGACGGAGACATGTTCATCGGTATCGACCTCGGCACGTCGGGCGTGAAGGCCGTGCTGCTCGACCGCGCGGGCGAAGTGCTCGGCAGCGCGAGCACGCCGCTCACCGTGAGCCGGCCACAGCCGCGCTGGTCCGAGCAGGCGCCGCAAGACTGGTGGCTCGCCACGCAAAGCGCATTGCGTGCACTCGTTGACGAGGCGCGCGGGCGCGGCATCGAGCCGGCGCGCATCGAGGCGCTCGGCCTGACCGGCCAGATGCACGGCGCGACGCTGCTCGACGCGCAGGGCGAGGTGCTTCGTCCCGCCATTCTGTGGAACGACGGTCGTTCTGATACCGAATGTATCGAGCTGGAACGCGCCGTGCCGCAGTTGCATGCCATTGCAGGCAATCTCGCGATGCCGGGCTTCACGGCGCCGAAGCTGCTTTGGGTGCGCAAGCACGAGCCGGACATTTTCGCGCGCATCGCGCACTTGCTGTTGCCGAAGGACTATTTGCGCTGGCTGCTCACGGGCATGTTCGCCACCGATCCGTCCGATGCCGCCGGCACGCTGTGGCTCGACATTGCGAAGCGCGACTATAGCGATACGCTGCTTTCGGCCTGCGGCCTCATGCGTGCACAGATGCCGGACGTATTCGAAGGCAACCAGGTGACCGGCACGCTGCGGCCCGAACTTGCTCGCCAATTCGGCCTGCGCGAAATTCCGGTGGTGGCGGGCGGCGGCGACAACGCGGCGGGCGCCGTGGGCGTGGGCATCGTGCGGCCCGGCGACGCGATGCTTTCGCTCGGCACGTCGGGTGTCTATTTCGCAGTGTCGGACGGCTTTCTCGCCAATCCCGATTCCGCGGTTCACAGCTTCTGCCATGCGTTGCCGCACACGTGGCACCTGATGTCCGTGATGCTCAACGCGGCCAGTTGCCTTGACTTCACGGCGCAGTTGACGGGTTATGAAAATGTTGCCGCGTTGCTCGCCGATGCGCAGGCGAACTCGAACGCCGAGCGCGACGCGCGCCGGCCGTGGTTCCTGCCGTATCTCAGCGGCGAGCGCACGCCGCACAACAACGTCAACGCGAAGGGCGTGTTCTACGGCATGACCCCGCAGACTTCGCGCGCCGATCTGGCTAACGCAACCCTGGAAGGCGTGGGTTTCGCGCTGCTCGACGGCATGGACGCATTGCACGCGGCGGGGCTCGTGCCGGACACGATCACCGTCATAGGCGGCGGCTCGCGCAGCGCCTGGTGGACGCAGATGCTCGCCGATATCAGCGGCCGCGCGCTCACGTTGCGCGCAGGCGGCGAGGTGGGGCCCGCGCTGGGTGCCGCGCGCCTCGCGCATCTCGCGCTCGAACCGGGTGCGACGCTCGACGAAGTGTGCCCGCAGCCGCCCGTGCTGGCAGTTCGCGAACCTGACGCCGCACGCCATGCCTGGTATCGCGAGGCGCGCCGTCCAACCTTTAGCGCGCTGTATCGCGCGCTCGAACCGGTTTTCGCCACCGGCGCCTGACTAGCGGCGCCGGCGAAGGAAAAACTGCACGGCCAGTGTAGTCGTGCAGCTGATTAGTCGTCCTACGGTTATACCGCACGCTGTGCCGTTTCGCGTGTGTTCCGCAATTACATCGGCAACAACCTGAAAACCATCGCCGCGGCGGCGACGCGTTCGCGCGCGCCCGCGCACCGGCATCAAGAGGAGTCTGGAGACATGAATTTCGCCAAACGTCGTTCGGTTCTGAGTTCGCTCGTATGCGGGGCCGTGCTCGCGAGCCTGTCGCTTGCCGCACCGCTTGCGCACGCGAGCAAGGATCATCCTGAGATTGGCTTCTGTATCGACGACCTGCGTGTCGAGCGCTGGTCGCGCGACCGCGACTACTTCGTCGCTGCCGCGGAAAAGATGGGCGCGAAGGTGTCGGTGCAGTCGGCCGACGCTAGCGAAGAACGCCAGATCTCGCAGATCGAAAATCTCATTTCGCGTGGCGTCGACGTCATCGTGATCGTTCCGTTCAACTCGAAGACGCTCGGCAATGTCGTCGCCGAAGCGAAGAAGGCAGGCATCAAGGTCGTTTCGTACGACCGCCTGATTCTCGACGCCGATATCGACGCGTACATCTCGTTCGACAACGAGAAGGTGGGCGAGCTTCAGGCGAAGGGTGTCTTCGACGCGCAGCCCAAGGGCAATTACTTCCTGCTGGGCGGCGCGCCGACCGACAACAACGCGAAGATGCTGCGTGAAGGACAACTGAAGGTCCTCAAGCCCGCTATCGACCGCGGCGACATCAAGGTGGTTGGCCAGCAGTGGGTGCCGGAGTGGAGCGCTTCGACGGCGTTGCGCATCATGGAAGACGCGCTCACCGCGAACAACAACAAGATCGACGCAGTCGTCGCCTCGAACGACGGCACGGCGGGCGGCGCGATCCAGGCACTCGCCGCGCAGCATCTCGCGGGCAAGGTGCCGGTGTCGGGCCAGGACGCGGACCTCGCGGCGGTCAAGCGCGTGGTGGCGGGCACGCAGACCATGACGGTCTACAAGCCGCTCAAGCTCATCGCGGGCGAAGCCGCAAAGCTCGCCGTCGACCTCGCGAAGGGCCAGAAGCCCGCGTACAACGCGCAGTACGACAACGGCAAGAAGAAGGTCGATACGGTGCTGCTGCAGCCGACGCTGCTCACGAAGAGCAACGTGGACGTCGTCGTGAAGGACGGCTTCTACACGCAGGCGCAACTGGCAAGCCAGTAACGCTTATGGCCTGACGGCCCGCGCGCGCCAGGAGGTGTGGCAACTGCGTCGCGCGCGGGCCATCGCAGCGAGTAACCAGCGTATGACCGAACCCTTGCTGACGATGCGCGGCATCGTCAAGTCCTTTGCGGGCGTGAAAGCGCTCGACGGCATCGATCTCACCGTGCGGCCCGGCGAATGCGTGGGCCTGTGCGGCGAGAACGGCGCCGGCAAATCCACGCTCATGAAAGTGCTCTCGGGCGTGTACCCGCACGGCACCTGGAGCGGCGAAATCCGTTGGGAAGGCGCGCCGCTCGAAGCGCAAAGCGTGCGCGATACCGAGCGCGCGGGCATCGTCATCATCCACCAGGAGCTGATGCTCGTGCCCGAGCTATCGGTGGCCGAGAACATCTTTCTCGGCAACGAAATCACGCTCCCGGGCGGCCGCATGAATTACGCGGCGATGTACCAGCGCGCCGACGAATTGCTGCGCGAGCTGAACATCGACGCCATCAATGTGGCGCAGCCGGTGATGAACTATGGCGGAGGCCATCAACAGCTCATCGAGATCGCGAAAGCGCTGAACAAGCGCGCGAAGCTGCTGATTCTCGACGAGCCGTCGTCTTCACTTACGGCGGCGGAAACGAAGATCCTGCTCGACATCGTGCGCGACCTGAAGCGCCGCGGCGTGGCGTGCGTCTACATCTCGCACAAGCTCGACGAGGTCGAGGCCGTGTGCGACACGGTGAGCGTGATTCGCGACGGCCGTCACGTGGCCACCGAGCCGATGGCGACGCTCAGCACCGACCGCATCATTGCGATGATGGTGGGGCGCGAGATTCGCAACCTCTTTCCGCGCGAGCCGCATGACATCGGCGAGGTCGTGTTCGAGGCCCGCAACGTGAGCTGCTACGACGTGACGAACCCGCGCCGCAAGCGCGTGGACGACGTCTCATTCTCGGTGCGTCGCGGCGAGGTCCTGGGCGTAGCCGGGCTCGTTGGCGCTGGCCGGACGGAAACCATGCAGGCGATCTTCGGTGCGTACGCGGGCACATGCACGGCCACGGTCCTGCTCGAAGGCAAGCCGCTGAAAATCCGCTCGCCGCTCGACGCGATCAACGCGGGCATCGCCATGGTGCCCGAGGACCGCAAGCGCCACGGCATCGTGCCGCAACTGGGCGTGGGCCACAACATCACGCTCTCGGTGCTGCAACGCTTTTCGAGGCACGGACGCATCGACACGGCCGCCGAACTCGATACGATCCGCACGGAGATGCAGCGCCTTTCGGTGCGCGCGGCGAACCCCATGCTGTCGATTGCGAGCCTCTCGGGCGGCAATCAGCAGAAGGCGGTGCTCACCAAGATGCTGCTCACCGACCCGAAGGTGCTGATCCTCGACGAGCCGACGCGCGGCGTGGACGTCGGCGCGAAGTACGAAATCTACAAGCTGATCTTCCAGCTGGCCAAACGCGGCGTGGCGATCGTAATGGTGTCGTCCGAATTGCCCGAAGTGCTGGGCATCAGCGATCGCGTGCTCGTGATCGGCGAAGGCGAGTTGCGCGGCGACTTCATCAACGAAGACCTCACGCAGGAAGACATCCTTGGCGCGGCGATCCAGAGCGTGCGCGCCCAACCCGATACAGCGAGTGCAGTATGACCCCCGACGTCACGACCCAGGGCGCACGCGAAGACCTGCCGCAAGGCGGTAACGGCTTCGCCATGCGCTTCCAGCAACTCTTTGCGCGCTACAAGATCCTCGCGCTGCTGCTCGCAGTGGCGGTGATCTGGCTGTTCTTTTCTGTGCTCACGCATGGCGCGTTCGTCACGCCGCGCAACGTGTCGAACCTGCTGCGGCAGATGTCGATCACCGGGATGCTCGCGTGCGGCATGGTGTTCGTCATCATCGCGGGCGAGATCGATCTTTCGGTCGGCTCGCTGCTGGGCCTGCTCGGCGGCGTCGCGGCGATTCTCGACGTGAATCGCGGCTGGCCTATCGGCGTGACCGTGCCGGTGGTGCTCGTGCTTGGCGTGCTCGTCGGACTCTTCAACGGCTGGTGGTCGACGTACCGTCGCGTGCCGTCGTTCATCGTGGGTCTCGGCGGCATGCTCGCGTTTCGCGGCGTGCTGCTCGGCATCACTGGCGGCTCGACCATTGCGCCGGTGTCCGATCACTTCGTGTTTCTCGGTCAGGGCTATCTGTCGCGCGTGGCGGGTGACGTGCTCGCGCTCGCGCTGTTCGTGCTGCTCGCCGTGCTCACGGTGCGCCAACGTGCGAACCGCAGGCGCTATCAGCTCAGCGTCGTGCCGCTCTGGCAAGACGGCGTGAAGATTGTCGGTGCGGGCGCGATCCTGCTTGCCTTCGTGCTGATGCTCGACAGCTATGGTGGCATTCCGGTGCCTGTGCTGCTGCTGCTCGCGCTGCTCGGTATCTTCACATGGATCGCCACGCAAACCGTGTTTGGGCGGCGCATCTATGCGGTGGGCTCGAACCTCGAAGCCACGCGCCTTTCGGGCGTCAACACGAATCGCGTGAAGCTCGTCATCTTCGCGCTCATGGGTCTCATGTGTGCATTCGCGGGTATCGTCAATACGGCGCGTCTCGCGGCGGGTTCGCCCTCGGCGGGCACGATGGGCGAGCTCGACGCGATCGCGGCCTGCTTTATCGGCGGCACGTCGATGCGCGGCGGTTCTGGCACCGTGTATGGCGCGCTGATCGGCGCACTCGTGATGGCGAGCCTCGACAACGGCATGTCGATGCTCGACGTGGATGCGTATTGGCAGATGATTGTGAAGGGCGGCATTCTCGTGCTTGCCGTGTGGATCGACGTGGTGTCGGGCTCGAACCGCCGCTGAGCAACGCGTGACAGATACGATTGCAACCCTGCTGGTGCCATGAAAATCATGACTGTGTTCTTGCATCGCGCGTGACACCGCGACGTATCGCTCGCGGATGACTGCCACGCGCAGTTGCTCTCCTCGCGCGCCCCGAGCGCGCTCTCAGGGCGGGACGCATGTCCCGCCCTTTTTCTTTGCTGTGGCCGATCGAGCAGCTCGCGCTGAACGGCGCACGTTCGACGCGCCGGCGATCGTTTCCTGCCACAATCGTTCGCACCTGTGCAGGGCGGTGTACGCACGCGATGTGCGCGAGTCATTCCGCCCGCAAAGTCATCGTCAGCCACAGCACCGCTCCGTAGTGTTCCAGCGCGTGCTCGCCGATTTGTCGCTTTGCTGGTGCAACCGCTGCGCGAGCGGTCGCGTTGCACCGAATCACGCCGCGAGGTTGTGCCAGCGTTTTGCCAACTTCGGCGGCGCGATTCCGATCCTCCGGAGACAAGCCGACCATGCCCACTCTTTGCGAAATATGTAATACCCGGCCCGCAGTCGCACGCGTGACTGTCGTGCAGAACGGGCAGCGCAAGTCCATGTCGATCTGCGACTACGACTACCGCCAACTGATGCGTCACCAAAGCATGCTCAACCCGTTCGATTCGCTGCTGGGCGGCAGCGGCCTGTCGCGCTTCTTCGGCGGACAAGGCGACGAGGACGAGCACGACGACGAGGGGCACGACCTCGCCGCCGAGGTGCCGCGCGAATCCGTCGACGCGACCGATGCGTTCAGCGAGCAGACGCTCGAAATCCTGCAGCGCGCCGCGGAAAAAGCCCACGAATTGCAACGCAATGAACTCGACACGGAACACCTCTTGTACGTGCTGGCGGACACCGATGTGTGCGCCGCACTCCTGAAGGAGTTGAAACTCTCGCCCCAGGACATCAAAGGCTATATCGATCAGCATGCGCAAAAGGGCACGGCCTCGCCCGACGCACCCATCGACAAGATGACGATTTCGCCGCGCCTGAAAAAAGCGTTTCAGTTCGCGTTTCAGGCATCGCGCGATCTCGGTCACTCGTACGTCGGACCCGAGCATCTGCTGATCGGCCTCGCCGCGGTGCCCGACAGCATTGCGGGCGCGCTGCTCAAGAAGTACGGCGTGACGCCCGAGGCGCTGCGCCAGAAGGTCGTGAAGGTGGTAGGCAAGGGCGCGGAGGATGGCCGCGTGGATGCGCCGACGGGCACGCCCACGCTCGACAAGTTCGGCCGCGACCTGACGGCCATGGCGCGGCAAGGCAAGCTCGATCCGGTGCTGGGCCGCGCGCAGGAAATCGAGAGCACGATCGAAGTGCTCGCGCGGCGCAAGAAGAACAACCCGGTGCTGATCGGCGAGCCGGGCGTGGGCAAGACCGCCATCGTGGAAGGGCTCGCACAGCGTATCGTCAATGGCGACGTGCCCGAGGTGCTGCGCGGCAAGCGGCTCGTGGAGGTGAACATCAATTCGATGGTCGCCGGCGCGAAATATCGCGGCGAGTTCGAGGAACGCGCGAAGCAACTGATCGACGAGGTGACTGCAAAACACGACGAGTTGATTCTCTTCATCGACGAACTGCACACGATCGTCGGCGCGGGGCAGGGCGGCGGCGAAGGCGGGCTCGACATCGCCAACGTGCTCAAGCCCGCTCTGGCGCGCGGCGAGTTGAGTCTCATCGGCGCCACGACGCTGAACGAGTATCAAAAGTACATCGAGAAAGACGCGGCGCTCGAACGGCGCTTTCAGCCCGTGCTCGTGCCGGAGCCCACGGTCGAGCAAACCATCGTGATTCTCCGCGGCCTGCGCGACAAGCTCGAAGCCCACCATCAAGTGACCTTCGCCGACGACGCCTTCGTGGCCGCCGCCGAGCTGTCGGATCGCTACATCACGTCGCGTTTTTTGCCGGACAAGGCGATCGACCTCATCGATCAGGCAGCCGCGCGCGTGCGCATCGGTTCGACCTCGCGTCCCGCCGAGATGCAGGAACTCGAAGCGGAGATCGCGCAGCTCAAGCGCGAGCAGGACTACGCGGCGTCGCGCAAGCGCTTCGACGAGGCCAAGGGTTTCGAGGAGCGCATCAACGAGAAGCAGGAAAAACTCGAAGAGCTGACCGAGGCGTGGCAGCGCAAGACGGGTTCGGAAACACTCGAAGTCACGGTGGCGTCGATTGCCGAGGTCGTGTCGCGACTTACCGGCATTCCTGTCGCGGATCTCACCCAGGAAGAGCGCCAGAAGCTGCTCAAGATGGAAGAGACGCTGCGCGAGCGCGTGATAGGCCAGCAAGACGCCGTGGTCGCCGTGAGCGACGCCGTGCGCCTTTCGCGCGCGGGTCTCGGCCAGTCGAACCGGCCGATCGCGACCTTCCTGTTCCTCGGGCCGACCGGCGTAGGCAAGACCGAGCTTGCAAAGGCGCTGGCGGAAACCGTGTTCGGCGACGAGCAGGCCATCATCCGCATCGACATGAGCGAGTACATGGAGCGCCATGCCGTGGCGCGGCTCATTGGCGCGCCGCCGGGCTACGTGGGCTACGACGAGGGCGGTCAGCTCACTGAGCGCGTGCGGCGCCGCCCGTACAGCGTGATTCTGCTCGACGAGATCGAGAAGGCGCACGCCGACGTCTACAACGTGCTGCTGCAGGTGTTCGACGACGGGCGGCTAACCGACGGCAAAGGTCGCGTGGTCGACTTCAGCAACACGATTCTGATCGCCACGAGCAACCTGGGTGCGTCGATCATCATGGACAACCTCGAGCGCCCCGAGAAGTCGCGCCTCGACGACAAGACAATCCGTGCCGAACTGATGAAGGTGCTCAAGGGCCATTTCCGGCCTGAGTTCCTCAATCGCATCGATGAAATCATCGTGTTTCATGCGCTCTCGCGCGACAACATCCGTGCGATCGTGCGGATCCAGCTCGAGCGCGTCATGCGCACGGCGGCCGCGCAGGGCATCACGCTCTTGATGGGCCAGACGCTCGTCGATCATCTCGTGGAGGCCGGCTATCAGCCGGAGTTCGGCGCGCGCGAACTCAAGCGGCAGATTCGCCAGGAAGTGGAAACGCGTCTTGCCAAAGAGATACTCGGCGACGCGCTGCAGTCGGGCGATACCGTCGAGATCGGCTACGACAAGGCGAACGAGGAAGTCACGATCAGCAAAGTCGCCGTGCCGCCCGACGTGAAGGAGAACAAGCCGGCGAAGAAGGCGAAGAAAGGGGCGATGCCGCCTGTCGACGAAATCGCGAGTGAGATTGCGGCCGACGACATGGAAGGCGATCCCCCGCCGCCGCCGAAGAAGAGCGGCAAGGGCGGGGGCAAGGCGAAGCCTGCTTGATCGAGTGGAGCAACGGCTCGCACACCGAAAAGTGCGCGAGCCGTTTTTGCTTCACGATTGATCTGGAATCCAGATTAACTGGCGGCGATACGCCACCACGTGGGCAGCAGCGCGCGCACGCCGGGCTGCGCGAAGCGGTCGTCCAGCAGGTGCACGACGCCGCGATCGTGCTCGGTGCGGATCACGCGCCCGGCGGCCTGCACGACCTTGCGCAGGCCCGGAATCAGGTAGGTGTAGTCGAAGCCGTCGCCGTAGAGCGTATCCATGCGTGCGCGCATCGCCTCGTTCACGGCGTTCACCTGCGGCATGCCGAGCGTCGCGATGAACGTGCCGATGAGCCGCGTGCCCGGCAGGTCGATGCCTTCGCCGAACGCGCCGCCCAGCACGGCGAAACCGATGCCGCGGCCGCCTTCCACGAAGCGCGCGACGAAGGCCTGCTGGGCCGCCTCGTCCATAGTGCGCGACTGGAGCCAGACGTCCACTTCCGGATGGCGCGCCGCAAACGCGTCGGCGGCTTGCTGCAGATAGTCGTAGCTGCTGAAAAAGCACAGATAGTTGCCGGGGCGCTCGGTAAATTGCGCGGCCACGCGCCCAACCAGCGCTTCGAGTGAACGTTCGCGGTCCTTATATCGCGTCGAGATATGGCGGGCGATGTGGACGTCGAGCTGCTCGGCGCGAAACGGCGTGTCGATGTCGATGCTCACCGTGTTGGCAGGCAGGCCGAGCATGTCGCTGTAGTAATGCGTGGGCGAGAGCGTCGCTGAAAAGAGCGCGATGCTGTGTGCCGTGGCGATGCGCGGGCGCAGTGCATCCGCCGGCACGATGTTGCGGATCGCGAGCGTGGAACGCGGGCGGCGCGCATTCTGATGCGCCAGTGGCGTGACGTCGAAGAGCGAATGCGTATCGAAGCTTTCGGCAATGCGCGTGAAGTGCAGGGCGTCGAAATAGAAGCGCTCGAGTTCGGGGTCGCGCACGAGCGCGGCTTCGGCGAGCTGGTCGCCGATCGCCCCGATCACGTCGCCGAGCGCGGCGACGAGGCCTTCTGGCAAGGTGTCGCTCGCACGCCAGGCGCCCGGCTGCACGGCGTTTTGTGCGTTCCAGTGCTTCTGCAGGCGTGCGAGCGCGCGCTTGAGCGGTGCGCTCGCGGCGCGGCGCAAGGCGTCGATGCGCGTTTGCACGAGTTCCGCCGAATACATCGCGCGGGCGCGCTCGGGGAGGTTGTGTGCTTCGTCCACGAGCACGCTCGCGCGCCACTGGTTGTGCGCGGCGAGCATGAACAGCATGGCGCTCGCGTCGAACCAGTAGTTGTAGTCGCCGACGATCACGTCGCTCCAGCGCGCGAGTTCCTGGCCAAGGTAGTAGGGGCACACGGCATGCTCGCTCGCCACCGCGCGCAGTGCCGCGCGATCGAGCCGCACGCGTTCGAGCGCCGCGGCACGCGCGGCCGGCAGACGGTCGTAAAAGCCGCGCGCTAGCGGGCATGATTCGCCATGACATGCCGCGTCGGGATGCTCGCAAGACTTTTCGCGCGCAACGAGTTCGAGCACGCGCAAGGGCACCTTCGTTCGTTGCGCATCGGCGCTTGCTTCGTCTTGCGCGCTTGTCAGCGTCGCCAGCGCGTCGAGCGCCAACTGACGCCCTGAGCTTTTCGCGCTCAGAAACACGACCTTGTCGATCGCTGCGCGCGGGCAGGCCTTCAATTGCGGAAAGAGCGAGCCGATGGTTTTGCCGATGCCGGTGGGCGCCTGCGCGAGCAGACAGCGCCCCTGTGTCGCCGCGCGCCAGACCGCTTCGGCAAGATCGCGCTGGCCGTGCCGAAACTGCGGATGCGGCAGGCTCAGCGCGGCGAGCGCGGCGTCGCGCGCGGCGCGGTGGGCGCTTTCCTGCGCGGCCCATGCGACGAAGCGACGGCATTGCGCTTCGAACGCGGCGCGCAATGCCGACGCGCTCGCATGCTCGACGAGCGCCGTCTCGCGGCCCGAACCGATGTCGTAGTACACCAGCGCGAGTTCGAGCGCATCGAGGCCGAGCTTGTCGCACAGGAGCGCGCCATAGACGCGCAACTGCGCCCAGTGCAGCGCGCGCTGATTCTCGCGCATCGCATCGAGGTCGCCGCGATAGGTCTTGAATTCTTCGAGCCTGCGCCGAGCGGGATCGTAGCCGTCGGCGCGGCCGCGCACGGTGAGCGACTCGAACGTGCCGCAGAGCGCGATCTCGGTCTCGTAGCCGGACGGGCGACGCGCGGCGATGGCCGCGTGGCCGGCGCGGCCATCGCTGGCGTCGGGCGAGGGCGTGAAGCGCAAGTCGAGGTCGCCGCGCTTCGCGGTGAACTCGCATAGCGTGCGCACGGCGACGGCGTAGCTCATGGCGCGCGCAGCGCCTGGGCAGCGCTGCCGTCGGCTTCGTCGGGCAGGCTGGGCCAGCGCACCTGCAACACGGAAACCGGCATGCCGTGCTGCACGCAATACGCAAGCCAACGGCGCTGGTTGTCCTGCAGACGGTCGCCGGGGCCTTTCACCTCGATCAGTTCGTAGCGCCGCTCGAGCGGCGAGAAGCGCACGAGATCGGGCAGCCCCGAGCGGTTGGCAACGGGTTCGCGCAGCAGCCGCTCGAACCACAGACGTAGATGGGCGGCGGGGAAGCAGTCGAGGGCGAGCGTGAGCAGTTCGTCGCTTAGTGCGGGCCAGGCGACGAACGGTGACTGGGTGCCGGATTTTTCCGCATAGCGCCGCAGAATCGAGTCGCGGTAGGCGTGCGATTCGAGTTCGGCGAGGCATGTTTCGAACTGCGAAGCACGGCGTGCGACGAAGTCGGCGGCGTGCAGGTCGGCGGGGCCGCGCTGGAACGGATGGAAGAACGCGCCTGGCAGCGGCGCGAACAGCGCGGGCCAGCAGAGCAGGCCGAAGAGCGCATTGATCAGCGTGTTCTCGACGTAGAACACGGGCGCTTGCGGCGTGGCGAGCGCGATGCGCGCGGCTTCCTCGACGCGCAGTGCGCGAGGCGCCGCGGGCAGCGTGAGTTCGTGCTGGGCGAACCCCGGCTCGGCGCTCGTCTTCGACTTCGCCCGCGTGCGTGCGAGACGGCCGAGCGTGCGTACCGCGCGCTGCGCTTCCTCTTCGTTTGCGGGCGCATCGGCAATGGTCTGCGCGAGCGCCAGCGCTTCCTCGCGGCGGTTCAGTTGTTCGAGCACACGCACGCGGCGGTAGCGCGATTCAGGATGACCGCAGTCGAGATAAGCGCGCCACGCGAGTTCGGGTTCGCCCGCGCGCTCGGCGGCGAGCCCCGCGGCGTGACGCAGCTTGTCGTGGCGGGCGCGCAGCCACACGTTGCCTTGCGTGCGCGGGGCCAGTGCGTCGAGCGCTTCGAGTGTTGCGGCGATGGCGGCAGCAGCGTCGAAGTTCAGGGCCTCGGCGGCGCTCTCGAGTCCGTCGCGGCAATCGCGCAGCGACAGATACGCGTCGATGTCCTCGCGGCGCTGGAACGCTCGCGAGGCACGATCGAAGGGCACGCTTTCGTAGCGAAAGACGCCGAGGTCGGCCAGCACGAACTCCGACCAGTCCTGATGCAGGTTGCCGAAGAACATGAGCCTCAGGCGCTCGCAGAGCGGGGCGCTCGCGAACAGCAGTACGGTGTCGGGTGAGGCCGGGAACCACGCATGCCAGTCGCGCGGCTCGGGCGCGGCGGCATAGTGTGCATCGAGCGCCTCGAGCGTTGCCGCGCGCGTGGCGCGCGGTTCGGGCGCGATGCCAAGGCGCGCGGCGAGCGCCTGCAGTTCGGCTTTCGTGACGAGCGCGGCGAGCGCGTCGAGATCGAGCGCGGGTGTGTCGTCGAGCCAGCCCGCCGCGACGAGTGGTGCCGCCGCCGCGCGCGGACAGCCGATCTCGTCGTACGCGAGACGGCTCGCGCGGAAATGGGGTCCCTTGCGCATCAGCATGCGCACGAAGAGCGCGCGCGACGCTTGCGGCAGCTGGGCGAAATCGTCGGCGAAGCGGCGCTCGGCGTCGTCGAACAGGTCGGCGCAGCGCGCATCGAGCCACGCTAGCGCACGCTCGAAGTTCGCGAGGTAGTAGAACGGATCGGGAGAGTCGGGAAGCACGCGCGGCACTGTACGGATATACAGCAGCGATGATAGCAGGGTCGCACGCGGGCGCGAGCGCCGTCAGGGATTCCCCGCCCCGTACGCTACAATTGCCGCAGCCTGAAAAACGGATGAGCGATGAACAAACGTAACGCATGCTTCGCCGGCCTCGCGGCCGCCGTCACCCTGCTCGCGGGATGCGCGGCGCAGTACCGCAACACCAGCACCTGCGAAGAGGCGATGCGTAGCCGCCTTGCCGAGACGACGCTCGGCGACCTGAAAGTCACGCATAGCGCGACGACGTATCGTGGTGCGCGCGTGGTGATCGAAGGGCGGCTCGAGAACGGCGCGGCGTCGGCTCCCGCGGCTGCCTCGGCGCCGTCGGCATCGGCGGCTTCGGCCGCATCGGCAGCGTCGTCCACCACGGCGCAGGGCGCCAACGAGGCGACCACGATCACCGCGCCGACGGTGCAGGCGGCGGCGCTGCCCGGCACGATTTCGGTTCCCACCGCTCCGGTCGCCCAGGGCGGCGCGCCGGAGGGCAAGCCGACCACGCCGGTCGCGGCGCTGGTCGCGAAACTCGGCATCAAGAAGGCCGCGGTCACGCCGGCGGCCGCGGAGTGCACCTTCAACGAGTCGGGCCTCGCGACGTTCCGCTGGCTCGCGCCGCCGAAGCTCGCGAAGACCACGCCCGACCCGAACGCCGCGAACGACTAAGGCGGGCGCACTCTGTTCGCGGTTGCGTTTCTACATCCGCTCGACATTCGCACAACCTGCGCTCATGAAGGCCTCTCAAGAGGCCTTCGTCGTTAGTGACCGATGAGACGTCGGCGGCCGCCGGCGCGATCAGAACGCGAAGAATGGTCCGCTTCCTGCGGGCGTGACCTGCGAGGCGATCGCCGTGAACACGCGGCGCCCGAAGAAGAACGGCAGTCCCCACCCGAACGCGCGACCGTTGTAGCCAGCGAGATTGCCGAAGGCCCAGTTGCCGCTGGCGAGCAGCGTCGTCGAGCTCGCGACCGCGAAGGTCACGGAAGCGCCCACGCCGTCGATGCCGGCTATCGTCGCGCCGAGGCTGACAGGCGAACTCGGGCAATACCCGGGCCCGTAGCGCGTGATCGTCGAGCTCTATTGAGATTTCGAGGTGAAATTAGCGCCGGGGTCGTCCTCGCAAGCGTCTGAGGCTGGCAGGGCGGCAGAGCGCAGAGGGGCGTTTTGGCGTGGATTGGAGTTAGTGCGTTGATCCTAAAGGAAATTGACGGCGACTCAGCAGGCTTGTAGTGTCGGATCGAACTTAGATGAATGGTACGGCGAGGTCGGTTTGGGGAGTCGCGATCACGGTCCGGCGCGTGTCGCCGGGGCTGATGCGGGGCCTGGATTGCGTGCCACCCCGTGGTTTTTGCACAGCGGGCCGCCGGACCGGTAAAATGTTTGGTTGATCCACGGAAACTGGCCGTGGCGTAGCCGAAGGGATTACCCGAACATGAGTGATTTTCATCAACGTCTTGCCGCACGCGCGCTTGCGCTTCTGATGGCGGGCGGGCTGGTCGCCGGCTGCAGCTCGCCGACGCCAGGCAAGATCGATTACCGTAGTGACGCCAAGGCGAAGCAGTCGTCGCTCGCTGTGCCGCCGAACATGCTCGACGAAGCGTCCGACCAACGCTCGCTCGCGCCGCAGGGCGGCGAGGCCTCGCTGTCCTCGCTCAAGCAGACCCAGGCCGCCGCGCCGCAGTCCGACGAGAGCCAGGTGGTCCCGCAGGTGCCGGGCATGCATATCCAGCGCGACGGCACGGAAAGCTGGCTCGTCATCGACAGCCGCGCGCCCGACCAGGTCTGGGCCCAGGTGCGCCGCTTCTGGCAGGAACAAGGCTTTCTGCTCGTGGTCGACCAGCGCGACAAGGGCGTGATGGAAACGGACTGGAACGAAACCCATCCGAAGATCAGCGACGGCCTCATCCGCAACACGCTCTCGTGGGCCACGGGCAACTCGTACGTGACCGCCGAGCGCAACAAGTACCGCACGCGCCTCGAAACGTCGCCCAGCGGCGGCACCTATGTGTTCATCAGCCAGAAGGGTCTGAGCGAACAGCTCTCGGGCACCAATAACGACACCAGCAAGTGGGTGCCGAAGCCCAACGATCCCGCGCTCGAAGCCGAGTACCTCAAGCGCCTCATGATGACGCTCGCGAACGCGAAGCCGGGCGTGCCCGACGCGCAGGTCGCGGCCGAAGCCGACGCCAAGGCCAACAGCAAGGGCACCGACGCGAAGAAGAATGCT
Organism: Paraburkholderia sp. CNPSo 3076; assembly: GCF_026343935.1. Taxonomy (NCBI): domain Bacteria; kingdom Pseudomonadati; phylum Pseudomonadota; class Betaproteobacteria; order Burkholderiales; family Burkholderiaceae; genus Paraburkholderia; species Paraburkholderia sp. CNPSo 3076. Next base: position 283,712 of record NZ_JAPMAL010000002.1, on the reverse strand, counting down.
CCGGACGCCGCTGCCGCCGCCATGGCCGCGCAGAACGTCGCTGCCGTGGGCCAGCAATCGGGCAGCGGATCGTCGAACTCGGGCGCGCAGGGCACGTCGGGCCAGTACACCTCGTCGGAACTCACGCTCGGCGAGCCGTACGACCGCGCATGGGTGCGCGTGGGCATCGCGCTCGATCGCGCGAACTTCACGGTGGACGATCGCGACCGCACGAAGGGCATCTACTATGTGCGCTACGTCGATCCGAAGGACCACAGCTCGGACGAACAGGGCTTCTGGAACCAGATCTTCCACGGCCGCAAGGAAAAGGTCGCGAAGCAGTACAAGCTCAACGTGCGCGCCGTGACCGACAACCAGACGCGCATCGCGATCGTGGACGACAGCGGCCAGATCGACGCGTCGCGCCCGGCGCAGGAGATCATGAGCCTCGTGGTCGACGAACTGCACTAAGCATCGCGCTTGAGCCGGCATTCGCTGGAATCGCTGGGCGGCCGATGTCGCAAAAGAAAACCCGCCTGCGCTTGCCTGCGCAGGCGGGTTTTTTTCATGCACGCGCTCGCCGTACTCAGTGCGGAATCATCCAGGTGAGCACGTTCTGCTGCAGCCACACGAGGATGCCGAGCAGCACCGTCAACAGGATCGAGTGCTTGAACGTCTTCGCGAACACATGACCTTCCTGGCCCTTGAGGTCCGTGGTCGCGACGCCCGTTGCGATGTTCTGCGGCGAGATCATCTTGCCCATGACGCCGCCCGACGAGTTGGTCGCCGCCATCAGGATGGGATTGAGGTTGAGCTGTTTCGCGGCCACCACCTGCAGGTTGCCGAACAGCGCGTTGCCCGAGGTGTCGCTGCCCGAGAGGAACACCGCGACCCAGCCGAGGAAGGCCGAAACGAGCGGGAAGAATGCGCCGACCGAAGCCGCCCCGAGACCCAGCGTATAGGTGAGCCCCGAGTAGTTCATGAGGAACGCGAGCCCGACGATGGTCGCGACCGTGAGGATGGCGATGCGCGTCTGTACCCAGGTATCGACGATCGCGACGCCGAAATCGGCGGGCTTCAGGCGCACGACGAATGCGGTGATGATCGCCGCGACGAGAATCGCCGTGCCGGTGGCGAGCGGCTGGAAGTCCCAGATCGCGCCATAGGGCGTGTTGTAGAGCGTGATGTAGACGGCCTTGTCGAGGCCCGGCCACGGCACTTTCACCTCGCCGATCGTGAAGACCTTCGCGATGGTCCAGATGATCACGACGGCCGACACGATGATCCACGGATACCAGCCCTGCGTGCCCGACACGCTGCCGCGCGCTTCGCTCGCGCGATCGACCTTGATCGTGAAGCGCGGATCCGGGGCGGGCTTCCATACGCGCAGGAACAGGATGGTGAGGATCAGCGAGATGAGCGACGAGAGCACGTCGGTGAGGCTGTAGTTGATGAAGTTGGCGGTGACGAACTGCGTGAGGGCGAAGCTGCCGCCCGCGACGAGCAGTACCGGCCAGATGCGCAGCATGCCGCCCACGCCCGCGTAGATCGCGATGACATAGAACGGCAGCAGCAAGGCGAAAAACGGCAACTGGCGGCCGACCATCTGGCCCAGCAGATCGGCGGGCAGGTGCGTGACCGCGCCGAGCACGGTGATCGGCACGCCGAGCGCGCCGAACGCCACGGGCGCCGTGTTGAAGATAAGCGTGAAGGTCAGGGCCTCGAGCGTCGGGAAGCCGAGCATGATGAGCAGCGAGCTCGTGATGGCGATCGGCGTGCCGAAGCCGGAAATCCCTTCGAACAACGCGCCGAACGAGAAGCCAACCACGACGAGCACGATGCGCCGGTCGTTGGGCAGATTGTCGAGCAGCCACATGCGAAACGCCGCGAAGCGGCCCGAGCGCAGCGCGATGTTGTAGAGCAGGATTGCGGTGACGACGATCCACATCACCGGCCAGAGTGCGAACACCACGCCCGCGAGAACCGAGCTGATCGCGAGATTGACCGGAAACTGCCAGCCGGCGATCGCGACGACCAGACCGACTACGAGCCCCGCGAGCGAGGCTTGCCATGCGGGCCGCCGCGCCCAGCCGAGCAGGACGAGCACGGTGAGAATGGGCAGCACGGCGATCAGAAACGAAAACAGCAGCGAATTGCCGATAGGGGTCAACAGCTGGTGGAACATCACGTCTCCTTTATGCTGGTTCGTTATCGGCGCCGCAGTGCGGCAGCGTGCGCCGGGGCGCTTCGTCGGCTGTGGAGTTCAGTGCCGGGCCAGGCGGCCGAGTTAAGGCGGTGCTTCAATCCCCGCTAGCCCACTTGGAGGATAGATAACGAAACGGGAGCGTCAAGGAGGGAAAGTACGGTCCGGCACCGTTTTGCGGTGTACTTTGCCGTGTGGCTGGGTGCGTGAGCGTCAGTGATGCCAGTGTCCGCCGCCGCCGCCCCAGTAGCCGAAGCCGAACGAGACGGCGGGCGCGCCCCAGCCCCAGCCGTACGCGGGATAAGGGTAGTACGCGGGATAGGCCGCAGGGTAGGCTGCATAGGCCGGATAGGCTGGCCACGCAGGCACGGCGATCGCAACGGGAGGCGAGGGATAGAGTGGCCCCGGATACTGTGCGTCGGGCATGGCGGCCGGCGCGGGGTTCGGCGCCGTTTGCACGACCGCGGCTTCCTGCTGGGTGGCCGCAACGGGCACGGTGCCGTAGTAGTAGGGCGCGTAGCCGTAGGGGGCGTAGTAGTAGCAGCCGGAAAGCGCGGGGAGCGCGCTCGCGGCGGCGATCACGAACACAGACGGACGTTTCATGCCGGGCTCCGCGAATGGCGAATGGCGAACGGCCGCGCGGGACTACCGCCTTCAGGCCCGGGCCGTCTGATCGTTCGAGCTTACGCCGTACGAACCCGCTTTGCGTTGTGCTTCGCTTACCGAATATTTCGCGTAGTCCTGCGGCTGAATGCCATCGACCCAAGCAAACGCGGCGCAGCCCGTGAGGGTCTGCGCCGCGCATCCTTCCCTGATGCACGCCTTGAATGGCGTGTTGCCTGTCGTATCGTTTCTGTTCTGTGCCGTCGCTTCGATCGTGCAAGTAGTCGTGCAGCCGCATCGTCGATTCGTACTGGCGCTACCGCCTGTTTGCCACTTACTTGCCAACCTGATTGCCGATCACGCCACCCACCGCTGCGCCGCCCACGGTGGAGAGCGCATTGCCGCCAATCGCCGCGCCGGCCACGCCGCCTACGCCCGCGCCAATCACCGTATCGCGGTCGCGTCTCGACATGTTGTCGCAAGCGCCAAGACTGCCCAGCACGGCGACGAGCGTCGTCACCGTCAGGAGCGTGCGTGCACGTTTGAGCGTTTTCATTTTTCGACTCCCCACGCAGATGCGTTCGAGTGAGCGGTGAGACATGCGCTCGCGCGCACGCCGCACCTTCGATATCCTCATCCTAGCCATGCGACCCGTATCCGGGTGTGTGCGCTTGTCAGAGAGTTGTGGGAGTCGTTAGAAAATGTTTCGGCGGACGGCGTGCGCCCGCCGGGGCGAAGTAGCCCTGAGTCAGCCCGAAGTCGGCGCTTATTGGCGTTGATAGATTTCGGCGCCCTGCTTGATGAACTCGACCGCCTTCACTTCCATGCCCTTCTTCAGAGCCTCGTCGTCGCTCACGCCTTGCTTCGCAGCGAAGTCGCGCACGTCCTGGGTGATCTTCATCGAGCAGAAGTGCGGGCCGCACATCGAGCAGAAGTGCGCGACCTTGGCCGAGTCCTTGGGCAACGTTTCGTCGTGGAACTCGCGTGCCTTGTCCGGGTCGAGGCCGAGGTTGAACTGGTCGTCCCAGCGGAACTCGAAGCGCGCCTTCGACAATGCGTTGTCGCGCACCTGCGCGCCCGGATGACCCTTCGCAAGATCGGCCGCATGCGCGGCGAGCTTGTACGTGATGATGCCTACCTTCACGTCGTCCTTGTTCGGCAGGCCCAGGTGTTCCTTCGGCGTGACGTAGCAGAGCATGGCCGTGCCAAACCAGCCGATCATCGCGGCGCCAATGCCAGAGGTGATGTGGTCGTAGCCCGGCGCGATGTCGGTGGTGAGCGGCCCGAGCGTGTAGAAGGGCGCTTCCTGGCACCAGTCGAGCTGGAGATCCATGTTCTCCTTGATGAGCTGCATCGGCACGTGGCCCGGGCCTTCGATCATCACCTGCACGTCGTGCTTCCACGCGATCTGCGTGAGCTCGCCAAGCGTCTTCAGTTCGCCGAGCTGCGCTTCGTCGTTGGCGTCGTAGATCGAGCCGGGACGCAGGCCGTCGCCGAGCGAGAAGCTCACGTCGTATTCCTTCATGATTTCGCAGATCTCTTCGAAATGCTCGTAAATGAAGGACTCCTTGTGATGCGCGAGGCACCACTTGGCCATGATCGAGCCGCCGCGCGAGACGATGCCCGTCATGCGGTTCGCGGTGAGCGGCACGTATTGCAGCCGCACGCCCGCGTGAATCGTGAAGTAGTCCACACCCTGCTCAGCCTGCTCGATGAGCGTGTCGCGGAACATTTCCCACGTGAGGTCTTCGGCCTTGCCGTTGACCTTTTCGAGCGCCTGGTAGATCGGCACCGTGCCGATCGGCACCGGCGAGTTGCGGATGATCCACTCGCGCGTTTCGTGAATATGCTTGCCGGTCGAGAGGTCCATGACCGTGTCGCCGCCCCAGCGGATCGCCCACGTCATCTTGTCGACTTCTTCGCCGATCGACGAGGTGACCGCCGAATTGCCGATGTTCGCGTTGATCTTCACGAGGAAGTTGCGGCCGATGATCATCGGCTCGCTTTCCGGGTGGTTGATGTTCGCGGGAATGATCGCGCGGCCGCGCGCGATTTCGTCGCGCACGAACTCGGGCGTGATTTCCTTCAGCGCGTTCTCGCCGAAGGCGGCTGCGCCGAACGCCTGGCCCGGATGCTGGCGGCCCATCATCGCGGCGAGCTTCGCGCCGTTCGGGCCGCTGGCCTTGAGACTTTCCAGATACTCGGCGCGGCGCTGGTTCTCGCGAATCGCGATGTATTCCATCTCCGGCGTGATGATGCCCTGACGCGCGTAGTGCATCTGCGTGACGTTCTTGCCGGCCTTCGCGCGGCGCGGCGTGCGGTGCAGGCCGGGGAAGCGCAGCTCGGCCGTCGCGGGGTCGGCGGCGCGCTCGCGGCCGTACTCGGAGGAAAGGCCCGGCAGCGCTTCGGTGTCGCCGCGCTTTTCGATCCAGTTCTGACGCAGCGCGGGCAAGCCTGCGCGAATGTCGATCTTCGCTTCAGGGTCGGAGTACGGACCCGACGTGTCGTAGACGTAGATCGGCGGATTCTTCTCGCCGCCGAAGCCCGTGGGCGTATCCGCCTGCGTGATCTCGCGCATCGGCACGCGGATATCGGGCTGCGAACCGGTCACGTAGATCTTGCGGGAATTGGGCAGCGGCGCGATCGCGGCTTCGTCGACGTGCGCGTTGGCGGAAATGAACTTGGGATTCGCGTTCATGCGTCTCTCTCCATGCAAAGCAAAGTGGGAACAGCGGCTTAGCAGGAGACGAGACGGAACGTGGACGGACTTCGCTGTGATGAGGTGAGGCGTTGAGCGATGTTGCGAAGTCCGGACGCTTCCCTGCGCTGGCATTATCCAGATCAGGTTCAAAGGGTATTTCTCACCCGCGAAATACGCTGCACGACTTTCGTTCGATGCGGCGCATGACGCAGGACCCCCGCGTAAGCAAGGCCAAACAATACACCGTGCTGCGACGATCTGGCAAGTGCCAACTCGCGTGCAATGTGCCAGGCGCGGTTTGGCGTGGTGAGTCGTGTATGCGGAACTTACAGGGTGAAATCCTTCGAGGCTTCGGGCTGAAACAGGATACGTTCGATCTTCAGCGTTTCGACCGCGCCGCCCGGCGTCGTGAAGCGCACGGCGTTGCCGCGCTTCGCGCCGAGGAGCGCGAGACCCGCGGGCGAGAACACGTTCAGGCGCCCGGCGTGGACGTTCGCCTCATGTGGATAGACGACGGTGTACGTGAGGGATGCGCCGTTGCGCTCGTCCACGAGCGTGACCTGCGAGTTCATCGTCACGACGTTGGCGGCCATGTCACGCGCCTCCACGATCACGGCGTGTTCGAGCAGCTCGTCGAGCATGGTCTGTCGCGCGGGGGAGGCGCCGGGTTCGGCGGCGCATTTTTCGAGGCGGGCAACATCGAGTTCGGTGAAGTAACGGATTTTCTTTGACATGGCAGTTCTCCTTGCGATCCAGAAAAGATTCGAGGTAACGGCGAGGGCTGGCGGGCGAAAGCGCGCATTCTGGCGCGGGCCGCAGCGGGGCGCAACGGATTGGCCCGGAGCCCGACCGAACGGCTCCGATGGGTTGGGGGAGGCGGGTTCAGTGCGGACGCCGGGCGGCGTAGAGCGGGGCGGACAGGGACGGCAGGGCGCGCGCTCGGGTGTCGAGAGACCACGGCGTCGTTCGCTCGCGCTCTGCGCGTGAGCGCGCCGGCGCGCCCCGCGAATGGCGCGGCGGCAAGGCGGATGCGGGGCGCGAAACGAGCGAAAGCATGGCGAGTGGCGTGTACGAAACCCGATTGATGAAAGTTAAACGAAAGGTTGTGTCATGCTAGCACGATCCAACAAGCGTGGCGTGACGCGGTCGGCGAACGTCGATATGGTGCGCGATCGGCCGTCCTGGCTTGCGTCGCTCCCACTGTGACGCGCACGCAACGAATCGCCGCGCATAAAGCATCCTGAAAGCCTCCGCAACGCCCGGCGTTGTTGCATAATGCGCTTCGCCCGTCCCGGGTGTCCTTCGTACCCCGTCTTTTTTCGCGTTCTTGCGCATCTGCACCATGCCGTCGAGCTTTACCCGTCCCGCCGCCTTGCCGTCGGGGCGCCGCGGTCCCCTTTCATCATATGCCGCGGTGAAATGACGATGCCTCCCCGTTTGCCTTCCCGCGTGAGCACTCAATCTTTTCTCGCCGGAGCCCAGCAGGCTGCTGCCGCGCTATGGCGTTTTGCGCGCACCGTGCGGCTGCCGCAATCGCGCTCCGGGCGCGTCGCGCTCTCGCTCGCCGTCGTCTACTTCGTCTGGGGCTCGACGTATCTCGGCGTGAAGGTCGCGCTCGATTCGTTCCCGCCGCTCTTGCTCTCCGGTTTGCGCAATCTGTTCGCCGGGATCGGCCTGTTCGTCTTCACCATGCGCCGGCGGCCCGTCATGCCTACGCTGCTCGAAGTGCGCAACGCAGGCGTGGTGGGCACGCTGCTCGTGGGCCTGTCGAGCGGCATGCTTGCCTACGGCATGCGTACCGTGGGCACCGGCAAGGCGGCCGTGATGGTCGCCACGGTGCCGCTGTTCGCGACCGTGATTTCGGCGGTCACCGGCCGGCGCGTGGCGAAGGCCGAATGGGCCGCGGTCGCGCTCGGCCTCGTCGGTATCGCCATCCTGAGCCATGGCGGCGCCGCGTCCGGGTCGGCGGGCGGCAGCCTCGCGATTCTGTGCGGCGCGCTCTTCTGGGCAATCGGTGCGCATCTGGCGGGCAAGCTCACGTTGCCGACCGATCTCTTCGTCGCGACGGCGCTGCAGATCGGCCTCGGCGGCGCCATTTCGACGGCGGTCGCGTGGATCAGCGGCGAACGCATGGGCGAGCTGCATTTCCTGCCGCTCCTGGCGTTCCTCTACCTGCTGTTCATCGGCACGATGGCCGCCTATGTCGCGTATGGCTATCTGATCCGCCATACCAGCCCGCTCGTCGCGAGCAGCTGCATGTACGTGAATCCCGTGGTTGCCGTCGCGCTCGGCGCGCTGCTGCTCGGCGAGCCGGTCACGAGCGCAACCGTTGTCGCGACCGTGCTGATTCTCGGCAGCGTGGGTCTGTCGTTCCTGTTCGACGACCGCCGCCGCACTTCCTGAGTTCATCCTGACTTCGCGACGCGCCTCGCGTCAACGCCGCGTTGCGCGCGCGGCCGCCATGCAAGTGAGGCGCACAGCGGCCGCGACTTTATGGTTCACCCGTGATCGATGCCGGCAGCGCGCGTACGGGCTGCGTGCGCGCGTTAGCCGTCATCCTGGCGCCTTTACCGTCTGCCAGACACTATTTCGCCTTTTCCGCGGAGTTCGTGAGGGCGTGGCCGCCTGCGGAAACGTCCTCGCCGGCACCCGCCATCGTGTTGCAGGCCGAGAGCGCTGCCAACGAAGCGGTAACGAGAAAGAGGGCAATCAGGCGTTTCATGAGGAAGTCCTCCACGTGTCAAAGGAGATCACTCTCCAGCATGTCCCGTGCCCGGTCATTTGTGCCGCCATGCGCCTGCGTATGCGCATGCGTCGGGTCCGCTGCTTGCGCTTGCGCTAGCGCTGACGCAGGCGCGACATAGCGCAGCACATCCGCCCACAAGGAGGACTACGCCATGCTTCACTACGCCATCGTGTTTTTCATCATCGCGATCATTGCCGCCGTATTCGGCTTCACGGGAATCGCTGCGGGCGCGGCCGAAATCGCCAAGATCCTGTTCTACATCTTCCTCGTGGTCTTCGTCGTCACGTTGCTGCTAGGCGTGATGCACCGATGATGCGCGCCATGCAAAGCCAAGCCCATTCATGCATGCCATGTTCGAAGGAGAGTCAGATGTCGAAGACACACGCTTCGTTTGAGTTCGATCTCAAGCGCGTACGCGATGAGGCACGCCGCAATCTCGACCAGGGGCCGGTCACGCCGGACTACCCCGCGAATCGCCAGACCGTGCTCAAGCTGCTCAACGATTCGCTCGCCACGGAGCTCGTGTGCGTGCTGCGTTACAAGCGGCACCATTTCATGGCGAGGGGCATCGAGTCCGAGTCGGTGGCGGCCGAGTTTCTCCAGCACGCAACCGAGGAGCAGCAGCACGCCGACATGCTCGCGGCCCGCATCGTGCAGCTAGGCGGCGAGCCCGACTTCTCGCCGGCGACGCTGGTCGAGCGCTCGCACTCGGAATACAAGGAAGGGGCCGACCTGAAGGACATGATCCGCGAGAATCTGATCGCGGAGCGCATCGCTATCGAGAGCTATCGTGCGATCATCAACTATCTCGGTCACGACGACACCACCACGCGGCGCATCTTCGAGCAGATCCTCGCAACGGAGGAAGAGCATGCCGACGACATGACCGACTTGCTGTACACGCGCAAATAGCGCTTGCCGCCAGCCCTCAGGAAGAAGTCTGCGCGCCCGCGCCCATGCGCGGGCGCGTTGCATGGTGAATCCAGCCGGCGAGCGCCGTGAATGCGATGCCCGCTCCACACACGCCGATCCAGCCGAATGCGTGCCAGGCGGTCACGCCCACAGCGGAACCGGTCGCGCCGCCAATGAAGTAGCAGACCATGAACACCGTATTCACGCGGCTGCGCGCCTCGGGGCGCAGCGCGTAGATGCGCGACTGATTCGAGATCTGCGCGGCCTGCACGCCCACGTCGAGCACGATCACGCCGATCACGAGGCCGATCAGGCTCGTGCCGGAGAACGCGAAGATCACGAACGCGAGCGCCATCAGCACGATCGACATCGTGATGACCGCGCGCGGCCCGCGCTTGTCGGCGGAGCGGCCCGCCATCGGCGCGGCCAGCGCACCCGCCGCGCCGACGATGCCGAACAGGCCGGCCGCCTGCGGCCCGAGATGGAATGGCTCGCCCGCGAGCAGCAGCGTCAGCACAGGCCAGAAGAGGCTGAACGCGGCGAAGAGGCAAGCGCCTGTCGCCGACGCTTCACGCAATCCGGGCAGCTCCAGCACGAGATGCCACATCGAGCCGAGCAGCTTGCCGTAGCCGAGCTTCGAGGTCGGCTGGCTCTTCGGCAGCTTCTTCACGATCACGAGCGCGAGCACGAGCAGCGCGACGATCGACGCCCCGAACACCGCGCGCCAGCCGAAGTATTGGCCGACGAAACCGGCCGCCGTACGCGCGAGCAGGATGCCGAGCAAGAGGCCGCTCATGACCGTGCCCACCGCGTGGCCGCGCGCCTCGGGCGGCGCGAGTTCCGCGGAAAACGGCACTGCCTGCTGCGCGATGGTGGCGAGGATACCGATCGCGAGGCTCGCGCCGACCAGCACGCCAAGCGATGGCGCGGTGGCCGCGACGAGCAGCGCGACGCACAGGCCGGCGGTTTGCAGCAGGATGATGCGGCGGCGGTCGTAGCGGTCGCCGAGTGGCGCGAGCAGCAGCATGCCGGCTGCGTAGCCGAGTTGGGTGCCGGCCGGCACGGCGCCGATCCACGCGGCGCCGGCCGGGAAGCTCTGGCGGAAATCGTCGAGCAGCGGCTGGTTGAAATAGATGTTCGCGACCGTGACGCCCGCGATGGTCGCGAGCAGGAGCAGCAGGCCGCGCAGCGACTGGCTTGCGCCAGCGTTTGCGGAATCAGGTGTGGACATGTGCGAGTGCGGGCGGCGCCCGGTGATACGGAAGGCAGGCTTCGAGCGTGCCGATCATACCGGAGCCCGCACAATCGCGCTGGCGGTGCGGGAGCGCGCCGCCAGTCGCGCTTTCAGGCAATCAGCTCGCCCGAGGGCTCGTAGAACGGATAGGGGCCGTCGAACGTGTCCACGTAGCCGTGATGCGTGACGATCCCGCCCTGCGGGTCGTAGCGATGCAGCGCGAAGGCGGGCGGCTCCAGCGTGAAGGTGGAGGGCGCGTCGGGCACGAGGTCGAGCGTGACCTGGTGGGCCGGCGCGGGCACGGCCGCAGCGATCGTGCCGCCGAAGCGCACGAACATGGGCCGGTGCACGTGACCGCACAGCACGCGCTCGACGTTGGGATGCTGCGCCACGAGCGCTTCGAGCGCCTGCGCGGCGCTGTCGTCGAGCCGGATCGCATCCATATGGCCGATGCCGCAGTCGAACGGCGGGTGATGGAGCGCGACAATCACGGGCTTGCCGCGCGCCGCGTCGAGTTGCTGCGCGAGCCACGCGAGGCGCGCCGCGCAGAGTGTGCCCGCGCTTTGCCCCGGCTGCATGGAGTCGAGTGCGATCACGTGCAGCGCGCCGAGGTCCACGGCGTACTGGATGAACTCGCCGCCTTCGCGCAGTTCGGGCCGATCGGCAAACACTTCGCGCAGCGGCTCGCGCGCGTCGTGGTTGCCGATCAGGAGCCAGTACGGAATCTCGAGCGTGTCGAGCAGCGATTTGAGGTGCCGGTATTCCTCGACCGAGCCCTGGTCGACGAGGTCGCCGGTCATGAGCACTGCGTCGGGGCGCGGCGTGAGCGCGTTCAACCGCGCGATGGTGCGTGCGAGGCTCGCGGCCGTATCGACGCGGCGATAGGCGAGCGCGCCCGGTGGCTTGATGTGCAGGTCGCTGATCTGGGCAAGCAGCATGGTAGTCCCCATTTTGTAAGAATTACGCGAGCGCGATAAGCGCTTCAGGGTCGATCGAAATGCCGACCGGCGTGCCGCGCGCCAGCTCGACGCGGCCCGCCACGTCGACGAGCAGGGCATCGGGCGCCGCGCCGCCGATCGTGAGGCGCGTGCGCTCGCCGAGAAAGGTCGCCTGCTCGATCACGCCGCATAGTTGCGCGCCGACAGGGTCGGCGAGCGTGGCGTCTTCGGGGCGGAAATACAGTTCGGCGGCGCCGGCGGTCTGGGACGCGCTGGCCGGCACGGCGCCGCCGCTCGTGCGCAGCATCCCGCCTTGCCATTCTCCGGCGATCCGGTTGAGCGTGCCGACGAACTGCGCGACCGCACGGCTCGCTGGCTGGAAATAGATCTCGCGCGGCGTGCCGATCTGCTCGATGCGGCCCGCGCTCATCACGACGATGCGGTCGCCCAGCTCCATCGCCTCGGCCTGATCGTGCGTGACGTAGACGGTCGTGACGCCCAGCTCGCGCAGCAGCATGTTCATCTCGCTGCGCAAGGTGTCGCGCAGGCGCGCATCGAGCGCGGTGAGCGGCTCGTCCAGCAGCAGTACACGCGGGCGCGGCGCGAGCGCGCGTGCGAGCGCGACGCGCTGGCGCTGGCCGCCCGAAAGCTGGTTGATGGGCTTGGCCGCGTGCGCTTCGAGACGCATCATCGTGAGCAGCTCGTCGACGCGTGCGCGCGCGTCGGCGGCGGGAACGCGCTGGATCTTCAGGCCATAGCCGATGTTGCCGCGCACGTCGAGGTTCGGAAAGAGGGCGTAATTCTGGAACACCATGCCGACCTTGCGCCGCTCGATGGGCAGCGCGGTCACGTCCTCGTCGCCAAAGGCCACGCGGCCGCCGGCGTCCGGCGTTTCCAGACCCGCGATCATGCGCAGCGTGGTGGTCTTGCCGCAGCCCGAAGGGCCGAGCAGTACGAGCGTCTCGCCCGCACCGATCGCGAGGTCGAGCGGTTCGAGCACGCGCGTGCCGCGAAACGTCTTCGCGCAGCGCGTGAGCATAATCGGGATCGGTTCGAGTTTCATTCGGAATCCTTGTTGTTCTTTTGGTGGCCTGCGAGGCGCTGCTTGCCAGATGGCTTTCCTGAGGAGCCGGGTACGTCCACGCCGAGCCATTGCATCGCCACGAGCAGCGGCATCGTCATGAGGAAGAAGAGGATCGTGTAGGCGCTGCCCACTTCGATGCGCAGCGACGCGTAGGTGTCCGCGAGGCCGACTGGCAGCGTTTTGGTGTCGGGCGTGTGCAGCATCCACGTGAGGTTGAATTCGCCGATGGAGAGCGTGAGCACCGCGAGCGCACCCGCCACGATGCCGGGCCGCGCGTTGGGCAGCACGATGGTCGTGAAGCGCTGCCAGAAGCTCGCGCCGAGGCTCGCCGCGCCTTCTTCGAGCGTGCGCAGGTCCGCCGACGCGCACACGGCCGCCACGGGCCGCACCATGAACGGCAGCGTGAACACCACGTGGCCGACCACGATGAACGCCGCGCTCATGCGAAAGGCGCTGAAGCCGCCGTACACCACGAGCAGGGCGAGCGCCGAAGCAAGGCCGGGCAGCGCTACGGGCAGCACGAGCAATTCCTCGATCAGACGCGAGAGGCGCGTGCGGCTGCGCGCGAGCGCATAGCCCGCGGGCACGCCGGTCACGAGCGTGATGACGAGCGTGGCGGCCGCCACTTCGAGCGAGAGAAAGACGCTCGCGTGATACTGCGTCCAGACCTGGTCGAGCCAGCGCAGCGTGAGGCCGCTCGCCACGCCGCGAAAATAGTTGACGGTCAGGCCCGCGAGAATCGACATCACCACGGGAACGATAAGAAACGCGCAGGTGGCGAGCGTGACGAGCCATTGCGCGCACGCAATCCATGCGCGCGCCGAGGGCAGCGCGAAGCGCCGCCGCGCGGCGGGCGGCCGGCCGGGCGCTTCGTGCATGTCGTGCGCCGCCGCAGCGGCGGGATTGACGACCGAATTCATTCTGGAGTCCTCGAAAGCCACCGCGTGCTCATGCCGTGGCCGCGACGGCCGCGCCCGTCACGCTGCGCGCGAGCGTGAGCACCGCCCACGTGACGAGACCGAGCACGATCGAGAGGCCGGCCGCCGTGACCATGTTCGCGTTGAGCGTGAACTCGGTATAGATCGTCATCGGCAGGACGTCGATGTCGGTGGCGAGCGTGAACGCCGTGCCGAACGCGCCCATCGCGGTCGCGAAGCAGATCGCTCCTGCGGCGACGAGGCCGGGCGCGAGCGCGGGCAGGATCACGTCGCACAGCACACGCCACGACGACGCGCCAAGCGAGCGTGCGGCCTCTTCGAGCGAGCCGTCGAGCTGGCTTGCGCATGCCATCACCGTTACGATCACGCGCGGGATCGAAAAGTACAGATAACCCACGAAGAGTCCCGCCATCGAGTACGCGAACACCCAGCGCTCGCCGGTGAGCCGCAGCGAAAGCGCGCCGATCAACCCCTGGCGGCCGGCGAGCATGATGACCATGAAGCCGACCACCACGCCCGGAAATGCCAGCGGAAACGTGAGCAACGCGATGAGCGCGCGGCGCCCCGCGAACGCGCGCCGCGCGAGCAGAAGGCCGCAGATCGTCGAGATCGCGAGCGTTCCCGCTGTCACCGCGGCCGAGAGCGCGATGGTCGCGCCAAGGCTCCTCATGTAACGGCCATTCGTGAGCAGTGCGCGATAAGTTTCGACGAAGTGGCCATCGGCGCTCACCTGCACGAGCGCGATCATCGGCAACAGCCAGAATGCGAGGAACACCGCGAGCGCGGGCGCGATGAGCGCCACGCGCCAGCGCAGCGGAAAAGTGAGGTCATGCATGGAAGTGATTGGCTGGGATATCAGTGCATGATCTGCAGATAGCGCTCGCCGAACGCCTGCTGCTGCGCCGCCATCTTCGCGAAGTCCACGGGTTTTGCGCGCGCATAGTCGCTCGCGGGCAGGAACTTCGAAGCCGCTTCCGGCGAGAGCGCGCTCGCGCGCACCGGGCGCAGGTAGGCATTGGCCCAGAGCTTCTGGCCTTCGTCGGAGAGCACGAAGTCGAGCACCTTCTTGCCGTTCGCTTCGTGCGGACCGTTCTTCACGAGGCTCATCACGTAGGGCACCGAAATCGTGCCTTCCGTGGGGATCACGAACTCGACGTTCGCGTGGTCCTTGTACTTGGCGCGGTAGGCGTCGAAGTCGTAGTCGAGCAGGATCGGAATCTCACCCGAAAGCACGCGCGCGTAGGCGGTCTGCTTCGGCACGATCGGCTGGTTGGCCTTGAGCTTGCCGAACCATTCGAAAGCGGGCTGGAAGTTGTCGAGCGTGCCGCCCAACGCGAGGTTCACGGCCACCGCGCCCGCATACCCCACGAAGGCGCTCGACGGATCGAGGTAGCCGACCATGCCCTTGTACTCGGGCTTAAGAAGATCGGCCCACGAACGCGGTACCGGCTTGCCTTCGAGCGCGTCCTTGTTGACGAAGAAGCCTAGCGTGCCCGAATGGATGGCGAACCAGTAGCCTTGCGGGTCCTTCAGATCGGCGGGAATGTCGTTCCAGTGCGCGGGCTTGTACGGCGTGATCACGCCCTTGTCCTTCGCCTGGAACGCCGAAGACACGCCGAGGTAGACGACATCGGCGACCGGGCTCTTCTGCTCGGCCATCAGTTGTGCGATGGATTGGCCGGAGTTCTTGTTGTCGAACGGCACGCGAATGCCGGTCTCTTTCTGGATCGCCTGAATCTGGCTCGCCCAGTCTGCCCATTCGGGCGGGCAGTTGTAACAGATTGCAGTTTGGTCGGCCTGTGCCGCAAGTGGCGCGGCAAATCCAGCGACGAGGGCGGCGGCGCTCGCGGCGAGCGGCAGCGCACGGGAGAAGCGGGGCAAGCGGGTCAAGCGCCGCACGGGCGCGGCTAGCGCGCGCAGGGCGGCGCGCACGGGCACAAGCGAAAGCGGGCCGGCAAAGGCGAAGCGGCTGGTCACGGCAGGTCTCCAGGTCGGTTGCGAGAGCGTTCTGGTGGATGAGGGCCGCGTGCGCGCGCGGTCCGGATTATTTGGCTTGTTTGGCTGGTTCGGTTTGTTCTTCAGACGTGCCACGGACTCACGGGAGCGCGCCGCCGAGTTCGAGGTCGCGATCGATCGCGCTCCCACGCGCGCCGAGCGGCGCATGCGCGATCGCCGCGATGGTGCCGCCCGCGCGCAAGGTGTGCGGCAGCGTATTGGCGAGCGGCCCCGCGTACTGGCCGCCGATGCGCGCCATCAGGCATTGCCACGCTTCGCGGCCGATCTCGCGGTTCGGCGTGCCGATGCTAGCAAGCGGCGGCGCGAGCAGTTCGCCCATCGCGAGGCCGTCGAAGCCGAGAATCGACATGTCCTGCGGCACGCGCAGACGGGCTCGGCGCAGTCCGCGCATCACGACCATCGCCAGCAGGTCGTTACTGCAGAAAAGGGCCGTGGGGCGCGCGGGTCCGCTCGTCAGATGCGCGAGCACCGAAGGCGCGAGTTCCTGCGCGTTGAAATCGATTTCGAGGGCTGGCGCGGGCGTGAGGCCGGCCTGCTGCATCGCGAGGGCATAGCCAGCATGGCGCTGGCGCGCGCGGTCGGAGGCGGCCAGCGTGCCGGCCAGCATGAGAATGCGGCGATGGCCGTGCGCGATGAGCATGCGCACGCCGTCGCAGGCGGCCTGGTGGTTGTCCACCGACACCGAAGGGCGGCGCTTCGTGTCGTTGTGCATCAGCACGTAGAGCGGGCCGTCCGCGTCGAGTTCGTCGAGCAGCGGGTGCGTGTCGGCGTCGGCGACGGTCAGGATCAGGCCCTCGACACGTTGCGCGCGCAACGTCTCGATCGCATGACGCTCGCGATCGGCGTCGTATTGCGTGGTCATCAGCATGAGGCGAAAGCCTTGGGCCGAGGCGAGCTCATCGATGCCCTGCAGGCACTCGGCGAACACCGGATTGGCTAGCGTGGGCAGCACCACGCCGATCAGACGCGTGCGCTCGCCGCGCAACTGGCGGCCGAGCGGGTTCGGGCGGAACTTCAGCGCGTCGATCGCTTCACGCACCCGCGCGAGCGTGATGGGGTTGACGGTGTGAGGCGCATTGATCGCGCGCGACACGGTGGCGATCGAGAATCCGGCGTGTGCGGCGACATCCTTGATGGTTGGCGTCATGCGAGCGGCCCCGGCGTCGTTTGTAAACGTTTTCGATGGGGCCGATTATGAAAAACGTGTATGACCGGCAGATGACGGATGCGGTCCCCCGTCGCGCCTTTGGGACGCGCGCCGGGCAATGGTAGAATCGCGTCCGCCCTGCCGGGGTGATGAAATTGGTAAACATAGCGGACTTAAAAAACGATTGAGTGCCCGACCGGAAACGGCCGGTGCAGAACCCCTCAAATTCGGCGAACCCCCTGGGCCTTGAAGCGCGTTGCGCGCGAGGCGCCGAGGCAACGCCGAGCCAAGCCGGCTGCCGCGCAAAGCGGCGGTCAGGAAGGTGTAGAGACTAGACGGGGGGCGCCTAAGGCCGGGCGCAGCGTGAGATACGCGGCGCTTAAGCGACGGCGAAGGCATAGTCCAGCGCACGAACGCGCGTCCATACCAGGACGCGTGGCGTCGAAAGACGTGGTGTGACGAAAATCCGCCGCCTAACGGCTTGCCGGTTCGAGTCCGGTCCCCGGCACCACATTTTATGTCGCTGTCATTCGGTAGAATAAAAAATCACCGAAAAATCAATGATTTAGTTTGGATTTGTCTTCTGTGTCGTACGGGTTCATTCGGCATTACCCCAAAAATTTGCTGGTATATTCGTTGGTACCAAAACCGGAAAAGTTGGTACCTACATCATGCCGCTTACAGACATCGCCGTCCGCAACGCAAAGCCCACCGCCGAACCGTACAAGCTGAGCGATGGCGGAGGGATGTACCTCCATGTCCATCCGAACGGTTCCCGCTACTGGCGCATGGCGTACCGGATAGCAGGCAAGCAAAAGTTGTTTGCGATCGGGGTATATCCAGACGTTACGCTTGCCGAAGCGCGCAAGATACGCGACGACGCGAAGACGTTGGTCAAACAGGGAATTGACCCGGTTGCCGAGCGCAAACGGGCGGCGAAGCAGAGCGCCAATGACCGAGCGAACACGTTTGAGGTGGTCGCGCGCGAGTGGCACCAGACCAAACGGGCGACTTGGACCGCCTCACATGCCGCGAAGATTCTTGGATCGCTTGAAGCCGACGTTTTCCCAACACTCGGAGATCGCCCATTGATCAGGGTCACCGCGCCGGAGCTGCTTGAAGCGTTGCGCACCATTGAAAAGCGCGGCGCGCTGGAAGTTGCCGGTCGCGTTCTACAGCGATGCAGTGCGGTGTTCCGATACGCAATTGCCACCGGGCGCGGGACATACAATCCGGCGGCCGATCTGCGGGGCGCGTTGAAAACGCCAGAGAAGCGGCACTACGCCGCGCTGGGCCACGCGGATTTACCCGAGTTTATGCGAAACGTTGCGAACTACGATGGCGAACTGCAGACGCGTTTAGCATTGCGACTGCTCGCGTTGACATTCGTGCGGACGGGGGAGTTGCGCGCGGCCTTGTGGACCGAATTCGATCTGGACGGCGCTGAATGGCGCATCCCCGCCGAACGGATGAAGATGCGGGAACCCCACATCGTTCCGCTGTCACGACAGGCCGTTGATATCTTGCGTCAATTGCAGGCAATGAACGGTGCCGGAGACTATGTCTTCCCGTCGCGCAACGGCCGCGGGGCCTTCATCAGCGAAAACACCGTCCTGTATGCCCTCTACCGCATGGGTTACCACTCCCGCGCGACGGGCCACGGTTTTCGCGCGACCGCATCGACGATCCTGAACGAGATGGGGTTCCAACCCGACTGGATCGAGCGGCAGCTGGCACACGCCGAGCGAAACAAGGTTCGCGCAGCGTATAACCGCGCGCAATATCTCGCGGAGCGGAGTGACATGATGCAGGTATGGGCAGACTATCTCGATAGTGCCGTGTCTGGAGTTTTCGTCGCGCCGACCGAGTTCGGGCGGTCGCGACTGCGGAAGTAATGCACTGTGCAGACAGGATAGGGCCGGGTCGCGAGGCGCAGTGCAACGATAGCAATGCGGGATGAGATTGCCGGGGCGATGCCCCCGGCCACTTCATCAATCGCCCTTCAAGACGAAGCCCGTCCAGCCGTTGAATAAAGCGCGGCGTACGTGTTCAAACCCGAGCTGTATGAGCCGCTCGTTAAACTTCGTGACCGTAAGTGGAGTGCGACCATTGTTGCGTGTGTGCGCGCGGTAGCTGTCGTACACGTCCCTGGCGCCTTGAACTACAACGGCATTCTGCCTCGAGCAACAGCCCTTGGAACACAAGTTTGTCGCCGCCAGTGCCAAGCAGAAAAGCACGTGACGGGGACCTCGAATATGTTGCAAAGCAGATACGGGAAGTATTCGATCTGACCGGATTCGGCGTGCTTGCGCTCGGAGAAGTGTGCAGCACAGACCTGACTGCGATTATGGACGCCATTGGCGAACCCAGCCTTGCTTTGCATGACGCCACAGATCGCACGGGCCGGCGCAAGTTTGACACCGCAGTCGTCTATGACACGCGCAAGGTGTATTTCGAAGGTACACGCAGGCGCAGCAGGTTGAGCAGGCCGCCCTGCAGGCAACCGGCAAGTCGAGCTTCTATGCGCTGCCGTCGCAGACGGATAGCACCAGCCAGCAGACGATCAATAACCTGGACACGGCGGCGCTTTACGGTGCTGCACTCCAGTATGCCGCGCCTGCGGGGGCAGCATTCAATACCCGCGGACTACCGATGGGGTCATACGATGCTCCGTATAATGCCTATCAGGTTACGTCTCCGCTAACGGTTCAGCAAAGTTACGTGATGCCATGGTTCGGTTCCACGACTGGCATTCAGTTTCGACTACCCCAGAGCGTCAATAGCTTGCTGGAGCAGGGAGTTCTCGCGCCAGTCACTTTGCCCAAACCACCTTTGAAATAGGGTTGCCATGTCGAATCAAGTCGAACTCGAACAGATCAAGGCGATGGTTGTCCAATTGGCGAGCCGCATATCCGCTCCATTAGATTTGCTTCCGACATACGGTGTATCGGACGATATGGGGCGACCGCACGTAGAAGTTGACGGTCGAGGCTACCATTTGGTCGTCGTAGAGAAAGGGCGGGAGCAATACAGGACGACTGTGGCGTCTCGCGATGATCTTCTATTCGAAATATTCAGAGGCGTAGCATCGTCGATGGGCTTTGATTTTGAATTGCACCAACCGAAGCGTGATGTTGATCCTCGAAGAGTCGCGTTTGCTAGGGCTCTAGCAATATTAGGGGCGCTCGACAAGGGCTGGGAAAGTAGGCAAAAAGATCACTACGATGAAGTGTTGTTGAAGTCTCCGCTGCGGGCGTAGTCTGCTTTGCCTCTTGTTCTTTGTTTTGCTTTGCGAGCAAGTCCTTGAGTCGGAGCGACGCAAGTTGTGCCTTTTGCACCTGGTGGTTGCTGTCCTGCGGCGTAAAAGATTCTTGCTCGACCAGAATGCGAACAAAGTTGCGAGAGACTTCTAGCCGGACACCTTCTGTCGGGGCTGCACTGGCAAACAGCTTGCATTCCGCTGCTTCCTCGGATTCCGAATTCTCAGTCGGTGCCAAACCAGCCGCCTGGATGATCGCCGCAGCCGCTGTCTCCATCGAGTTACGAACGGGGTCCATCCACCAGAGGCGCGCGCAGATCTGCGCGAACATCAGCGTAACCGGCAGTTAGGCGTGGGTACGGCAACGGCAAAGAGGGCGTGCGCAGTGATGCCTGATGGTTGACGGGCGGGCGGAAGCAGCCATCATATTGACGTGCTGTTCCGCTGCCGTGCGGCTACATACAGCGCAACTGTTGGTATTTTTGTTGGTATCTGGTTGCGGTTAAAATATTAAGTGTTTGATATTTTATGTTTATTTGTGTGAGTATGGTTGTGGTCCCCGCACCAGATGTTGTTCCAGTGGTTGTTCCAGCGAATTCCGCTGGATACCGGAAACCCGCGATGACTTGACGCTTCGCGGGTTTTTTATTGGCACGGCTTAATCCGTGCGGGCACACGAAGGGATCTGGCTACGGCGAAGGGGAAAACGGGAGAGGGCGGGAAAAACCCGCAGCAGCCGCGCAAAATGGCGGCGCGAGGATCGGTCGGGCGCTGCGCCGCAATAAGGCGCTTGCGCACTCAACGATTACCGATCTTTCCGGTCAGAGGATTGATCAGCCTTGCGAATCCGAACAAGGCCGCGATGCCAAAGGGGCAGGCGATGAAGAATGCGGTCAACATGACTCGGCCCTAAACGTAACAAAATGTATCGTCAGTCTAGCGCGGTCATGCGGTTTGGGTATCGGGGTGAACGACAACAAACTATTGCGCTAACGCGAGCAATTTGGTCTGCAACAGGGCGCTAACGGGCTGCAACGCCCGGTTGACGCGGATGAGCGAGAAGACTGTGCGGCCCCCATCAGATGCAGTCGAAGATTACTTCTACTGTCTGGGACGTCACGCCGCGCAGGCCTTCGCTGTGGATCTCGACCGTGTGCAACTGCTTCTTCTGTTTTTCGCAGTAGTCTTCGGCTTCGCTGAGCCCGGCTGCGCGCACATGGTTCCACGAAACCAGATCCCAGCGCGCGCGGCTCGTGACGGTGAGATGCCCATCCTGTCTCGAATTGACGGCCGTCACCGATGTGCACGCCGCCAGCATGCTGACTCCAAACAACAGGATGCAACCTTTCATAGATTCTCCGTGGTCCGCGAGCATTCTCGCCGCCAACCCGGGGAATTGGCAACCGGCAGCGGTGCGCTTCGGCGCGCCAGGCTTGTTTGATGCAGTGGAACGCTGCCGTGCCGTAAGGCGCCTTCACGAACGGCCGCACGCGCAGCGCGGGCTCCGAATCGATCAGTGGACCGCGTCGACTCAGCAGACGGCGCGTGAATTTACCGGTGCCAGCGCCCAGGTCGACGACCGCACCCGAGGCGAAGGCCGGGGGCGTCGCGCAGCGAGGCGTTCACTTCGGGCAGGTAATCGGGGCGGCCGCGGCCAAGGGGGTCCGCGGCGGCGGGCGTGTAGCCCGGTTCGGCCGGATGATGTACGGCGTTGCGCGGGTTGGCCATGAGCGCGCTCCCGCGGTAGGTCCGCGAGCGCGCCTGGCACCACACGCCGCGCCGTTGAACGGCGCCCGCGCCGCGAAACGCGTCTGGCGGTCGCGGCGCGCAGGGCGCTCAGTCGTGGGCGATCAGGTCGCCGACTTGACCCTGGCCCGAAACCAGACAGGAAGAGAGGAAGTTTTCGCTCTGGGCGCTCGCGCCGCGTTCGCCGAATCCGCGCACGAGTGCTTCGGCCTTGACGAGTGCGGAGCCCTGGGCACAGGTAAGCGAGCCAGCCTCGTGAGCCTGCACACGTGTCATGGCACGATTCGCGAGGAGGAGGGCGAGGACGATGACAACACCAACATTGAATGCCTGTCTCATGATTTCGTCTCCTTGTGCATTGAGACTATCTCAGCCGTTCGGCGTCCGAATCCAGGAGTTTCCCGGCGATGCACTGCAGCACATGTGGCGCGCAAAAACCCGCTTTCATGCAGTCTGCGTAATGCTTCGACATCCTTCGCTTGCACCCCACGCGCCGCTGCGCCTTGAGCAGCGCGGCACGGTAAAAAAGCGCCCGTACGCAGGATGGGGCGCTGCGTCGCAACAATGCCGCGACGCGTCAGATTCGACGTCTGCTAACAAATGTAGCCCCCTTGTGCGGCGAGCCGGACGTGGCACATCGACACGGTGTGTTTTTGCACAACGAGCCGTCTTGGCAGGGCGCCGATCCGGTTGTGCTCAACTTGTCTTGAATTGCGCCAGGGCTTCCTGCAAGATCGACGTCCGATCCCTTTTTTCTGTGCGAGGTGAACCCATGCAGTTGATCGGCATGATGGACTCCCCCTATGTGCGCCGCGTCGCGATTTCGCTCCATGTGCTGGGGCTTGAGTTCGAGCACCGCAGCATTTCGGTATTTCGGCAGTACGACGAATATGCTCAGATCAATCCCGTCGTGAAGGCGCCGACCTTCATCGACGACGACGGCACCCAGTTGATCGACTCGACGCTGATCCTCGACTACCTGGATCGCAAAGTGCCCGCCGCGCAGCGGCTCATGCCGGAGGAGACGCAGGAGCGGACCTTCGCGCTGCGCGTGAACGGTTTCGCGCTCGCGGCCATGGAAAAGACGGTGCAGCAGGTCTATGAGCGCCAGTTGCGCCCGGCCGAGCGCCAGCACGAGCCGTGGTTCGAGCGCGTGAACGCCCAGATGCACGCGGCCTGGGCCGTGCTCGACCAACTCGTGGCGGGCCGTGACGGCTGGCTGTGCGCGGGCCGCATCACGCAAGCGGACATCACCGCGGCCGTCGCGTGGCGTTTCAACCAGTACATGCTGCCCGGCTGCGCTGATCCCGCCCGATATCCGTCGATCGCTGCGCTTTCCGCGCACGCCGAGACGTTGCCGGAATTCGTTGCCACGCCCCTCGACTGAAGCGCGTCCGCACGGCCGGGATTCGCGCAAAGCACCGTTTGGCGCGGCCGCGCGCAATGACCGGCCGGCACGGCGGGCGCGCCGCCGCACCCTCCGCCTCCGCACTTGCTTCGATTGTTTGCGATTTTCGACAAGTGACTTCGCAGACGGCCCATTTATCGGCGCACGCTGCATTCCTAAAATGACAACCATTGAATGACCTTGTGTCAGTAGGACGCGGGGCATGCAGCGGGAGCGGTCATGAAATCCTTTATCGAACGACAGTTATATCAGCCGGCATTGGTCCTGCCCATGGTGGACCTGATGCAGCTGATGGTGTCGCACGACTTCAACATGGGGCAAGTCGGGCTGATGATGGCGACGCGCGGCGCGCGCGCCGCCTTCCTGCGCTCGCGCGAACTCTGGAACGCGGGCCACGGAGAATGTGCGCCGACCGATTGCGTGCACTGATCCTGTACTGATTGCAAGCAGCTGGTTTCCCCAAGCTTTAACGACTGGATCTCCAGTTACAGATTCACCCAACGCCTGACGCAAGCGCACCCGGCGTTCGCCGATCCCCCTGACGCGCAACGGCTTCGCCCGTTTGCTGTTGTGACGTCACCCTGTGAGCCGCCTCAACGTGTGAGGCGGCTCTTTTTTTGCGCCTGCGCTCTCCTTCGCAATACACGCCGATACGGACCCGATACGCGTGAACCACGCTGCGCGCGGTGGCCATTCGTCGCGCGTAAGATGGCGCGATCGGCCGCCTTTCGCGACTCGCGGCTCAATTCGCGTCAACGGCAAAGGAGAGCGGCATGGCACAACGTTTCGATGCGATCGTGATCGGCACGGGGCAGAGCGGGCCGCCTCTCGCGGTGCGGCTTGGCAAGAGCGGCCGCAAGACCGCGGTGATCGAGCGCGCGTCATTCGGCGGGACCTGCGTGAACGTGGGTTGCACGCCGACCAAGGCGTATGTCGCCTGCGCGCGCGCCGCCCACGTTGCGCGCCATGCGGCGGACTTCGGCGTGCAAATCGGCAAGGGCGCGCAGCCGGGCGACGTGCGCGTCGATCTCGCGTTCGTGAAGGCGCGCAAGGAGCGCATCATCGGGGCGTCGCGCGATGGCGTCGAGCAGTGGTTGCGCCATGCGCCGAACGTCACCGTGCTCAAGGGTCACGCGCGCTTCACGGGCGCGCATACGGTGCGCGTGGCCGCGCACGACGGCGCGCAGGTCGATCTCGAAGCGCCCGAGATCTTCATCAACACGGGCACGCGCGCGCTGATTCCTGCCATTCCCGGCGTCGACACGATCCGCTACGAGACCAACTCGACGCTGCTCGCGCTCGCGCAACTGCCCGAGCATCTGGCGATCTGCGGAGGCAGCTACGTGGCGCTCGAATTCGCGCAGATGTTCCGCCGCTTCGGCAGCCGTGTGACGGTGCTCGTGCGCGGGCAGCGCGTGCTCGCGCGCGAGGACGAGGATCATTCGCGCGCGGTACAGGACGTGCTCGCACGCGAAGGCGTGGAATTTCGCTTCGGCGCAGAGCCACGCAGCGTCGCGCCGCTGGATGGCCAGGCGGGCGTGCGTATCGTGCTCGACAGCGGTCCGCTCGACGTTTCGCATCTGCTCTTCGCGACCGGCCGCCTGCCGAACACGGACGATCTGGGGCTGGACGCCGCGGGCATCGAGCGCGACGCCCACGGGCTCATCGCCGTGGACGGCCAGTTGCGCACGCGCGCGCAGGGCATCTGGGCGCTCGGCGACGTGAATGGCCGCGGCGCGTTCACGCACACGTCATACGACGACTTTCAGATCGTCGCGGCGAATCTGCTGGACGGCAAAGTGCGCAGTGCCGACACGCGCATTCCCGCCTACGCGGTGTACGTCGACCCGCCGCTTGCGCGCGTCGGCATGAGCGAGCGCGAAGTGCGCGAGCGCGGCAAACCCGCGCTCATCGCCACGATGCCGATGTCGCGCGTGGGTCGCGCGCGCGAACGCGGCGAGACGGACGGCTTCATGAAGGCCTTGGTGGACCCGCAGACGCAGCGGATTCTCGGCGCGGCGATCTTCGGCATCGAGGGCGACGAGGCGATCCACACGTTCATCGACACGATGACGGCCGACGCGCCCTATACGACGTTGCAATACGCGATGCACATCCACCCGACCGTGAGCGAGCTGGTGCCGACCTTGCTCGACGGTCTGAAACCACTTCAATGAGCGCTTTTGCATGAACGAATCGAACACGGCCGCATTCGGCAATCTCTTCGCAGGCATTCATCACGACGCCAATGACGAGCGCACCGACACGCTCGTTTCGCGCGGCGAGGTGCTGATCGAGCGCATCGTCTCCACGGGCCAGGCGAGCCCGCCGGGTTTCTGGTACGACGACGCGCGCGAGGAGTGGGTGGCGCTTCTCGCCGGCGCGGCGACGCTGGAATTCGAGGACCCGGCAGCGCCGCCGCGACGCCTGCTGCCCGGCGACTACGTGCACATCCCGGCGCACTGCCGTCATCGTGTGTCATGGACCGATCCGACCGTGCCGAGCGTGTGGCTCGCGGTCTATGTGGGCGCGGCGCCAGGGGAGGGCGACGGCGAGGCATGAGCGCGGCGATAATCGGCAGTGTTCAACCAAAAAGCAACGACATGTCCGCGAAACATCCGCCGCTTCCGCTACGTATTGCCCTGGTTTCCGACACGCACAATCTGCTGCGTCCGGAACTGCTCGCCTTCGTCGAGGGCGCGGACGCCATCGTGCATGCGGGCGACATCTGCGATCAACGCGTGCTCGACACGCTCGCGGCCATCGCGCCGCTCACCGCCGTGCGCGGCAACAACGATCATGGCGCGTGGGCCGAGGCGTTGCCGGTGCAGACCATCGTCGCGCTGGGTGGGGTTCGGCTTGCGGTGGTCCACGAACTGCCCGATCTGCAGGGCGATCCTGCAGCCGATGGCATTGCTGTGGTCGTGAGCGGGCATTCGCACAAGCCCGCGCTCGAAACGCGCGCGGGCGTGCTGTACGTGAACCCTGGCAGCGCGGGGCCGCGCCGCTTCAAGTTGCCGATCTCGGCGGCGATGCTGACGATCGGCAGCAAGGGCGCACTGGAGGTCGAGCACGTCAATCTCGTCGAATAGCACTAAGCGAGCGCGCAAGAAAAAAGGCCAGCACGAAGCTGGCCTTTTTGCGTTTCAGCGGTGCCGTATCAGGCGCGCACGGCGTTGGCGACGGCGTATTCCTCGTCGAGTTCGCGCGCGAGACGCACCCCGCGCAGCACCGCGTGCGCTTCCGCCTTGGTGCTCACGCTCGGCGCCGAGCCCGGCAGCGGGCGGCGCGCCGTTTCATGCAGCGCCAGCACCGAGATGATGCCGATCACCGCCGCGCCCATCAGGTAGTACGCGGGCATCATGAGGTTCTGCGTGTGTTCGACGAGCCATGCCGCCACGAGCGGCGTGGTACCGCCGAACAGCGACACCGACACGTTGAAGCCGATGGCGAGCGCGCCATAGCGGATCGCGGTCGGGAACAGCGCCGGCAGCGCCGAGGGCATCACGCCCGTGAAGCACGAGAGCAGCGCGCCGAGAATCAGGAGACCGAAAAACACCGGCACGAGCGCGCCTGTCTGGATCAGCGTGAGCGACGGGATCGACAGCAGGATCAGGCCCACGCAGCCGGCGAGCATCACGGGCTTGCGGCCCACGGCGTCGGACAGGCGGCCGAACGCGAGCGTCATCGGCATCATCAGCACCATCACGATCAGCACGAGGAAGAGGCCGTGCGTCTCGTTGAAGTGCAGCGTCGCCGAGAGGTAGCTCGGCAGGTACGACAGCGCCATGTAGTCGGTCACGTTGAAGATCAGCACGAGACCCACACATAGCAGGAAGGGGCGCAGATGCTGCGTGAGGAGCGAATGCAGCGTGAGCTTCGGGCGCGTGTGCTCGTCGGCTTCGCGCAGTTCCGCTTCGCGCTTGAACGCGGGCGTCTCTTCGAGCTTCATGCGGATATAGAGACCCATGAGGCCGAGCGGACCCGCGATCATGAACGGCACGCGCCAGCCCCAGTCGAGCAGTTGCTGGTGCGAGAGCACGGCGGTCAGCACGGCAACGGTGCCCGCGCCGAACACATAGCCGATCAGCGTGCCGAACTCGAGGAAGCTGCCCATGAAGCCGCGGCGCTTGTCGGTGGCGAATTCGGCGATGAAGGTCGCCGCGCCGCCGTATTCGCCACCGGTCGAGAAGCCCTGCACCAGGCGCGCCACGAGCAGCAGCGCGGGCGCGGCAATGCCGATCGACTTGTACGAGGGAATCAGGCCGATCGCGAAGGTGCCGCAGGCCATCATGATCATCGTCATCGCGAGCACGCGTTGGCGGCCGATGCGGTCGCCGAGCGGCCCGAACACCATGCCGCCGATCGGGCGCACGACGAACGCGGCCGCGAACGTGCCGAACGTGGCGATGAGCTGCGCCGAAGCGCTGCTCGACGGGAAGAACACCTGGCCGAGCGTGACGGCGATGTAGCTGTACACGCCGAAGTCGAACCATTCCATGGCGTTGCCGAGCGCCATGGCGCCGACGGCGCGTTTGAGGAGGCTTTTATCGACGATCGTGATGTCGTCGAAGGTAAGGTCGGTCTGGGCCGACGAGCCGGAAGTGGAAGCGCTCAAGGTCTGCATCTCCAATGACTGCGACGAACCCACGAGGGCTCGCCACGGTTGCCGGAGTGTACCGTTTCGCGATAGCGGCGACATTTCGCGCACGGCTCGCCGCGTGACGTCAGGGACGAGGGCGGGCCGATGGTGCATCGCACAAGGCGAGCGGCGCACGAAAGCAATGCTGAAGTGTCGCGAAACGACACTCGGACAAATTGTGTTTAACGTTGCGCCTGCGTGGCCGTGGAAGGGGGGCAGGACGCATGAGGACGCTGGACCGGCACGAGGTGCCTGGGTTGCCTGGTCAAAGCGCCGCTGAAACGAAAAAGAAGCCCGCGTGGCGGAGCGTTCCTTTTGTCATATGCGCATTCGGGATAATGGCGTTTTGGGGGTGCCGCAGGGGTGCCGTTTTTGGCCGCCTACCGAATGCAATTGATGGCTAATGCCTGTTGAACGAGGCCACATGTTAGCACGATAACGGAAGATCGCGCAAACCCCGGTATCTGCGGGGATTCGGGGCGCGGGCTGGAAGCCTCATGTGGCGGGCGATTGCGCCGTTTTGATGGAACCGTTTCCGCAGTCTGGAAAGCGCATGAAATGCATAAAAAAACCGCGCCGGGGGCGCGGTTTTTGCAGTGCAATCTGCTGTGTTTGTGCGCCTCAGGGACAGATCCCGGCGCGCACCGCAAGGCCTTAGCCTTCGGTCGGCGGCACATAGCCCGAAGCCTGGTCGGCGCCTTCGCCGAAGAAGAACTTCTCGGTCTGCTTCATCAGGTACTGGCGCGCGCGCGGATCGGCCATGTTCAGCCGGTTTTCGTTGATGAGCATGGTCTGCTGCTTGAGCCACTGCTGCCATGCCTCTTTCGAGACGTTTTCGTAGATGCGCTTGCCGAGCTCTCCCGGCAGCGGCGGAAAGTCGAGGCCTTCGGCTTCCTTGCCGAGCTTCGCGCATTGGATCATACGGGCCATGCTGTGCTTCTCCTGTAGTCGTATGTGTGGGTGGCAGCGCGCTCAGAGCTGTTTCATCAGCACGAGCGATTTGCGCTGCCAGTTATAGAGGCGGCGGCGGTCTTCGGGCAGGTCGTCCACCGTTGCCTTGACGAAGCCGCGCTTCAGGAACCAGTGTTCGGTGCGCGTGGTGAGCACGAAAATGCGTGTGAGGCCACGGGCCCGCGCGCGCTGCTCGATGCGGCGCAAGAGGCGTTCGCCGTCGCCGGAGCCCTGTGCTTCGGGCGAGACCGTGAGACACGCCATTTCGCCGATACGCTCCTGCGAATACGCGTAAAGCGCCGCGCAGCCGAACAGCACGCCATCGTGCTCGATCACCGAGAAGTGGTCGATGTCGCGCTCGATCTGGTGACGCCCGCGCCGCACGAGCGTGCCGTCAGTTTCGAGCGGCTCGATCAGCGTGAGAATGCCGCCGACGTCGTCAGGCGTAGCTTCGCGCAGGCTTTCCAGATTCTCGTAAGAGATCATGGTGCCCACGCCGTCGTGCAGGAACAGTTCGAGCAGCAAGCCGCCGTCGAGCGCGTAGGGAATGATGTGCGCACGGCCCACGCCGCCGCGGCAGGCGCGAATGGAGTGCTTCAGATAGAAGCCTTCGTCGCCGAGCACCGTGCCGCCTTCTTGCAGCTTGTAGGCGTCGTCGAGCGACATTTCGCGGATCAGTTCGCCTTCCTCGTCGATCAGGCCCTGCGTTTCCGTAAGGAAGACGATCTTGTCGGCGCGCAGCGCGATGGCCGCCGCCGAGGCGACGTCTTCCATCGACAGATTGAAGGCCTCGCCCGTGGGCGAAAAGCCGAGCGGCGAGAGCAGCACGAGCTTGCGGCTCGCGAGCGAGTGGCGGATCGAATCGGCGTCGATCTTGCGCACCACGCCCGTGTGCTGGAAGTCCACGCCGTCGAGAATACCGACTGGCCGCGCTGTCACGAAGTTGCCCGACACCACGCTGATGTGCGCGTGCGCCATGGGCGTGTTCGGCAGACCCTGGCTGATCGCGGCCTCGATATCGAGACGCACTTCACCGGCCGCTTCCTTCGCCGATTCGAGCGCGCGGGCATTGGTGATGCGCATGCCATGCGAGAACTCGGATTCGACGCCGTGCAGGCTCATCTGCTCCTCGACCTGAGGGCGCGAACCGTGCACGAGCACGATCTGGATGCCCATGGCCTGCAAGAGCGCGATGTCGGCGACGAGCGCGTTGAGCAGGTTCTGGTGCACGACCTCGCCGCCGAAACCGACGACGAAAGTCTTCCCCTGGAACGCGTGGATGTAGGGCGCGACCGATCGCATCCAGTCGACGAACTGCGCGTGCTGCGCGATGAGCTGCGAAGCGGAATCCGCAGCGGCCGTGGATGCCGGCGTGCTGCCGGTGGCGGGGACGAGGTCGGTTTGGGAATTCATGCCCGGGATTATAATGCGCCCCCATGTCGAATGTACCCAAAAGACCTGCCTCGGCGCAGGGCAGCAACACCCCGGCCGGGAAGGAAACGGCGCAGGACGGCGCGAAAGCGAAAAGCGCGTCGCAGAAGTATGGCGACGGGCAAAAGCTCGCGTCGACGGACAAGCTTGGCGCGCTGATGGGCGGCGGGGCGCTGGGCGGCGCGCGCGTGCAGGACAAGCGCGCAGAGCAGACGCAACCGCAGACGCAGCAGCAGACGCCGCCGCGCGCGGAGCAGCGCCCAGATCAGCGCCCAGATCAGCGCCCCGAGCAGGGAAGCGAAACGAAGGCCGCGCCGCAGTCACAATCTCCATCGCGAGGTGAACCGCGTACGGAGCGCAGCGCCGCGCAGCCGGCCAGGCCACGCGAGGTGCGCGACGATCGACGCCCGGCGCAGCGAAACGCGTCGCGAGACCGCTCCGGCGAATCGCGCGAGGCGCGCGCCGAGGCGCCGCGCAATCAACCGCCGCGCGCGCAGCAACCCCCGAAGCAGGCGAAGCCGCAGAACCCACCGAATCCGCAGCGACCCACAAAGCCGAAATCGGAACGCGCACCGCGCCCCGGCAACGAAGACGAACGTGAACGTGATCGCGCGCCGCGCGCCGAACGCCAGGAGCGTCCGCCGCGTGCACCACGCACGAGCGTCGAGCCGAACAAGGTGCCGCCCATCACGTTCCCCGAAGCGCTGCCGGTCTCCGGCCGACGTGAGGAAATCGCGCGTGCGATTGCGCAGAATCAGGTCGTGATCGTGAGCGGCGAAACGGGCTCGGGCAAGACCACGCAGTTGCCGAAGATCGCGCTCGCGCTGGGCCGCGGCCTCGGCGCGGGCGGCACGGGATTGATCGGCCATACGCAGCCGCGCCGGATCGCGGCTTCAGCCACGGCGCGACGCATCGCCGACGAACTCAATACGCCGTTCGGCGAAGTGGTCGGCTATAAGGTGCGCTTCACCGACAATCTCTCGCCGGGCGCCTCGGTCAAGCTCATGACCGACGGCATTTTGCTCGCGGAGACGCAAACCGATCCGCTGCTCAAGGCCTATGACACCATCATCATCGACGAGGCGCACGAGCGCAGCCTGAACATCGACTTCCTGCTCGGCTATCTGAAGGAGATTCTGCCGCGCCGGCCCGACCTCAAGCTGATCGTGACTTCGGCGACCATCGACGCCGATCGCTTCGCGCGGCACTTCGGCAGCGAGGAAAAGCCCGCACCGGTGATCGAGGTGAGCGGGCGGCTGTATCCCGTCGAGGTGCGCTATCGCCCGGTGCAGGAAGACAGCCCGGCGGTGAAGAACGCGCAGGGCACGACGGGTCGCGAAAAAGGCGCGAAGTCGCAACGCGATACCGATCGCGACCTGATGGAAGCGATCGTCGATGCCGTCGACGAACTCTGCCGCGAAGGCTCGGGCGACGTGCTCGTGTTCCTGCCCGGCGAGCGCGAAATCCGCGACGCAGCGGAAGCGCTGCGCAAGCATCATCCGCCGCACACGGAAATCCTGCCGCTGTTCGCGCGGCTTTCCGCGCAGGAGCAGGAGCGCGTATTCAAGCCGTCGAACGCGCGCCGCATCGTGCTCGCGACCAATGTGGCCGAAACGTCGCTTACGGTGCCGGGCATCCGCTACGTGGTCGATACGGGCCTCGCGCGCGTGAAGCGCTACTCGTACCGCAACAAGGTCGAGCAGTTGCAGATCGAGTCGATTGCACAGGCGGCGGCGAGCCAGCGCGCGGGCCGTTGCGGGCGTGTCGCGGACGGCATCTGCATCCGGCTTTACGAGGAAGCGGATTTCATCGCGCGGCCGCGCTTTTCCGATCCGGAAATCCTGCGCTCATCGCTCGCCGCCGTGATTCTGCGCATGAAGTCGCTGCATCTCACGGCGATCGAGACGTTCCCGTTCATCGAGCCGCCGCCGGGCCGCGCGATCGCCGACGGCTATCAGCTGCTCAACGAGCTCGGCGCCGTGGACGACGACAACGCGCTCACGCCGCTCGGCCGCGAACTCGCGCGCCTGCCGCTCGATCCGCGCGTGGGCCGCATGATTCTCGGCGCACGCGACGAGCAGGCGCTGCGCGAGGTGCTCATCATCGCGAGCGCGCTTTCGGTGCAGGATCCGCGCGAGCGGCCGATCGAGGCGCAGGAGCAGGCGGACCAGGCGCATCGCCGTTTTGCCGACGAGCGCTCCGAGTTTCTCCAGTGGCTCAAGATCTGGGCCTGGTTCGAAGAGGCCGTCGCGCACAAGAAGTCCAACCGGCAGCTGCTCGATGCCTGCCGCGCGAATTTCCTCTCGCACCTGCGTCTGCGCGAATGGCGCGACGTGCATTCGCAATTGCTGACGGTGGTGCGCGAGCATGGCTGGCGCATCAACGAAGCGGATGCAACCTACGAGCAGATCCATCACTCGCTGCTCACGGGCCTGCTCGGCAATATCGGCCTGAAGGCCGACGACGAGCCGCATTACCTCGGCGCGCGCGGCATCAAATTCCATCTGTGGCCGGGCTCGGCGCTCGTGAAGAAGGCGGGGCGCTGGGTGGTGGCGGCCGAACTCGTCGAAACGAGCCGCCTCTACGCGCGCTGCATCGCGAAGATCGAGCCCGAGTGGCTGGAGAAGGTTGGCGCGCATTTGCTGAAGACGTCGCTCTCCGAGCCGCATTGGGAAAAACGCGCGGCGCAGGTGAGCGCGTTCGAGCGCGGGGTGCTGTATGGCCTGACGGTGTATCAACGCCGGCGCGTGGCGTTCGGCAAGCAGGACCCGGCGCGTGCGCGCGAACTCTTTATTCGCGGCGCGCTCGTGGAAGGCGAATTCGACACGAAGCTCGCGTTCTTCGCGCACAACCGCAAGCTGCTCGCCGATATCGAGCAACTGGAACACAAGTCGCGCCGCCAGGACGTGCTGGTCGACGATGAGCTGATCTACGGCTTCTACGATCAGGCGATTCCCGAAGGCATTTACTCGGGGGCGTCGTTCGAGCGCTGGTATCGCGACGAGGTGAGGAAGGGCGGCCAGCCCGAGGACAAGCTGCGTCTTTTGTACCTCTCTCGCGACGACCTGATGCGCCACGAAGCAGCGGGCGTGACGACCGAGCTGTTCCCGA
Organism: Paraburkholderia sp. CNPSo 3076; assembly: GCF_026343935.1. Classification (NCBI taxonomy): domain Bacteria; kingdom Pseudomonadati; phylum Pseudomonadota; class Betaproteobacteria; order Burkholderiales; family Burkholderiaceae; genus Paraburkholderia; species Paraburkholderia sp. CNPSo 3076. The sequence continues at coordinate 250,663 of NZ_JAPMAL010000002.1, read as the reverse complement.
AGCGCATGACGATGTCGGGCGTGGCGATGGCGCTCACGTATCACTTCGAGCCGGGCTCGCCGCGCGACGGCGTGACGCTCGCGGTGCCGCTCTACGCGCTCAACCAGGTCGATGCACGCCGCTGCGAATGGCTCGTGCCGGGTATGCTCAAGGAGAAGGCGCAACTGCTCCTGAAGTCGCTGCCGCAGAAGCTGCGCCGCCACTGCGTGCCGCTGCCCGAGTACGCGGCCGGCTTCGCGGAGCGCGGGGGCGGCGAGCGTTTCGGTGCGGGCGGGCTCATGGAAGCGCTGATCGCCGACGTGCGCGAGCAAAAGCAGATCGCCCTGAAGTCCGCCGATTTCAAGCTGGAGACGCTGGCCGCGCACCTCTTCATGAACTTCAAGGTGATCGACGAGCACGGTCGCCAGCTCGCGATGGGCCGCAACCTCGCGCAAATGCGCGCCGAACTCGGTGCGCAGGCGCAGCAGCAGTTTCAGAAGCTTGCGAGCGCGACGGCGCTCGCCGCGCTGGAAACGCATGCGCAGGGCGGTGAGGCACCGCAGAACGCTCCGGTCGAGCGCGCCGCAAACCACCACGCGCCGCAAAAGAGCAATGCGCCTCATACGCCCGCGACGGGCGACGCAACGCCCGCCACGGCGCTCTACGAAAACCTCTCGACGTGGAATTTCGGCAAGCTGCCCGAGCTGCTGGAAATCCGCCGGGGCGGACAGACGCTGTTCGGCTATCCGGCGCTCGTCGATCGCGGTACGCATTGCGACGTCGAGGTGTTCGATTCGCCGGAGGAGGCCGCGCGCATCCATCGCGCGGGGCTGCGCCGGCTCTTCGCGCTGCAGCTGCGCGAGCCGATCCGCTACCTGGAGAGGAACCTGCCGGGTCTGCGCGAGATGGCGATGCAGTTCATGGCGCGCGCCACGCAGGAAGAGCTGCGCGACCAGCTGGTCGAACTCGCGCTCGATCGCGCCTGCCTGCAAGACCCGCTGCCCGACGACGACGCGAGCTTCCACGCGCGCAAGGACGAAGGCCGCGGACGTCTTTCGCTGCTCGCGCAGGAAATCGCGCGTCTGGTGGGGCAGATTCTCGCGGAATACGCGTCGTTGGCCAAAAAACTCGTGCAGGCCAAGGCCTTCGGCGCGCCGGGGGCGGACATGCAGGCGCAGGTCGACGCGCTCATCGGCAAGCGCTTCATTCTCGAGACGCCCTACGCGCAGCTCGTGCATTTCCCGCGCTACTTGAAGGGCGTCGCGCTGCGTATCGACAAGCTGCGCGCCGACCCCGCGCGCGACGCGCGCCAGGCCGCCGAATTCCAGCCGCTCGCGCAGCAGTATCAGCGCGCGCTCTCGCAGCGCGGCGGCGTGTTCGATCCGCGTCTCTCGGAGTTCCGCTGGCTGCTCGAAGAGCTGCGCATCTCGCTCTTCGCGCAGGAATTGCGCACGCCGATGCCGGTTTCGGTCAAGCGCCTCCACAAGGTATGGGAATCGATGCAGCGATAAGGCGCATTACGGGCCATAACAGTTGTTCGAATTGTTCGAAAAAGGGGCGCTTAATTGCGCCCCTTGCATATTTCAAGGGCTCTACGTCAACCTTGCGTGCGGGTAGACGTTCTACAATCACGAATCTGCCCGGGAACGATTCTTCATGTCGAACAACAACACTTTTAGCCGCGTCGCCGCCAAGGCCGCAACGTTTGCACTCGCTTGCGCAGCGACGCTTGCCACCTTCGCCTCCACGGCCGCTTACGCGAACAACATCATCGTCCTGAATTCGGGCGAAGCCACGCTGAGCCTCATCGACGACAAGACGCACGAAGTCGTCGGCACCGTGCCCACGGGCAAGGAACCGCACCACCTGTTTCCCACGCCGGACAACACCTCGCTGATCGTCGCGAACTCGGTGTCGAACAACCTCCTGTTCGTCGATCCGAAAACCGGCAAGCCGCAGCGCTGGGTCGAAAACGTCGAAGACCCGTATCAGCTCGGCTTCTCGCCCGACCGCAAGTGGTTCGTCACTACGGGCCTGCGCCTCGACCGCCTCGACATCTACAACTACGCGGGCGGCAGCAACATCACGCTCGCCAAACGCCTGCCGCTCTCGGCCATGCCGAGCCACCTGGCGTTCACGAACGACAGCCGCACCGTGTTCGTTTCCCTGCAGGTCTCGGGCGAAATCGCCGCGGTCGATCTGCCGACGCAGAAGGTGCTCTGGAAGATGAAGGTCGGTGCCGCACCGGCAGGCCTGTGGCTCACGCCCGGCGACAAGTACCTGCTCATCGGCATGACGGGCGCCGACTACGTGGCGGTGGTGGACTGGCGCAACCAGAAGATCGTCAAGACGATCCAGGTGGGCAAGGCCGCGCACAACTTCCGCTCGCTCGTGGACGGCCGCCACGTGCTGGTGTCGAGCCGCGTGGCGAACGTCATCAGCATCATCGACGAGGACACGCTCGAAAAGACCGGCGAGATCAGCGGCCTGATGCCCGGCCCCGACGACATGGAGCTGACCGCCGACAAGCGCTACCTGTGGGTGACGTTCCGTTTCGCGAAGCACATCGGCCTCATCGACATGCAAACCCGGAAGCTCATCAAGACCATCGCCGTGGGCCGCTCGCCGCACGGCATCTACTTCTACGATCGCGCGCCCGTCACGGCGCCGAACGGGGCTTAAAGCAACGGGGCGCGCGCATGGATACGGTGGCGTCGTTGCTGGCCTTCGTCGCGCACGCGGGGCAGTCCGTGGTCGCGTCGGCAGACGACCTCGTCTCCTGGCTGCAAACGCTCCTCTACATCAACGTCATTCAGCCGCTGCTCTTCCGCGTCGGCATGATGAACGTGGACGAAGAGACCTACGACGCGCTGTACTGGGTGATCGTGGGCCTGCTCGAAGTGGGCCTGATGTACACGCTGCTGCGCCCGCTCGAAGCGCTCGCGCCCGCGGAGAAGTGGCGCGACCGCAAGGGTGTGGGCGTCGATGCGCTCTACACGTGGGTCACGCGCCTCGGCATTCTGAACCTGCTGTTCTTCTTCACGATGCAGCCGTTCTTCGACCGTGCGCAGAGCGCGCTGCGGCTCATGGGCGTGAAGACGGTGGATCTCGACAATCTCTGGCCGGGCGTCACCACGCAGCCGCTCGTGGCGTTCGCGATCTACCTCGTGGTGCTCGACTTCTTCAGCTACTGGTACCACCGGCTTTCGCATCGTTACGGCATCTGGTGGGAGCTGCACGCCGTGCATCACAGCCAGCGCAAGATGTCGCTCTGGTGCGATGACCGCAACCACCTGCTCGACGTGATCGGACAATCATGCATGTTCGCCGCCGTGGCGCTCGTCATCGGCGTGCCGCCCGCGCAATTCGTGGTGCTCGTCGCGCTCACGAACTTCGTGCAGAGCGTGCAGCATGCCAATATTCGCGCGCATTTCGGCTGGCTCGGCGAGCGGCTCGTGGTGAGCCCGCGTTTTCACCGCCGCCATCACGCCATCGGCGATGGCCACGAAGGCACCCACTATGGCTGCAACTTCGGCGTGCTGTTCCCCTGGTGGGACATGATGTTCGGCAGCGCGTCGTTCAATCGCGAGATCGAGCCCACGGGCATTCGCGACCAGCTCGAAGGTGCGCGCTATGGCGAGGGCTTCTGGGCGCAGCAGGGTTATGCGTTCACCCGCATCGCGCGGCGCCTGCGTTCGCGCGCCCATGCTGCCACTGGCGCGCCAGCCGAGGCGCGCGACGACGCCACCGTGACCTGAGCGCCGGCGCGGCGTCCTTGCCCTTCCTCTCACCCGTCTTACCCGCCGTGCGCGCGGTGGTTTATGCTGTTGGCTTGGTCGCACCGATTTCGCCGACACCGTGTTCTCTACCTGTCCTTTTCGCCGTATTCCGCTCGCATGAATGACCTGTTGCGCTCGTTCGGACGCGCGCTCGCGAGCGTGTTCCATCCCGCCATGCTGCTCCTCACCTTCGTGCCATTTCTCGTGGCGGCGGCGGTGTGGGGCGCCGTGCTCTACGTGTTCTGGCAGCCGCTGCTCGACCTCATGCGCGGCGCGCTCGCGAACTGGTCGTCGACGGCCTACCTCTATCATCTATTCGACGCGCTCGGCTTCGGCTGGCTGCGTGCGACGATCGCGCCGTTTCTCGTCATCATCCTGACGATTCCGCTCATCGTGATCTCGGTGCTGCTGCTGATCGTCGCGATTTCGATGCCGCGCGTGATCCGCCATCTTTCGAATCGCCAGTACGGGATGCTCGAGGAGCGGCGCGGCGGCAGCTGGTACGGCAGCCTGTTCTATTCGCTTGTCACGACCCTCGTCTGCCTGATCGTGATGATCGTGACGCTGCCGCTATGGCTCATTCCACCGTTCTTCGCGCTCATTCCGCCGCTGTTGTGGGGCTGGCTCACGTATCGGGTGATGACCTACGATGCGCTCGCACTGCACGCAAGCGTGGAGGAGCGCCGCGCGCTGGTGCGCAGCCACCGCCTGCCGCTGCTCGTGATTGGCGTGGTAAGCGGACTGCTCGGCTCGCTGCCCACGGCGATCTGGGCCGTGTCTGCGTGGCTGCTGCTGTTCTTCCCGGTGCTGGCGGCGGTGACCATCTGGATCTATGCGTTCATTCTGGTGTTCACGGCGCTCTGGTTCGGGCACTACTGCCTGCGCGCGCTTCAGCGCATGCGCGCGCACGAGGTGCAGCAGGCGTCCGGTGACGTGACGATCGTGCACTAACGCTTAATCATCAAGACAATCCAACGAGGCGACCCATGGCATTTGGCGTCATCATCATCGGCGACGAAATTCTCTCGGGGCGCCGCTCCGACAAGCATCTGCCGAAGGTCATCGAACTGCTCGGCGCGCGCGGCCTTTCGCTCGAGTGGGCCCAGTACGTGGGCGACGACCCCGAGCGCATCACCGAAACGCTGCAGCGCTCGTTCGCTTCGGGCGACATCGTGTTCTCGACGGGCGGCATCGGCGCGACGCCGGACGACCACACGCGCCAGTGCGCCGCTGCGGCGCTGGGCGTGCCGCTCGCGTTGCACCCTGACGCCGAGGCGGCGATCCGCGAGCGCATCCGCGACATGCACACGGGCGCGGATCCCGTGAACTACCGGTCGCCCGAGAACCTGCACCGCTTCCAGATGGGCACGTTCCCGCAGGGCTGCGAGATCATCCCGAACGGCTACAACAAGATTCCGGGTTTTTCGATTCGCGATCATCACTTCGTGCCCGGTTTCCCCGTGATGGCCTGGCCGATGATCGAGTGGGTGCTCGACACGAAGTACGCGCACCTGCATCACCAGACGCCGCACGCCGAGAAGTCGCTGCTCGTGTTCGAGCTGCCGGAGTCGACGCTCACGCCGCTCATGGAGCGCATCGAGCGCGATTTTCCGGGCGTCCGGGTGTTCAGCCTGCCGAGCGTGGGCGATACGGAACGCGGCGGCATTTATGCGCGCCGGCACATCGATCTGGGCGTGAAGGGCGAGCCCGAGGCCGTCGCGGCCGCCTTCGTGAAGCTGCGCGAAGGCGTGCACGAGCTGGGCGGCGATGTGGTCGAGCCGGCGCCGCCGGGCGAGGGCACGCCCGATCGCGAGCGCCGCAGCGGGTCGCGCGCCGGTTTTTGAATCAGCGTGTGAGGGTGAGCCGCGTAAGGCTCCGGGCCAGGCGGCGCATCATCGGCATGTCACACGGGGCGCTCAGAGTGGCCCGCTGGGTTGGAGCGCAGCGGTCTTAGGCGCCGATCCACGGCAGGCCTCGGAAGCACCAACCGGTGACGGTCTTGCGGTGCCCCTGGCCGTCCTTGTCGCCTTCGAAACCTTCGAGCAGGTCATAGGCCTTCGTGAAGCCGGCCTTTGCGGCCTCGATGGCGGCGAGCTTGGAGCGCGCGGCGCTGCGGCACAGGAACAGCACGGGCGCGTCGGCTTCCACGGCGCTCTTGAGCTGGGTGAGGAACTCGGCGTTGGGCACGCCGCCCGGATAGCGGGTCCATTCGACGTGCGAGTATTGGCCGTCGCCCACGACGGGACGGCCGACCCAGTCGAGTTCAGCGCGCGTGCGCACGTCGACGAGGCGCGCGCGCGGGTCGAGCTGCAGAAGCTCGAATGCCTCTGCGGGCGATACCGCGCCCGCGTAGGGCAGCTGGTTCTCGACGCGGCGCTTCTCCGCTTGGGCGTACAACTGTTCGAGCGTACTCATGACAACGGATCTCCTGTTTCGCGTTGGACCAAAAAACCATTCTAGCGCGCGGGGACGGAGCGGGTAGGACGGTTCGGCCAAGGCGAAACCGTATCTGCGCGATGCTTTGGGCCGATACAAAGGGTGGAATGCATTGAAATGGTGCGTGAGAGGTGTTTTGCACCATAATGAAGAGAGATTCGCGCGCCAAATTCGGGATTGCACGAATTTGGTGCCGATGAGCCGCCACGCTGGCGGCTCCACAAAAGCGCGGCGCACGATTTTTGACTCCAAGTGCGTGTCGCGTAAGGGTTTTGCGCCACGTTGGCGCATGCATGGCATGGAAGCTGCTTTATATGTCTCGATCGATCGCAGCCGGCCAGTCGAGGTCAGCAGGACAGACCTGGGAAGGAGGCGGCCGGCGGGGATCAACAAGATTGGGACGGCGGCAGCGTTCGCCGAAATCGTTAATCAGGAGAATAGGTTATGAGTAAATCCGTGGCCGACGTCATGCAACTCGTCAAGGACGAAGACGTCAAGTTTGTCGACTTCCGCTTCACGGACACGCGCGGCAAGGAGCAGCACGTTTCGGTTCCGCTGTCGGCATTCGACGAAGACAAGTTCGAGTCGGGTCATGCGTTTGACGGTTCGTCGATCGCCGGCTGGAAGGGCATCGAAGCCTCGGACATGCTGCTCGTGCCGGACCCGAACACGGCCTTCATCGACCCGTTCTACGAAGAATCGACGCTCGTGCTGACCTGCGACGTGGTCGAGCCGGCCGACGGCAAGGGCTACGAGCGCGATCCCCGCTCGCTCGCCAAGCGCGCTGAAGCCTACCTGAAGAGCACGGGCCTGGGCGACACCGCCTTCTTCGGTCCGGAGCCGGAATTCTTCATTTTCGACTCGGTCCAGTGGAGCGCTGACCAGTCGGGCTGCTTCGTCAAGATCGGCTCGGAAGAAGCACCGTGGTCATCGGGCAAGGAATTCGAAGGCGGCAACACGGGTCACCGTCCGGGCACGAAGGGCGGCTACTTCCCGGTTGCGCCGGTCGACTCGTTCCAGGACATCCGCTCGGAAATGTGTCTGCTGCTCGAGCAGATCGGCATTCCGGTCGAAGTGCACCACCACGAAGTGGCGGGCCAGGGCCAGAACGAAATCGGCACGAAGTTCTCGACGCTGGTTCAGCGCGCGGACTGGACGCAGCAACTGAAGTACATCGTCCACAACGTCGCGCACACGTACGGCAAGACGGCGACGTTCATGCCGAAGCCGGTCGTCGGCGACAACGGTTCGGGCATGCACGTTCACCAGTCGATCTGGAAGGACGGCCAGAACCTGTTCGCGGGTAACGGCTACGCAGGTCTGTCGGAATTCGCGCTGTTCTACATCGGCGGCATCATCAAGCACGCTCGCGCGCTGAACGCCATCACGAACCCGGGTACGAACTCGTACAAGCGTCTCGTGCCGCACTTCGAAGCGCCGGTCAAGCTCGCTTACTCGGCACGCAACCGTTCGGCATCGATCCGTATTCCGCACGTGTCGAACCCGAAGGGCCGCCGTATCGAAACGCGCTTCCCGGATCCGCTCGCCAACCCGTACCTGTGCTTCTCGGCACTGATGATGGCAGGTCTGGACGGCGTGCAGAACAAGATCCACCCGGGCGAAGCCGCCGACAAGAACCTGTACGACCTGCCGCCGGAAGAGGATGCAAAGATCCCGACCGTTTGCGCAGGCCTCGACCAGGCTCTCGACGCGCTCGACAAGGATCGCGAGTTCCTGACGCGCGGTGGTGTGTTCACCGACGGCATGATCGACGCGTACCTCGCGCTGAAGGAAAGCGAACTGCAACGCGTGCGTATGACCACGCACCCGGTCGAGTTCGAACTGTACTACTCGCTGTAATTGGCGATGGCGCTTCGCTGCACGCTACACAGCGAAGCGCCGGTTCAGTTTCTTCGACTCGCAGGACGCGGGCGCGTTGGGTCTCCAAGGGACGGCGGTGCCGTCCCTTTTTCGTTGGGCCGCCTTGTCGCTTGTCGACGAGGTGTATGACCCGCTTGTTGACCAGCGTATTGACCAGCGTATTGACCAGAATTAACGACCAGGACCGTTGCTGGTGCGCCGCATGGCGGCCGGCCTGAAACATGGTGCTCAAGAATCTGATCAAGGCAAGAAAGGGCCACGCCGAACCGCTCTCCGACGACGCGCCGCTCGTCGAGTCGGGCCTGTTGCCCGGCTTCGAGGCGTTGCCCACGGTCGTGCTCGTGCTCGACAAGCGCACACTGCGTGTCGCCTTCGCGAATCCTTCGGCGGAGGCGATGCTCGATCTCTCGCGTCGTCAACTCGCGCAGATGGCATGGTCCGATCTCTTCTCGAACGCGGACGAACTGCTCTCGACGATCGCATCGATCGCCGAGCATCGCTTTCACGCGACGCGGCTCGACGCTTCGCTGGAACGCCCCGGACGCGAACCGCTGAACGTGCATGTGGTCGTGGGTTTTCTCGAAAGCTCGCCCGATTACGTGCTGCTCGAGCTTTTCGAGAACGAGCGGCACCTGCGCAGCGACCGCGAGGAGCGCATTCACGACCTCACGGCGGTGAACAAGCATCTGATCCGCAATCTCGCGCACGAGATCAAGAACCCGCTCGGCGGTATTCGCGGCGCGGCGCAGTTGCTCGAATTCGAACTCGGCGCGCTGGAGCGCGACGAGCTGCGCGAGTACACGCAGGTGATCATCAAGGAGTCGGACCGCCTGCAGACGCTCGTCGACCGGCTGCTGGAGCCGCACCGGCATCCGCATATCGTCGGCGACGTGAATATTCACGAAGTGTGCGAGCGCGTGCGCGCCGTGATCCTCGCGGAATTCCCGCGCGGCCTCACCATCGAGCGCGACTACGACGTGAGCGTGCCCGACCTGCGCGGCGACAAGGAGCAATTGATCCAGGCACTGCTGAACATCGTGCGCAACGCGGCGCAGGCGCTGCGCGAGCGCATTTCGCAGGGCGACGCGCGCATTGAATTGCGTACGCGCATTGCGCGCAAGGTCACGATTTCCAAACGATTGTGCAAGCTGGCATTGGACTTGCATATCACTGACAACGGACCCGGCATTCCCGAGGATATTCGCGACCGCATCTTCTATCCGCTCGTCTCCGGACGCGAGGATGGCAGCGGTCTCGGCCTCACGCTCGCGCAGACGTTCGTCCAGCAGCACGACGGACTGATCGAAGTGGATAGCCGGCCGGGCCACACCGAGTTTCAGATATTGCTGCCGCTTGATAGTTGAATCGATAGCTAAACCTGAATTTAGATTTACCGATACCGCACGCCACCAGGACTTCTGACCGATCTTATGAAGCCGATCTGGATAGTAGACGACGACCAATCGATACGCTGGGTGCTCGAAAAGGCCCTTGCCCGCGAGAACTTCGCCACCCGCAGCTTTTCGAACGTGCGCGAAGCCGCGAGCGCGCTCGATCACGACAACCCGCAGGTGCTCGTTTCCGACATCCGCATGCCGGGCGGCTCGGGCCTCGAGCTGCTGCAAACCGTGCGCGAGCGCGTGCCGGGCTTGCCCGTCATCATCATGACGGCGTTCTCCGACCTCGACAGCGCGGTCGCCGCGTTTCAGGGCGGCGCGTTCGAGTATCTCGCCAAGCCGTTCGACGTCGACAAGGCCGTCGAACTGATTCGCCGCGCCGTGGATGAAAGCATGCGTGGCGAGCAGCAGTGGGACGAGCGTCCCGCCGAGGCGCCCGAGATGCTCGGCCAGGCGCCGGCCATGCAGGACATGTTCCGCGCCATCGGGCGGCTTTCGCATTCGGCGGCGACCGTGCTCATCACCGGCGAGTCTGGCACCGGAAAGGAGCTTGTCGCGCGCGCCTTGCACCGACATAGCCCACGCGCGAACGGGCCGTTCATCGCGCTGAACACTGCGGCGATCCCGAAGGATCTTCTGGAATCCGAACTGTTTGGCCACGAACGCGGCGCGTTTACCGGCGCGCAGGCCATGCGCCAGGGCCGCTTCGAGCAGGCCGAGAACGGCACGCTGTTCCTCGACGAAATCGGCGACATGCCGTTCGACCTGCAAACGCGTCTCTTGCGTGTGCTCTCTGATGGGCAGTTCTACCGCGTGGGCGGGCACAACCCGCTGCGTGCGAACGTGCGCGTGATCGCCGCGACGCACCAGAACCTCGAAACGCGCGTGCGCCAGGGGCTGTTCCGCGAGGACTTGTATCACCGGCTCAACGTGATTCGCCTGCGTTTGCCTGCGCTGCGCGAGCGCAGCGAGGACATTCCGCTGCTCGCGCGCCACTTCCTCCAGAAAAGCGCGCGCGAGCTGGGCGTGGAGCCCAAGCGCGTGTCGGACGAGGCGCTTGCGTGGATGTCGTCGCTGCCGTTTCCGGGCAATGTGCGCCAGCTCGAGAATCTCGCGAACTGGCTCACCGTGATGGCGCCCGCGCAGACGATCGAGATCAAGGATCTGCCACCTGACCTCGTGCCTGCGCACGGCTCGGCGGGAGCGGCGGTGCATCTCACTGAGGCTTCGGCCGCTTCCGAAGCGGGCGCGGGAACCAATGGCGCGGGCGGCATATCGCCGGTTGCGGGTGCCGTGGCGGGCGCGGGCTTGCTCGGCGGCGTCTCGGGCGGCGTGGTGTTCGGCACGCCCGCGTTCGGCGCGTCCAACGGCACCGCTGCCGCTGTCTCGCCGCTGAGCGTGTGGGAGAGCGGTCTGCGCACGGAAGTCGCGCGTCTCTTGCGCGAAAACAGCGCCGACGTCATGGACGAACTCTCGCGCCGCTTCGAAGCCGCCGTGATCCGAGAGGCGCTCGACTTCACGCGCGGGCGCAAGGTCGAGGCGGCCGAGCGTCTTGGCATCGGCCGCAACACCATCACGCGCAAGATCCAGGAGCTCAATCTGGAATGAGCGTGTATTAGCATGTGGCATCGGGCCGGCCTCGCGCAACGCGAGTCGGCCCGATGCGCAGTGCACCGGCGCGCACACAGGGCATAATCGACGCTGTTTTCCTGTCGACGACCGATCATGCCCGTGACTTCTCCCTGGCCCACCGAGGCCGATCCGTTCCTTTCGCTCGAATCGCTCGACGACCCCGCCGTCATGGCCTGGGTCGAATCGCAGAACGCGCGCACGCGCGCCGCGTGGCAGGGCGGTGCGCGTTTCGAGGCGCTCGAAACGCGCCTCGCGCAGGCCTACTTGCCGCGCGAGCGGCCCGTGATCCCGAGCCGCTGGCAGGAGTGGGCCTACGACCTCTGGGAGGACGAGGACAATCCCAAGGGACTGTGGCGCCGCGCGCTCTGGGCCGACTGGCGCGCCCACAAGCCGCAGTGGCAAACGCTGATCGACTTCGACGCGCTCGGCGCGAAAGAGGGCATGCCATGGGTGTGCGCGGGCATCGACATCCTCTACCCGGACGGCGACCGCGCGCTGATCCAGCTTTCCGATGGCGGCTCCGACGCGGTCATCGTGCGCGAGTTCGACATCGTGAAGCGCGAATTCCTCGACGATGGCTTCGCCATTGCGAAAGAAGGCAAGCACATCATTTCGTGGATCGATCGCGATACCGTGTACCTGGGATGGGACGCGGGCGGCAAGAGCGGCAAGAAGATGCTCACGCGCTCGGGCTATCCGCGCGAGGTGCGCCGCTGGACGCGCGGCACCGCGCTCGCCGACGCGCCCGTGGTGTTCAGCGGCGAGTTCGGCGACATCAGCGTGGAGGGCGACTACGATCCGGTCGAGAAGCGCCACGACGTGGTGCGCAGCGTCGACTTCTTCGATTCATACACCTATCGTCTCGATGGACGTGGCGCCTGGCAGGTGTACGACGTGCCTACGCATGTCTCGGTCGGCGCGTGGCACGGCTGGCTGCTGCTCGAGCCGCGGCTCGACTGGAGCGTTTCGGGCGTCACGCACAAGGGCGGTGCGTTGCTCGTGATCCGCGAAGACGCTTTCCTCGCGGGCGATCGCGCGTTCACGACGCTCTTCACGCCCACGCCGGTTACGTCGGCATGCGACTGGACCAATACGCACAACGTCTTGCTCGTCTCCTGGCTCGACGATGTCGAGAGCCGCACGATGCTCTGGCAGCCGCACCAGGAAGATAGCGCGTGGCGCTGGGAGTCGCGCCTGTTCCCTGCGCGTGCGAGTTCGCAGGTGGATGTCTCGCCCATCGAAGACACGCTCAACGACGAGGTATTCGTCGACGTCGACGATTACCTGCTGCCGCCCGAATACTGGCTCGCCGATCTCGCGCAAACTGATCTCCAGCAGTGGGAATTGCTCGACCGCTGGCCCACGCAGTTCGATTCCAGGCCGCTCACGGTCATCCGCTCGCACGCGCGCTCGGCGGATGGCACGAGCGTACCGTTCACCGTAGTTGGCCCGAAGGCCGTGCTCGAAGGCGAGTCACGCAAGGCGGCGCCGTGCCTGCTGACAGGCTACGGCGGCTTCGCAATCGCGCTCACGCCGCAATATCTCGTGAGCTCGGGGATCGGCTGGCTGGAGCAGGGCGGCGTGGTCGCGATTGCGCACATCCGCGGCGGCGGCGAGTACGGCACCGCCTGGCACGTCGAGGCGCAGCGCGAGCATCGCCAACGTTCGTTCGACGACTTCATCGCGGTGGCCGAGCAGCTGGTCGCCGATGGCTATACGAGTGCCGCGCAACTGGGCATCAAGGGCGGCAGCAACGGCGGGCTGCTCGTGGGCGCGTGCATGGTGCAGCGCCCCGAGCTGTTCGGCGCCGTGGTGTGCGAGGTGCCGCTGCTCGACATGCAGCGCTACCCGCTGCTGCATGCGGGTGCGTCATGGATCGACGAATATGGCGATCCTGAGGATGCCGAAGAATCACGCGCGCTAGCTGCCTATTCGCCTTACCACCATGTGAAGCCAGGTGTCGTGTATCCGCCGTCGCTGTTCACGACTTCGACGAGCGATGACCGCGTGCATCCCTCGCACGCGCGCAAGATGGTTGCGCGCATGGAGCAGCAGGGGCACGCGAATGTCTGGTATCTGGAGAACACCGAAGGCGGTCACGGCCCCGGCAGCGATTCGCTCGAGCGCGCGGAGTATGACGCGCTCGTTTATCGCTTTCTGTGGACCACGCTCGCGGGGAACTGGTAGGGCGCGCGTTCAGCCCGCAATATCGAGCGTGGCGATCACCGGTGTGTGATCGGACGGCTGTTCCCACTTGCGTGGGACCTTGTCCACTTCGCACGCGGTGAGGTGCCCGGCAAGCGCGGGCGCGAGCAGGATATGGTCGATGCGCAAGCCCGCGTTGCGGCGAAACGCGAACATGCGATAGTCCCACCACGTGAAGAGTTTTTCGGGCTGCTCGAACTGGCGGAACGCATCGACGAAACCCAGTTCGATCAGGCGGCGAAACTGCGCGCGCTCCTCGGGCGAGACGAGGTTCTGGCCTTCCCAGGCCTTCGGATCGTGCACGTCGCGGTCTTCGGGCGCGATGTTGTAGTCGCCGAGCAGCGCGAGCTTCGGGTAGCGCTGCATTTCCTGCGCGAGCCAGTCGTGCATGGCGTCGAGCCATTGCAGCTTGTACGCGAACTTTTCGGTGCCGGGCGCCTGGCCGTTCGGGAAGTACGCGCTCACCACGCGCACGTCACCGATGGTCGTGGCGATCACGCGCTGCTGCGGATCTTCGAAGCCCGGAATGTTGCGCACGACCGTGGCTTCGTCGACGAAGAGGCCTTCGCGCACGAGGATGCCCACGCCGTTATAGGTCTTCTGGCCCGCGAACCAGCTGCGATAGCCGTGTGCCTCGAGATCGGCGCGCGGGAACTTGTCGTCGGTGAGCTTGAGCTCCTGGAGGCAGAGCACGTCGGTCTTGCTCTCGTTGAGCCAGTCGATGACGTGCTGCAGACGGACCTTGAGGGAGTTGACGTTCCACGTGGCGATTTTCATGTGAGGCTCGATAGGGTGACGGTGTGCATTCGGTGCACTTCGGCGCCATTATCGCCTGCTTCGCAAAGCGGGCAACAGTTGCCTCACCATTGCTCCAGCCACGGCCGCAGATCGAGTTCGTGCGTCCAGGCATCGCGCGGCTGCTGGTGCAGTGTCCAGTAGGCGTCGGCGATGTGCTCGGGGTTCAGGATGCCGTCGCGTTCCTTGAGCTTGTAGCGCTCGGGAAAATTCTCGCGGATGAACTCGGTGTCGATCGCGCCATCGACAATGATCTGCCCGACGTGAATGCCCTGCGGCCCGAGTTCGCGCGCCATCGACTGGGCGAGGGCGCGCAGCGCGTGCTTCGCGCCCGCGAACGCCGCGAAGCCCTCGCGCCCGCGCAGGCTCGCGGTGGCGCCCGTGAAGAAGATCGAACCGCGCTCGCGCGGCAGCATGACTTTTGCGGCTTCGCGACCCATCAGGAACCCGGCGAAACAGGCCATTTCCCAGACCTTGTGATAGACGCGCGCCGTGGTTTCTGTAATGCCGAAGCGCACGTTCGCGCCGATATTGAAGATCGCCACCTCGACGGGTGCGATGCGCGTCTCGATGTCCGCGAACAGCGCGATCATGTCCTCTTCCTTGCGCGCGTCCGAGCCGAAGGCGTGCGCTTCGCCGCCCTCGGCTTCGATCTGCGCGACGAGCGGCGCGAGTTTGTCGGCATTGCGGCGCGTCACGCATGCAATGTAGCCCTCGCGTGCGAAGCGGCGCGCGATGGCGCCTCCGGTGGCGTCGCCTGCGCCGATTACCAGTACGGCTTTCTTTTGCGTCATGGTGCTTGTCTCACTGTCGATTACAGCGGCCCGGTTTCAGGTATCTTAGGACGTCCGCGCGCCCGGGCAAAGGCGCGCGTATTCACATAAGGGAGACACGATGGCTGACATCAAGGTGCAGTTTCTGTTCGACTTCGGTAGTCCTAACGCTTACCTGTGCCACAAGGTGATCGGCGGCATCGAAGCGCGCCAGCAGGTGCGTTTCGAGTATGTGCCGATCCTGCTTGGCGGCCTTTTCAAGCTGAGCGGCAATCGCTCGCCGGCCGAGGCGTTCGCGGACATCGAGAACAAGCGCAAGTTCATGATGCTGGAGATGCGGCGCTTCATCGGGCGGCATGGGCTGGCGGCCTATCGGCACAATCCGCACTTCCCCGTGAACACGTTGCAGATCATGCGCGGCGCAATTGCGGCGCGGCGCTTCGGCACGTTCGAGCGGTACGTGGACCGCATGTTCGCGCACATGTGGGAAGAGGGCCTCAAGATGGACGACCCCGCCGTGATCCGCGCGGCGCTCGAGGCGGACGGCCTCGACGCCTCGGCGTTCGAAACGGCGATTCAGGACGCCGATGTGAAAGCCGCGCTGCTCGCGAACACGCAGTCGGCGTTCGAGCGCGGCGCGTTCGGTTCGCCGACGTTCTTCGTCGGCGAGGAAATGTACTTCGGCAAGGATCAGCTGCGCGATGTCGAAGAGGAAATCGCGCGCGTGAAGTCGCGCGCATAAAACGCGGCGGTTCATCACGAGGCGAGGCGGACGGGCCATGATCGCTCCCGCCTCACGCCGCGCATCAAAGCGCGGCTTGTTCCACCGTTTGTTCCTCGGCTTGCGGCGCAGCGACCACGCCCAGACGCACGCGCGCCGCCTCGTATTCGCGCTTCAAACGCGCGATGAGTTCAGCTGCCGGCACGATGCTCTTCACCGCGCCAATGCCCTGGCCCGAGCCCCAGATGTCCTTCCACGGCTTCACGCGCGTCGAGCCGAAATTCATCGCCGACGGATCCGACTGCGGCAGCGCCTCCGGATCGAGACCGCTCGCCACAATGCTCTGGCGCAGATAGTTGCCGTGCACGCCCGTGAAGAGATTCGAGTACACGATATCGCCCGCGCCGCACTCGACGATCATTTGCTTGTACGCGTCGATGGCATTCGCTTCATGCGTGGCGATGAACGCCGAGCCGATATAGGCGAGATCGGCGCCCGCCGCCTGCGCCGCGAGAATCGCGTTGCCGTTGCCGATCGCGCCCGACAGCAGCAGAGGGCCGTCGAACCATTCGCGAATCTCGTGGATGAGGGCGAACGGCGAGAGCGTGCCCGCATGGCCGCCCGCACCGGCGGCCACGGCGATCAGGCCGTCCGCGCCTTTCTCGATGGCCTTCTTCGCGAACGTGTTGTTGATGACGTCGTGCAGCACGATGCCGCCCCACGCGTGGATCGCGTGGTTGACCTCTTCGCGCGCGCCGAGCGACGTGATGACGATCGGCACCTTGTATTGGGCGCACACGCCAAGGTCGTGCTCGAGGCGGTCGTTCGACTTGTGCACGATCTGGTTGACGGCGAAGGGCGCCGCCGGGGCGTCCGGATGCTTCGCGTTGTACTCGGCGAGTTCAGTGGTGATGCGGTCGAGCCATTCACCGAGCACGTGTTCAGGGCGCGCATTGAGCGCGGGGAAGGAGCCGACGACACCCGCCTTGCACTGGGCGATCACGAGATCGGGATTCGAGATGATGAAAAGGGGCGAGCCGACGACCGGAATCGACAGGCCGCGGCGCAGCACGGCGGGCAGGGACATCCTATCTCCTTGACTGGGGCGGCCGCCGGGTGCGGCTGCCGTCGCGTGGTTCGATGCGCCGGCGTGCGCGCCGGCTGGCAGGCTCAAACATAGCAAAGCCGTCGAAACTATGCAACCAGTTGCATAGTGGAAAAATTCGGTCCGTAACAGATCCGGCATGGGGCGGGGCGTGGTTTAGAATCGCCGCATGTCGACGCCGCATGCCATCCTCATCGCCTTGCTGGAAAAGCCTTCGTCGGGCTACGACCTCGCGCGCCGCTTCGATCGCGCGATCGGCTACTTCTGGCACGCCACGCATCAGCAGATCTATCGCGAGTTGGGCCGCATGGTCGAGGCGGGGTGGGTGTCGGTCATCGAGGACGAGACGGCCGCCGCGTCGCGCAAGAAGGTGTATTGCGTGTTGCCTGTGGGGCGCGATGAAGTGGTGCGCTGGGTGCGCGAGACGGCGCTCGACCTCGACTCGCGCAACGTGTTTCTGCTCAAGTTGCGCGCCGATGCTGTGATCGGGCCGCTCGGCCTCGCTGAGGAACTCGCGCGGCTCATCGAAGAAAATCGCGCGCGGCTCGCGACCTATCGGGAGATCGAGCAGCGCGATTTCGGCGCGGCTTCGCTCACGCGCGGGCAGCAGTTGCAGTACGCGATCCTTAAGGCGGGCATCCATACGCAAGAGATGTGGCTTGCCTGGGCGGAAGAAGTGCGGGCGCTGGTGGAACCCACGCAGGCGTGGTGAAATTTGCCAGGTTGTCCGAAGTAATTCTCGTGTCGCGATTGCCTGCCCGACGGTGTCCGAACGCGCGATGTTTCGATCGTGTGAAAAAGACCCTTGACGGAGTGATCCCGGCACCCTATAATTCTTTTCTCTGACGGACGCGGGGTGGAGCAGTCTGGCAGCTCGTCGGGCTCATAACCCGAAGGTCGTAGGTTCAAATCCTACCCCCGCAACCAAACGTCTTAAGCAGCAAGGCCTCGTGCCAATCAATGAACCCGCTCTGAGCGGGTTTTTTGTTTTCTGCAGCTCAAAGCTGCAACGAGCGCCCTCGCGAGGCGCCTGCCTCGCTCCCAATCGCCCAATCCACGGCGGCCTGCGCGTGCAACGCGGTGGTGTCGAACATCGGCAGTGCCGAATCCTTCTGTCCGATTAGCAGCGTGATTTCCGTGCAGCCGAGAATGACCGCCTGCGCGCCGCGTGCCGCGAGGTCTTCGATCACGCGCTGATACACGCGCCGCGACTGCCCATCCACGTTGCCGTGACACAGCTCGTCGTAGATGATCCGGTGCACGTCCGCGCGATCGTGTTCGTTCGGCACGATCGCTTCGATGCCATGCGCCTCGCGCAATCGCCCCATGTAGAAGTCTTGTTCCATCGTGTAGCGCGTGCCGAGCAGGCCCGCTCGCGTGAATCCCGCGGCGCGCAGCGCCTGGCCGGTCGGGTCCGCGATATGCAGGAAGGGGATCGAGATCGTCGCCTCGATCGCCGAGCGCACGCGGTGCATCGTGTTTGTCGCAAGCAGCACGATATCGGCGCCGCCGCGTTCGAGCTGTTGCGCGGCCTCGGCCATCTGCACGCCTAGCGCGTCCCAGTCGCCCGCGCGCTGGAGCGCTTCGACCTGCGCGAAGTCCACGGTCACCATCAGGCTGCGCGCGTTGTGATGGCCGCCCAGGCGCGCCTTCGCGTGGCGGTTCAGCAGCCGGTAATACTCGGCCGACGATTCCCAGCTCATCCCTCCAATCACGCCGATCGTTTTCATCGATTCGTTCCTTACTCTCGTGGCCTGTTCAATCCGCACGAGTATAGGCCCGCGCAGCCAGCAGTCCAGAGACGGTCTGGCCGATCCGAAACGGTACGGGAGCCGATAAAGGGCACGGGCACTTGTCTTGAAAATAATACTGTGTTTTTGTACAGTATCGGGACCGTGAACGCGCCTTCTTCCAACCTCGCGCCGCCGGCCGCGCCCGACTCGGGACGCTCCGCCGCCGCGCTAGCCGCCGCCGCTCGCAAGATCATCCATTGCGACTGCGACTGCTTCTATGCGTCGGTCGAAATGCGCGACGACCCCTCATTGCGCGGCCGTCCGCTCGCGGTGGGCGGACGGCCCGACCAGCGCGGCGTGATCGCCACCTGCAACTACGAGGCGCGGCGCTTCGGTATTCATTCGGCGATGTCGTCGGCGCTCGCCATGCGCAAGTGTCCCGAACTGCTGATCCTGCCCACGGCGATGGAGAAGTACCGCACCGCCTCGCGCGAGATCATGGCGATCTACCGCGACTACACCGCCGACGTCGAACCGCTCTCGCTCGACGAAGCCTATCTCGACGTCACGCGCGCCCCGCGCTGCAAGGGCAGCGCCACGCTGATCGCCGAGGAAATTCGCGCGCGCGTGCGCGAAACCGTGGGCGTGACGGTATCGGCCGGCGTGGCGCCGAACAAGTTCATCGCAAGGATCGCATCGGACTGGAACAAGCCCGATGGCCTCTTCGTCGCGCGTCCGCCTGAAGTCGATGCCTTCGTCGCTGCGCTGCCCGTGCGCAAGATCCACGGCGTCGGCAAGGTCACGGCGGCGAAGCTCGAAAACCTCGGGCTCACCACCTGCGCGCAACTGCGCACGTGGTCGCTGTTCGATCTGCACCGGCATTTCGGCGTGTTCGGCAAGCGGCTCTACGAACTCGCGCGCGGTATGGACGACCGGCCCGTGCGCGCCAATCAGGAGCGCAAGTCGGTGAGCGTCGAGACGACCTACGTGAACGATCTGCTTACGCTCGAAGCGTGCAGCGAGGAGCTCAAGCGTCTTGCGGTGCTGCTCGACGCGCGCATCGAACGCGCGGGTTGCGCGCACGCGGTGCGCAAGCTCTTCGTGAAGATCCGCTTCGCCAACTTGCAGCGTACGACGGTCGAGTGGGTGGCCGATGCCACCGATGTGCGCACCCTCCTGCTGATGCTCGAAAAAGGACTCGCGCGGCGCAAGCTGGCGGTGCGTCTGCTCGGCGTGGGCGTGCGGCTCGAAGAGGACAACCCGGCGTTGCGCGGGCAGTTCGCGCTCTTCGACGACGATCCCGCGGAAGACGATGGCCCGAGCGCGCTCGTGTGACGCCTTCGCGTGGATGCGGGCCACGCGGCTGGCGGCGCGAGTCTGGCGCCGATAGAATCGACGCGAGCGGAAATGAAAGCGCCACGCCGCCACGCCAGAACAAGGAGCCGCAGATGGACCTGATCATTCGCCGCGCGGTGCTCGCGCATGCGCATCCCGCCGGGTATCCCACGGTGGATATCGGCATCGAGGGCGAGCGCATTACGGCCGTGGAGCCGCATCTCACGACGGCGGCGCGCGAGGAGATCGATGCCGCGGGTGCGCTCGTGAGCGCGCCGTTCGTCGATGCGCATTTCCACATGGACGCCACGCTCTCGTATGGCCTGCCGCGCGTGAATGCCTCGGGCACGCTGCTGGAGGGCATCGCGCTGTGGGGCGAGCTCAAACCGCATCTCACGCAGGAGGCGCTCGTCGAACGCGCGCTGCAGTACTGCGACTGGGCCGTCGCGCGCGGGCTCCTCGCGATCCGCTCTCATGTCGATGTGTGCGACGCACGGCTGCTCGCGGTCGAAGCGCTGCTCGAAGTGAAGCGCCGTGTCGCGCCATATCTCGATCTCCAGCTTGTGGCGTTTCCGCAGGATGGCGTATTGCGCAGCCCCGGTGCATTCGACAATCTCAAGCGCGCGATCGCGATGGGCGTAGACGTGGTGGGCGGCATTCCCCACTTCGAGCGCACGATGGTGGAGGGCGCCGAATCGGTGCGCCTGCTCTGCGAGTTCGCCGCCGACAAGGGCCTGCGCGTGGACATGCATTGCGACGAATCCGACGACCCGCTCTCGCGCCACATCGAAACGCTCGCGGCGCAAACGCATCGGCTGGGCCTGCATGGGCGCGTGGCCGGGTCGCATCTCACGTCGATGCATTCGATGGACAACTACTACGTGAGCAAGCTGATACCGCTCATGCGCGAGTCGGGTGTCGCGGCGATTGCGAATCCGCTCATCAATATCACGCTGCAAGGGCGCTCCGATACCTACCCGAAGCGCCGCGGCATGACGCGCGTGCCCGAGTTGATGGCGGCAGGCGTGACGGTGGCGTTCGGCCACGACTGCGTGATGGACCCGTGGTACAGCTTCGGCTCGGGCGACATGCTCGAAGTCGCGCACATGGGTCTGCATGTCGCGCAAATGACGGGCACCGACGCCTCGCGCGCCTGCTTCGACGCGGTGACTGTGAACGCCGCGACGATCCTCGGCCT
The DNA here is from genome assembly GCF_026343935.1 of Paraburkholderia sp. CNPSo 3076. Lineage (NCBI taxonomy): Bacteria > Pseudomonadati > Pseudomonadota > Betaproteobacteria > Burkholderiales > Burkholderiaceae > Paraburkholderia > Paraburkholderia sp. CNPSo 3076. The sequence goes on along the minus strand of NZ_JAPMAL010000002.1, from coordinate 229,694 downwards.
CGAAGGCTACGGCGTGGCGCCCGGTTGCGCGGCGAACCTCGTGGTGCTCGACGCGGGCGACGCCATCGAGGCGATCCGGCTGCGCGCGGCGCGGCTCGCGGTCGTGAGCCGGGGCAGGGTGGTGAGCCGGCAACCCGCGCAGCGCGCGGCGCTTGCGCTCGAAGGACGGCCGCAAAGCGTCGATTTCAGGCTGCATCGATAAAACGCGGGGCAATAAAAAAGCGCGCATGGGTCGCAACCCAGGCGCGGTTTTAGTTCGGATCGCTTACGAGCGAGTCACGTGTTCACTGCTGTGCCGGCGGCTGCTCCATGCCGTTGTGGCGCAGCAGCGCGTCGATGTTCGGCTCGCGGCCGCGGAAGGCCTTGAACGATTCCATCGCCGGGCGGCTGCCGCCCACTTCCAGAATTTCCTTGCGGTAGCGCGTGCCGGTCGCTTCGTCGAGCACGCTCGACTTCGCGGCTTGCGCGGCTTCCTCGAAGGCGGCATAGGCATCGGCGGAAAGCACTTCGGCCCACTTGTAGCTGTAGTAGCCGGCCGCGTAGCCGCCCGCGAAGATGTGGCTGAACGTGTTCGGCCAGCGCGAGAACGGCGCCTGTGGAATGACGTGGTAGCGCTCGTTGATCTCGCGTGCCAGGTCGTTCGCGCTCTTGCCCTTCGAAGCGTCGAAGTCCACGTGCAGCGCCATGTCGAACATCGAGAACACGATCTGGCGCAGCGTGCCAAGACCGCTCTGGAAGTTCTTCGCGGCGAGCATCTTGTCGAAGAGTTCGCGTGGCAGCGGCTTGGCCGTCTCGACATGCGAGCTCATTTCGCGCACCACGTCCCATTCCCAGCAGAAGTTTTCCATGAACTGCGAGGGCAGTTCGACGGCATCCCACTCCACGCCGTTGATGCCCGACACGCCCAGTTCGTCCACACGCGTGAGCATGTGGTGCAGGCCGTGGCCGAACTCGTGGAAGAGCGTAATGACTTCGTCGTGCGTAAAGCACGCAGGGCGGCCGCCCACCGGGGCCGAGAAGTTGCACGTGAGATACGCGACGGGCGTTTGCACGTCATTGCCTTCGAGCTTGCGGCGCGAGCGGGCGTCGTCCATCCATGCGCCGCCGCGCTTGCCTTCACGTGCATAGAGGTCGAGATAGAACTGCGCGACGAGCGTGCCGTCCGCGTTTTCCACGCGGAAGAAACGCACATCGGGATTCCACACCGGCGCGCTGTCCGGGAGGATGCGCACGCCAAAGAGCGTTTCCGTGACCTTGAACAGGCCCTGCAGCACGAAGTCTTCCGGGAAGTACTGCTTCACTTCGTTTTCCGAGAACGAGTAGCGCTTCTGGCGCAGACGCTCGGCGGCGAACGCCATGTCCCACGGCTCGATCTGCGTGAGGCCCAGTTCGCTCGCGGCGAATTCGCGCAGCTCTTCCCAGTCCTTTTCGGCGTGCGGGCGCGCGCGCGTGGCGAGGTCTTCGAGGAAGCTCATCACCTGAGCCGGCGTTTCCGCCATCTTCGGCGTGAGCGAGACTTCGGCGAAGTTGTTGTAGCCGAGCATCTTCGCTTCTTCGGCGCGCAGCTTCAGTTGCTCCTCGATGATCGCTGTGTTGTCCCATTCGGCCTTGCCGCTGCCGTAGACGGGGCCAAGTTCGGACGCGCGCGTGACGTAGGCACGGTACATCGTCTCGCGCATCGCGCGGTTTTCCGAGTACTGCAGGACCGGGAAGTACGAGGGGAAGTGCAGCGTGAACTTCCAGCCTTCCTTGTTCTCGCGCTCGGCGGCTTCGCGTGCGGCGGCGATCACGTCCTCCGGCAGGCCCGCGAGATCGGCTTCACTGGTGGCGTAGAATGCGTAGCCGTTGGTCGCGTCGAGCACGTGGTCGGAGAAGGCTTTGGCGAGCGCGGCCTGGCGCTCCTGCAGTTCGGCGAAGCGCGGCTTCTGGTCTTCGGGCAATTCCGCCCCGGAGAGGCGGAAGTCGCGCAGCGAATTGTCGAGGATCTTCTTGCGCTCGCCCGAGAGCAGCTCGAACGAGTTGTGATTCGTGATGGCCTTGTACTTCTTGAAAAGCTCCAGATTCTGGCCGACGCTCGACCAGAATTCGGTCACGCGCGGCAGGTTCTCGCCGTGGGCGGCACGTAGTTCCGGCGTGTCGGCGACGGCGTTCAGGTGGCCGACCACGCCCCAGGCGCGCGAAAGCGGCTCGCTGGCGCGCTCGACCGGCTCGACCACGTCGCTCCATTGCGCGGGCGTCATGGGTTGCGCGGCGCGGTCGACCGCGGCCTTCGCGTTCGCGAGCAGGACGTCGAGCGCGGGCGTCACGTGCTCGGGGCGGATTTCGCCAAAGCGCGGCAGTCCGGTGAAGTCGAGGAGCGGATTGTCGGAGGGGGTAGTAGCCATGATGCTTCCTGTTCCTGTCTGTCGCGGGTTAGGGGACCGGGGCGCGGCACGCGCGCCCGATAGCCAGAGTATTGGGGCGCCAGGCGCGCTTTCCAACCGGGTTATCCGAGCAAATTAACAGATGTCGGGAGGCGGTGGCGCAATCGCGGCTGTCGCCGTGCGAGCGGGCGGCGCCGCAAAAAAGAAAGCGGCCCGTGATGGGCCGCTTCGGGAACGTCATGCTGTGACGCGTCGTCGCGTGTTGCTTACGCGCCTGCCGCGCGCTCCGCCGCTTCGATCGTGTTCACGAGCAGCATCGTGATGGTCATCGGGCCGACGCCCCCCGGCACCGGCGTGATGAAGCCGGCCACGTCCTTCAGGCCCGCAAAATCGACGTCGCCGCAGAGCTTGCCGTTGTCGTCGCGGTTCATGCCCACGTCGATCACGGTCGCGCCGGGCTTCACCATGTCGGCGGTCAGCACGTTGCGCTTGCCCACCGCGGCGACCACGATATCGGCGTCGCGCGTGTGCTTCGCGAGGTCGCGCGTCTTGCTGTGGCAGATCGTGACGGTCGCACCCTTTTCGAGCAGCAGGAGCGCCATCGGCTTGCCGACGATGTTCGAGCGGCCGATCACCACGGCGTTCGCGCCTTCGAGCGGGATCCTGTATTCCTCGAACATCTTCATCACGCCATAGGGCGTGCAGGGGCGAAAGAGCGGCTGGCCCGTCATGAGCGCGCCCGCGTTGGCGACGTGAAAGCCGTCCACGTCCTTCTCGGGCGCGATGGCCTCGATCACCTTGTGGCTGTCGATGTGCTTCGGCAGCGGCAACTGCACGAGAATGCCGTTGATCTTCGGGTCGCGGTTCAACTCGTCGATGCGCTTGAGCAGGTCGGCTTCGGAAAGCGACCCGGCATAGCGGTCGTACGACGAGTAGAGGCCGTTGTCTTCGCAGGCCTTGATCTTGTTGCGCACATAGACTTCGCTCGCCGGATTGTCGCCGACCAGCACGACGGCGAGTCCCGGCTGATGGCCGCGGGCGCTGAGGGCGGCGGCGCGCGTGGCGACTTCCGCACGCAGTTTCTTGGAGAGGGCGTTGCCGTCGATGATAGTGGCAGTCATGGTCGGTCGGGGTCGAGAGTGGGCAATGCGGGCTCGAGTGCGCTCGTGCGGGCGCGAGCGCTGGCGCGCGTGGGGCGGGCGCCATTCGAAGGGCGACATTATACCCGCGCGGCGGGCGAGCCTGAACCAACGATGGGCGAGGGAAGAGAGTTGCGGCGAGACGCCGCCGGCAGCATTCGCGCGCCGTGGCGCGCGCGCATGCTGCCGGAGAAAGACGCGCTTACTGCTGCGCCTGTTGCGGCTTGTTGGAGAGCGCGAGACGCAGCAGGTCGGCGACCGTGTTGACGTTGAGCTTCTCCATGATGTTGGCGCGATGCGCCTCCACCGTCTTGATGCTGATCCCGAGGTCGTCGGCGATCTGCTTGTTCAGGCGGCCCGCGATGATGCGCTCGAGCACCTGGTGCTCGCGCGCCGTGAGCTTGCCGAGACGTTCGGCGGCCGCACGCTGTTGCTGCACGTTGCTGCTTTCGTTGCGCGCCTTGTCGAGCATGCGCTCCACCAGCTTGCGCAGTTCGGCTTCGTCGAAAGGCTTCTCGATGAAATCCATCGCACCCTTCTTCATGGTCGAGACGGCCATCGGCACGTCGCCGTGGCCCGTCACGAAGATGATCGGCAGCGAGGCGTTTTCCGCGATCAGGCGTTCCTGCAGTTCGAGGCCGCTCATGCCCTGCATGCGCACGTCCAGAATCATGCACGCGATCTGGCCGGCCTGTTGCGCCGGCTGGTATGCCTCGAGGAACTCCTCCGCGCTATTGAAACACTGGACGCGGTAGCCGTTCGCTTCGAGGAGCCAACGCAGGGAGTCTCGTACGGCCTCGTCGTCATCGACAACAAAGACGGTTTCCTGGGTGGTGACTGGGCTGTTCATGACTCTCCCGTAACGGTTTGTGGAGTCGGTTCGTCGGCGTTCCGCGAGAGGGTGTCCGATTCGCCGATAGGCAGACTGCAATGGAACGTTGCGCCGCTGATGTGGCCGTCGGATTCGACGTTGTTGACCACCCAGAGACGCCCGCGGTGCGATTCGATAATGGAGCGGCAGATGTTCAGGCCCATGCCCATGCCGTCCGATTTGGTGCTGTAAAAAGGCTCGAAGAGGCGCTCGGCCGTGGCTTCGTCGACGCCGGGGCCCTGATCGACCACGCTGATGCATACGTTGCCGCCTTCGCGCTTCACGATCACGCGGATCACCGGGTCGATCGCATTCGGGCGCGCATCGGCCATGGCTTCCGCGGCGTTCTTCAAGAGATTGACGAGCACCTGCTCGATCAGCACCGGATCGACGTAGATCACGGGCATGCGCGAGCGCATGTCGGTCACGATGCGGATGCGGCGCTTGCGAGCCTCGATCTCGGCGAGGCCCACCGCGTCGGCGACGATGTCGGCCACGCGTGTGGCCTGGCGCTTGGGCTCGCTGCGCTTCACGAATTCGCGGATGCGCTTGATGATCATGCCCGCGCGCACGGCCTGCTGGGCTGTTTTCTCGAGCACGGGCAGCAGGTTGTCGGGCGCGGCGCGGCCCGACTTCACGAGCGCGACGGTGCCCGAGGCATAGTTGTTGATCGCGGCGAGCGGCTGGTTCAGCTCGTGCGCAAGCGACGAGGCCATTTCGCCCATCGTCATCAGGCGGCTCGTGAACTGGAGCTTCTCGTCCTGCTGGCGGGCCAGTTCCTGCGCCTGCTTGCGCGTGGTGATGTCGGTCGCGATCTGCATCTGCGCGAGGTGGCCGTCCACCCACTGGATGTACTGGCGGCGCACTTCGAACCACTTCTGGATGCTCTCGACGTAGACCTCCTGCGCGTCCGCCGTGCTCTCGGTGAGCGCGGTGGCGGGCAGGCCGGCGAAGGCGTCGACCATGTCGATCGAATCCGAGGAGGCGCTCGCCGAATCGAAGCCGCCGCCGCCCGCGAGTTCCAGATGGCCGTCCGGGCGGATGCCGAAGAGATGGCGGTAGTAGCGGTTCGCAAACAACAGTTCGGCTTCGTCGGCGGCGAGCACCGAGACGGCGGCGTCGAGGCTTTCGAGCACGGTGGTGAAGCGCTCGTGCGCGGCGGCGAGTTCTTCGCGTGCGCGCTTGGGCTCCGTGATGTCGGTCATCGACGACATCCAGCCAGTCTGGCGACCGGAGCTGTCGATCAGCGGCGAGACATAGAGCCGCGCGTGGAACTGCGAGCCGTCCTTGCGGCGCACGCGCAGTTCGAACCCCGAGGAGGGCGCCTTGCCGCGCAGCGTCATGTCGAGCTGGCGCTGCATTTCGGGGTAGGCGTCGCGCGGCCAGTAGGGAAATGGTGCGTTCTTGCCCACGAGGTCGCTTTCGTCCCAGCCGGTCATGCGGCAGAACGCCGGGTTCACGTGCGTGATGCGGCCGTGCATGTCGAGCACGCGCATGCCGATCAGCACCGAGTTTTCCATCGCGCGGCGGAAGAACGCCTCCGCGTAGAGCGCCTGCTGTGCCTCGAAGCGCTGGCGCGTGTGCTTCCAGAGGCTCCAGAGGCTCCACAGCACGAAGCACGACAGCCCCGCGACCAGCCACACGAGCGTGTTGTTCGTGAAGTTGGTCATCTGCGGATACGAGTACACGCGTACCGAAACGCCCTGGCCGGGCGGGTCGAGCGGCAGGTCGTAATAGACGTCGCGCGGCAGGCGCGGCCGCGTCGAGGTGGTGGCGAGCTCGCGGTTGTTCGCGTCGAGAATCGAAATCTTGTACTTGGCCGACAGTTCGGACGGGATGTCGTGCTTCAGGATGCCTTCGACTGAGAACACGGCCGCGATCGAACCAAGAAATTCCCGATCGCGGTATACCGGCGTTTGCAGCGTGATGTAGCCGTTACCGACGTCGTCGTAAATAAGCGGCGAATACACCTGGCGGCGCGTGGCGCGCGCCTCGGCGAAGGCGGCCTTCACGGCCTCGTCCATTTGCGCGTCGTTGGGCTTCGCGAGGCGCTGGCCGAAGACCGGCATCGCCGTGTTGGGCCAGCGCGGCTCCTCCTGGCTCGTATACCAGTTCAGATAGAGGATCTCCGGATGGCCCTGCATGATGTCCGTGGTGGACGTCTGGAAATACTGCGGATCGCTGTGGCCCGCGGCGAGATCGCGAGCGAGCGCCTGCAGCTGCTCCTGCGCGCCTGTCATGGAAAGCCGGATCTGCTGCTGGGCCCATGCGACGTTGCGGTAGAGCGTGTCTTCCTGCTGTTGTTGCTCGCGGCGGTTCAGGCTCCACAAGATCAGGCTCATGACGATCAGGAACACGAGGATCGACAGGAGTGGCGTCAGCAAATAGGAATTCGACCACCAGGGTCCGTGGTGCCAGCGAGATGGCGACGACTCGCCGGGCGTTCCGGGCGGCCGCGCCGAGCGTGCGAAAAGCCGTTCGGTCAACATGGCAAGGATTGTAGCTCAGCGTAAGACACGGAAATGCCGCGAAAAAAGCCGTAAATCGCCGATAAACGGGTGCAAACTGGCCGTTATCGGCTCAAGGGCGCGAACGATTAAGCGTGCGCTGCAGCATTTTTTCGCATTATAAAATCGCATCTCGCAATTCGAAAATTTTGTTGCGCGATGGTCGGGGGGGTCATTACAATCGCCCCGAAGCTGCTGCGGTTGGCCCGGTCACGTCTTAAGCGTCGCCGCCCGCATGGTCCGATCAACAGCGTTCCCCTACATCCAGGAGACGAGCATGTCCGCTGTACCCGACGAAGTCCTCAAGTACGTTGCCGCCGACAAGGACGAGGATCCCCAGGAAACCGCCGAATGGCTCGAAGCGCTGGACGGCGTCATTTCGACTGTCGGTCCTGATCGCGCCCACTACCTGATCGAAAAGCAGATCGAATTCGCCCGCGTGCACGGCGAGCATCTGCCGTTCTCGGCGAACACGCCGTACATCAACACGATCCCCGTCGCCAACCAGGCGAGGAACCCGGGCGACCAGGACATCGAACACCGCATCCGCTCGTACACGCGCTGGAACGCCATGGCCATGGTGCTGCGCGCGGGCAAGCATACGAACGTGGGCGGCCATATCGCTTCGTTCGCGTCGGCGGCCACGCTGTATGACGTCGGCTACAACCACTTCTGGCGCGCGCCGTCGGCCGACCATGGCGGCGACCTTGTTTTCGTGCAGGGCCACTCGTCGCCGGGCGTCTACTCGCGCGCGTTTCTGCTCGGCCGCCTGACCGAAAAGCAGCTCGACAACTTCCGCCAGGAAGTGGGCGGCGAGGGCATCTCGTCGTACCCGCACCCGTGGCTGATGCCGGACTTCTGGCAGTTCCCGACCGTCTCGATGGGTCTCGGCCCGATCATGGCGATCTACCAGGCGCGCTTCATGAAGTACCTGCAGGCGCGCGGCATTGCCAAGACCGACGGCCGCAAGGTCTGGGCCTTCCTCGGCGACGGCGAAACGGACGAGCCGGAATCGCTCGGCGCGATCGGCATGGCCGGGCGCGAGCGTCTGGACAACCTCGTGTTCGTCATCAACTGCAACCTGCAGCGCCTCGACGGCCCGGTGCGCGGTAACGGCAAGATCATCCAGGAACTCGAAAGCGAGTTCCGCGGCGCCGGCTGGAACGTCGTCAAGGTCATCTGGGGCAGCCGCTGGGACGCACTCTTCGCACGCGACAAGTCGGGCGCGCTGATGCGCCGCATGATGGAAGTGGTCGACGGCGAGTACCAGACGTACAAGTCGGAGTCGGGCGCGTTCGTGCGCGAGCACTTCTTCAACACGCCTGAACTGAAGGCGCTGGTCGCCGACTGGTCCGACGACGACATCTGGAACCTGAACCGCGGCGGCCACGACCCGCACAAGATCTACGCGGCGTTCCACGAGGCTTCGAACTCGAAGGGCCAGCCGACCGTCATCCTCGCGAAGACGATCAAGGGCTATGGCATGGGCGAAGCCGGCCAGGCCATGAACATCACCCACCAGCAGAAGAAGATGCAGGTGGATCAGCTCAAGAAGTTCCGCGACCAGTTCCGCTTGCCGATTACGGACGAGCAGATCGTCGACGTGCCGTACCTCACGTTCGAGGAAGGTTCGAAGGAACTCGAATACATGCGCCAGAAGCGCATGGACCTCGGCGGTTACCTCCCGGCTCGCCGCCAGAAGGCCGAGTCGCTGCCGGTGCCGGCGCTCGACGCATTCGAGCCGCTGCTCAAGGGCACGGGCGAAGGCCGCGAGATCTCCACGACGATGGCGTTCGTGCGGATCCTGAACATCCTGTTGAAGGACAAGGCGCTCGGCAAGCGCGTCGTGCCGATCGTGCCGGACGAGTCGCGTACCTTCGGTATGGAAGGCCTGTTCCGCCAGATCGGTATCTGGAATCAGCAAGGCCAGAAGTACGTGCCGGAAGATTCCGACCAGCTGATGTTCTACAAGGAATCGGAAACCGGTCAGATCCTGCAGGAAGGCATCAACGAAGCCGGCGGCATGTCGGACTGGATCGCAGCTGCGACGTCGTACTCGACGCACGGCGAGATCATGATCCCGTTCTACATCTTCTACTCGATGTTCGGCTTCCAGCGCATCGGCGACCTGGCCTGGGCCGCGGGCGACATGCGTTCGCGCGGCTTCCTGCTGGGCGGCACGGCGGGCCGCACGACGCTCAACGGCGAAGGTCTGCAGCACGAAGACGGCCACTCGCTCCTGTGGGCGGCTTCGGTGCCGAACTGCGTGAGCTACGACCCGACGTTCGGCTATGAACTCGCGGTCATCATGCAGGACGGTCTGCGTCGCATGGTGCAGGACCAGGAAGACGTGTTCTATTACGTCACGGTGATGAACGAGAACTACGAGCACCCGGCGATTCCGCAGGGCGAGAGCGTGGCGGCCGACATCATCAAGGGCATGTACTCGTTCAAGAAGGCCGATGCGAACGCCAAGGCGCCGCGCGTTCAGCTCATGGGCGCGGGCACGATCTTCAACGAAGTGATCGCCGCCGCCGACCTGCTGAAGAACGACTGGGGCGTCGAAGCCGACCTCTGGAGCGTGCCGAGCTTCACCGAACTCGCTCGCGAAGGTCACGAAGTCGAGCGCTGGAACCTGCTGCACCCGAGCGAGCCGCGCCGCGAATCGCACGTCGAGAAGCTGCTGAAGGACACGCAAGGTCCGATCATCGCTTCGACCGACTACGTGCGAGCGCTGGTCGACCAGATCCGCGGTCTGGTGCCGCGCAAGTTCGTGGTGCTCGGCACCGACGGTTTCGGCCGTTCGGACACGCGTGAGAAGCTGCGTCACTTCTTCGAAGTCGATCGTTACTGGACCACGGTTGCGGCGCTCAATGCGCTCGCGGACGAAGGCAAAATCGAGCGCAAGGTGGTTGGCGAGGCGATCGCCAAGTACAACCTCGATCCGTCCAAACCCAACCCGATGACCGTCTAACCCATCACCCCTGTGCATGGCATGCGCGCCTCCCCGAAGCGGGGAGGCGTGTCGTATGCGGCCCCGGAGACACTAACAATGAGTCAAGCGATCGAAGTCAAGGTGCCGGACATCGGCGATTACAAGGACATTCCTGTGATCGAGGTGCTGGTGAAGGCGGGCGATACCGTCGAAAAAGAGCAGTCCCTCGTCACGCTCGAGTCGGACAAGGCGACCATGGACGTGCCGAGCCCAGCGTCGGGCACGGTCAAGGAAGTGAAGGTCAAGGTCGGCGACAACGTGTCGGAGGGCTCGCTCGTGCTGGTGCTCGACGGCGCCGGCGCAGGCGCCGCTCCCGCCGCTCCCGCGCCCGCTGCGAAGGCAGAGAAGGCCGCTCCTGCCGCCGCGCCCGCGCAAGCGGCTGCGCCGGCTCCCGCTGCAGCGCTCGCCGCGAGCGGCGGCGCGCAGTCGGTCAAGGTCCCCGACATCGGCGACTACAAGGACGTACCGGTCATCGAGATCGGCGTGAAGGTCGGCGACCGCGTCGAGAAGGAGCAGTCGCTCGTCACGCTCGAGTCGGACAAGGCGACCATGGACGTGCCGAGCCCCGTGGCCGGGGTCGTCAAGGCAATCTTGGTCAAGGTCGGCGATAACGTGTCGGAAGGCACCGAGATCGTCGTCGTCGAAGCGGAAGGCGCCGCGGCTCCCACCGCCGCACCGGCTGCGAAGCACGTCGAAGAGCCGGCGGATGCGCCCCAGCAAGCGCCCGCCAGGCCCGCTGCCGCCGCGCCGTCCGCACTCGCGCAAGCGCCGATCATTCCGGCAGGCGAAGGCGGCACGCGCCGTCCGAGCCACGCCTCGCCGTCCGTGCGCAAGTTCGCGCGCGAACTCGGCGTGGACGTTGCCCGCGTTGCGGGTACGGGTCCGAAGGGCCGCATCACCCAGGACGACGTCACCGCGTTCGTGAAGGGCGTGATGACGGGCGCGCTGGCCGCTCCGGCTGGCGCTGCCGCCGCACCGGCCGCCGGCGGCGCGGGTCTGAACCTGCTGCCCTGGCCGAAGGTCGATTTCACGAAGTTCGGTCCGATCGACACGCAGCCGCTTTCGCGCATCAAGAAGATTTCCGGCGCGAACCTGCACCGCAACTGGGTCATGATCCCGCACGTCACGAATAACGACGAAGCGGACATCACCGACCTCGAAGCGCTGCGCGTGCAGCTGAACAAGGAAAACGAGAAGGCGGGCGTGAAGTTCACGATGCTCGCGTTCGTCATCAAGGCCTGCGTCGCGGCACTGAAGAAATTCCCGACGTTCAACGCGAGCCTCGACGGCGACAACCTCGTCTTCAAGCAGTACTACCACATCGGTTTTGCGGCCGACACGCCGAACGGCCTCGTCGTTCCGGTGATCCGCGACGCGGACAAGAAGGGTCTCGTCGACATCGCGAAGGAAATGGCCGAGCTCTCGAAGCTCGCGCGCGAAGGCAAGCTCAAGCCGGACCAGATGCAAGGCGGCTGCTTCTCGATCTCTTCGCTCGGCGGCATCGGCGGCACGCATTTCACGCCGATCATCAACGCACCGGAAGTGGCGATCCTCGGCCTGTCGAAGAGCGCAATGAAGCCGGTGTGGGACGGCAAGCAGTTCGTGCCGCGCCTCACGCTGCCGCTGTCGCTCTCGTACGATCACCGCGTGATCGACGGTGCGGCTGCCGCGCGCTTCAACGCGTACCTCGCTTCGATCCTCGGCGATTTCCGCCGCGTGATTCTGTAAAACCGATCTGACCGGCTCGCGCCGCCGCGCCGCACGCTATTGGCGTGCGCGCCGCGGCAGGCGCGGCCGGTCATCCTTTAGGGGTAGGGGACACCATGAGTCTCGTCGAAGTGAAAGTGCCGGATATCGGCGACTTCAAGGACATCGACGTCATCGAAGTCAACATCAAGGCCGGTGATGTGATCGAGAAGGAGCAGACGCTGCTCTCGCTCGAGTCGGACAAGGCCACGATGGAAGTGCCCAGCGACGTCGCGGGCATCGTCAAGGAAGTGAAGATCAAGGCTGGCGACAAGGCTTCGCAGGGCACGGTGATCGCACTGGTCGAAGCGTCGGAAGCGTCGGAAGCGGCGGCCGCGCCGGCTCCGAAGGCTGAAGCGCCCAAAGCTGCGGAAGCGCCCAAGGCCGCCGAAGCACCGAAGGCCACAGCACCGGCACCGCAAGCCGGCAGCTTCAGCGGCAGCGCCGACGTCGAATGCGACATGCTCGTGCTCGGCGCAGGCCCCGGCGGCTACTCGGCGGCGTTCCGCTCCGCCGACCTCGGCATGAAGACCGTGCTGGTCGAGCGTTATTCGACGCTCGGCGGCGTGTGCCTGAATGTGGGCTGCATTCCGTCGAAGGCGTTGCTGCACACGGCGCTCGTAATCGACGAAGCTGAAGCGCTCGGCTCGCACGGCATCACGTTCGGCAAGCCGCAGATCGATCTCGACAAGTTGCGCGACTTCAAGTCGGGCGTCGTCAAGAAGCTCACGGGCGGCCTGGCCGGCATGGCGAAGGCGCGCAAGGTCGAAGTCGTGACGGGCGTCGGCACGTTCCTCGACCCGAACCATATGGAAGTGGCGGGCGAGAACGGCAAGAAGATCGTCAAGTTCAAGCAGGCGATCATCGCTTCGGGCTCGCAGGCCGTGAAGCTGCCGTTCATGCCGGAAGATCCGCGCGTGGTCGATTCGACCGGCGCGCTGGAACTGCGCCAGATTCCGCAGAAGATGCTCGTGATCGGCGGCGGCATCATCGGTCTGGAAATGGCCACCGTCTACGCGACGCTCGGCGCGCAGATCGACGTCGTGGAAATGCTCGACGGCCTGATGGCCGGCGCGGACCGCGATCTCGTGAAGGTCTGGGAGAAGTACAACGCGAAGCGCTTCGCGAACGTCATGCTCAAGACCAAAACCACGAAGGCCGAGGCGAAGGACGACGGCATCTACGTGGCGTTCGAGGGCGAGAAGGCGCCGGCCGAGCCGCAGCGCTACGACCTCGTGCTGGTCGCCGTGGGCCGCTCGCCCAACGGCAAGACGATCGGCGCGGACAAGGCTGGCGTGGCGGTGACGGATCGCGGCTTCATCGAAGTCGACAAGCAGATGCGCACCAACGTGCCGCACATCTTCGCGATCGGCGACGTGGTCGGCCAGCCGATGCTCGCGCACAAGGCCGTGCATGAAGGCCACGTGGCGGCGGAAGCGGCGCATGGCGAGAAGGCGTACTTCGACGCGCTGCAGATTCCTTCGGTGGCCTACACCGATCCGGAAGTGGCGTGGGCCGGCAAGACCGAAGACCAGTGCAAGGCCGAGGGCATCAAGTACGGCAAGGCAGTGTTCCCGTGGGCCGCTTCGGGCCGCGCGATCGCCAACGGCCGCGACGAAGGCTTCACGAAGCTGATCTTCGACGAAGAGACGCATCGCGTGATCGGCGGCGGTATCGTCGGCCTGAATGCGGGCGACCTCATCAGCGAAGTCTGCCTCGCGGTGGAAATGGGCGCGGATGCGACCGACATCGGCAAGACGATCCACCCGCACCCGACGCTGGGCGAATCGATCGGCATGGCCGCCGAGCTGTACGAAGGCGTCTGTACCGACCTGCCGCCGCAGAAGAAGAAGTAAGTTCGTGGCGCGCCGCTCGTTGCGGCGCGCATGAAGAAACGGCGCACGCCTTGAGGGGTGCGCCGTTTGCTTTTGGATCCTGCGGTATGTACTGCGAGAGGCGCCGGAGCGTAAAAAGATTCCCGGTCGGCGACCGGGCAAGCGGCATGCCGGGGCGGCATGCCGGAGCGTTCAGGTCCGGCGCCCGGTGCGCCGCTGCTTCAGCGCACGCACCGGTTCAATACAACTTTCAGACAGGCTTCTTGGCCGAAGCGGCAGCCGAGCGCGACGCCTGAGCGGCGGCCTTGCTCGCAGCAGCGGTGGCGGCGTTGAAGTTGCTTTCCGCCATTTCCACGGCTTGCTTCGTCGCCTTGTGGACCGTTTCGTAGGTCGTGTTCGCGGCGTTGATGGCCGACTTGATCACGGCGACTGCGGTTTCCGAGCCAGCCGGCGCATTCTTCGCGACGTTGTCGACGAGCGATTGAACCTTGCGGTTCTGCTCTTCGTAATGGGCTTCGGCGACCTTCGCGAACTCAGCCTGGGTGGCCGAGGCGATTTCATACACATGACGGCCATACGACAGCAGCTTTTCGGTCAGCGGCTGGGCATAGCTCGTTTGCAGGGCCAGCAATTCCTGCGCGTCCTTCACCGACAGTGCGCGCTGGGCGTGTTCCTGCGATTCCGCCAGATTCGAGCGGACGGCCTGAAGGTTCAATTCGACGAGCTTTTCCACGCCTTCGAATGCCTTGCCGGTGAGGCCGAACAGGGTTTCGAGGTTGGCTTTCTGGGCAGCAGCGAATTGCTCAGGGGTCAGCAGACTCATGTTTACGCTCCTGGATGTCGGCGGCCTTCGTGGGTCGCCTGAAGTAAGTGGCACGGCGCTGGTGCTCTGTCGCTCGCTTTGTGCGTCGCAACATTGATTCGATTTTAGGATGCTCCAGAAGAAAGTCAAGGCTTTTTGGTGCGTCGCACAATGTCGATAATTTATTATTAAACAATCACTTATGCCCGGCGCATGGCGCCACCGCGACAACACGCCATTGCCCCGTTGCGCGGGGCTCGCGGCGAGTTGAAGGAGGCGGCGCGCAGGGTGGGGCAAGCGCGCAAACGCGGCTTCTGGCAAGATGCGGCATGGATCGCATGAACGCGTCTATGGGATTTCACCTGGGTGCGTCCACCGAATTCCTCCATGGAACGTTAATGATCCATTGCGGTCGAACGCGCGTCGCGCGGTACGGCGGCACTGGTAGTCAGACAAATCTCACCCGTTTTTTCCCAGTTCAAGTTCCTACGACGAACGCCGTTAACGCAGCAAGCACATTTTGCGTGTGCCGCAAACGTTGTCAGCAAGCGGCGTCGCGGCGAAAGGAGTGGCTTGGCAATTGTCCGACTCCATCGAATGCGGGAAGTGCATTGGCCAGTTCAATCGGAGGTCATACTTCGGTTTAATGAGCGCCTATAAGTGCTTCAATTTGCGAATTTTTCGTGGTTTTACTACACTTGGCGAACGATCCCGCCGCTCCATCAAGAACACCAATGAAATCCGACAAGCTCCTGTCGTTCTCACTGATGCCGTCGTCGGTTATCAGCACCGTGTTGTCGGTTGCTGTTTCCGTCGCGATCAGTGCGACGCTTGTGGCGCCTGAGGGCGCCTTTGCTGCGTCGCAAGACGCTGCACCGGCCAAAACGGCCAAGGCGAAAAAAGCCACCAAGAAGGTTGCGAAGGCCGAGCCGGAAACGGCCAAGGCCAGCAAGACGGCGGCCGCAACCCGTACCGTCGCCGCCAAGGACGACGATGCGCGTCCGGTGGCCAAAAAACGCCGCGTCAGTTATACGATGAACGGCCGCCATCACTCGGCGGTGCGCCGTGTCGCGTTCGAACCGCGCCAGCCGACCGTTGGTCAGGCGTTCGGTCTGCACGAGACGCCCGACTCGCTGATGCTGCGCTCGGGCGTGGCGTACGTGGTCGACCAGAACACGCTCGAGCCGCTGTTCGACAAGAACTCGCGCGCCGTCGTGCCGATCGCCTCGATCTCGAAGCTCATGACCGCGATGGTCGTGCTCGACTCGAAGGCGTCGCTCTCGGAGCCGATCGAAGTCACGGACGAAGACCGCGACTACGAGAAGAACACGGGCTCGCGTCTTTCGGTGGGCTCGGTGCTCTCGCGCGAGGACATGCTGCACATCGCGTTGATGGCGTCGGAAAACCGCGCGGCGGCGGCGCTCTCGCGCTATTACCCGGGCGGCCGTCCGGCGTTCATCGCGGCGATGAACGCGAAGGCGAAGCAACTCGGCATGACCGATACGCACTTCGAGAACTCGACGGGGCTCACGAGCCACAACGTGTCGACCGCGCGTGACCTCGTGAAGATGGTGAACGCGGCCTACCAGTACTCAATGATTCGCGAGTTCTCGACCGACCGCAGCTACGACGTGTTCACGGGCAAGCGCAATCTCGCCTACAACAGCACGAATGCGTTGGTCCGCAATGCGTCGTGGGACATCGGCCTGCAGAAGACGGGCTTCATCAACGAAGCGGGTGAGTGCCTCGTCATGCAGACGACGATTCACAATCGTCCGGTGATCATGGTCCTGCTCGATTCGAGCGGCAAGTACTCGCGCTTCGCGGATGCAACGCGCGTGCGCACGTGGCTCGACAATGGCGGCGCCGACCAGCAGCCGCGCATTACGAGCGCCGACGCAGGCGGCGCTGGGACCTGATCTCAGCCTTTTCGGATTTACCCGACAAACGCCCCGCAACCGCGGGGCGCTTTGCTTTCTGGTGCGTGCCGTTCGTCCTATGACGATCGGTATGAGGCACGCGGCGAGCCCAAAAAAAAGCGGAGGGCACGCCTCCGCTCTTCTCGATGTTGCTTCGCCCTGACTTCAGGCGGGCTGCACGTTGCCTTCAGCGGGCTCCGGGTGATAGCCCAGCGACTCCGAAATCGTGAGCGCCGTCTTGCTCAACTGGCCGAGCCACGAATCCTGCAGGCGGTCCGCGGGCGCCGAGAGCGAAAGGCCCGCCACGAGTTTGCCGGTGTCGTCGTAGATGCCGGCGGCGATGCAGCGCACGCCCAGTTCGAGCTCTTCGTTATCACGTGCGCAGAATTGCTGGCGTACGTGAGCGAGTTCGCGCTCGAGGCGTCCGAGGTCGGTAATGCTGTTGCGCGTATGGCCCGACAGGCCGGTGCGCGTGGCGTACGCGCGCACGCGGTTCGCTTCGTCGGCGGCCAGAAAGAGCTTGCCGACCGAAGTGAGGTGCAGCGGGGCCCGGCCGCCAATGGCGCGCACCACCTGCATGCCCGAGCGCTCCGAATAGGCGCGTTCGATATAGACGATTTCGTCGCCCTGGCGCACGGAAAGGTTGACGGTCTGGCCCGTGAGACGGTGCAGTTCGCGCATCGGCGTGAGCGCCGCGTCACGCACCGAAAGCCGCGCTTTCACGAGATTGCCGAGTTCGAGCAATCGCATGCCAAGCCGGTAGGTGCCCGGATCGGAGCGGTCGACGAGACGGCAACTCACCATATCGTTCAGGATGCGGTGCGCAGTCGAAGGATGCAGTTCGGTGCGCTGCGCAAGCTCCTTCAGGCTGACAGGGTCGCTGTGCGCGGCCAGCGCGTCCAGCAGGCGCATCATGCGCTCGATCACCTGAATCGAGGTCTTCGGATCTGGATGGGTGTCGCTCATGAGTTCAGATTCGTTTGACACGTGAGGCGGAAAACGCATTGTATCTCGTATTGTGAAAAAAGTAAGCGCCAGGACCGAGATTCGCGCTGCGCTGCGGCATCGCGCGCGACCGGCGAGGGCGATGCAGACCGGCGTTGGTCATGGCGGCGAAACAGCGGATAATCGGGGACGGTATTAACGAGGAGTCCCCATGCGAGTCGGTTTGTTCGTCACGTGCCTCATCGACACGATGCGTCCGGAAATTGGCTTTTCGACGCTCAAATTGCTCGAAGAGGCGGGCTATGAAGTCGTTGTGCCGACTGCGCAAACCTGCTGCGGCCAGCCGGCCTACAACTCCGGCGAGCGCGCCATCGCGCGTGATCTCGCGGAAAAGACGCTGCGCGAATTCGAGCAGTTCGACTATCTGGTCGTCCCTTCGGGTTCTTGCGGCGGCATGATCCGCGTGCACTACGGCGATCTGTTTCGCGACGATCCGGAATTGATGGCGCGTTACGGCAAGTTGCGCGAGCGCGTCTACGAACTCACGGATTTCCTCGTGAACGTCGCAAAGGTCACGCTGCCGCAAGGGGCGTTCAGCGGGCCGGTGACGTATCACGACTCGTGTTCGGGGCTGCGTGAACTTGGGGTCAAGGCGCAGCCGCGGGCGTTGCTCGCCCAGCGCGGCGTCGAAGTGCGCGAGATGAAGGACTGCGAGCACTGCTGCGGCTTCGGCGGTACCTTCGCGCTGAAGTACGGCGACATCTCGACGGCCATTGCGGACGAAAAATGCGCGAACGTTCAGGCGAGCGGCACCGGCGCGGTGGTGCTCGGCGACCTCGGCTGCATCTTGAATATCGAGGGGCGTTTGCGCCGCATCGGCGACACCGCCACGCGCGTGCTGCACATTGCGCAGGTGCTGGCCGGCGACGTGTGATGCGCCGCCGGCTGCCGCCGCTCCTTTCGCGCGGAATGCGCGCATAGCCCCAGACCTCGCCGAACACCGCTCAACCTCGCCCTCACGCCATGCAAGTCCAATCGATGCAGTTCAAGGCGCGCGCCGGTCAGAAGCTGGCCGATCAGCGTCTGCAGCACAACCTCAAGAAACTTTCGACCAAGTTCGTCTCGGCGCGTGCCGAGGCGATCACCGCGATCGATTTCCCCGCCACGCGCGCGGCGCTCAAGGCGCGCCGCAACCGGGCGCTGGAAAATCTCGACGTCTGGCTCGAGCAGTTCGAGACCGAGGCGACGCGGCGCGGCGTGACCGTGCTCTACGCGGAAACGGCGCAAGACGCCGCGAAGCTGGTCGCGGACATCGCGCGGCGCCACGACGTGCACAAGGTCATCAAGACCAAGTCGATGGTCTCGGAGGAGATGCAGCTCAATGCGGTGCTCGCGGAAATGGGCGTGCAGTCCATCGAGACCGATCTGGGCGAGTACATCCTGCAGATTAACGATAACGAGCCGCCGAGCCACATCATTGCGCCCGTCGTCCACAAGGACAAAGACGAGATCGCCGATCTCTTCGCGAAAACGCACGACAAGCCGCGCCTGACAGAAATCCCCGACATGACCCGCGAGGCGCGCGAAGTCCTGCGCCCGCATTTTCTCTCTGCGGACATGGGCGTGACGGGCGGCAACTTCCTCGTCGCGGAAACGGGCTCGGTCGTGCTGGTGACCAACGAGGGCAACGAGGGTATGTGCACCGTGATGCCGCGCGTGCACGTGGCGGTGACGGGCATCGAGAAGGTGCTGCCTACGCTCGAGGACCTCGCCACCGCCATGCGTCTGTTGCCGCGGTCGGCGACGGGGCAGGCCACGTCGAACTACTTCTCGGTTCTGACGGGCCCGCGCGGACCCGAGGACCAGGACGGCCCCGAGCACATGTACGTCGTGCTCGTGGACGGCGGCCGCACCGGCCTGATCGGCGGCGAATTCCAGGAGATGCTGCGCTGCATCCGTTGTGGGGCGTGCATGAACCACTGCCCGGTCTATCAGAAGGTGGGCGGCCATGCGTACGGCTGGGTCTATCCGGGACCGATGGGCTCTGTGCTCACGCCAAGCTACGTCGGCATCGAAAAGACGCTCGATCTGCCGCAGGCCGCAACGCTGTGCGGCGAGTGCAACAGCGTCTGCCCGGTGGGCATTCCGCTTTCGGACTTGCTGCGCAAACTGCGCGAGAAGCAGACGGAGCGCCATCTGCGCCCGTGGCGCGAGCGCGCGGCGCTCGCAGCGTGGGGCTGGCTCGCGCTTCACCCAACGGCCTACGCGCTGCTCACCAAACTCGGCGTGCGGATACTGGAGCGCATGGGCGGGCAGGGCAGGCTCATTCGCAAGCTGCCATTTGCGCGCGGCTGGACCAACGGGCGCGACATGCCGGCGCCGGTCGGCCGCACGTTCCGCGAGTTGTACGCGGCGCGGCACACGCATCTGGACACGACGAAGCGCTCCGAACAGGCCTGACGCGCGCACATGGGTCAAGTCCAGGTCGCCGACTATTTAAGCTGGCGCAACAGTGTGTTCGTCCGGACCGGGTTTTTCCTGATTGCGACTCTCTATATCATCTCGACTGGCGATAGTGCGTCCGCACCTGTCGCTTCACAGTCGATAGAGAGTCGCATCATGAGAAAGAAAATAACGGTGTACTGGCCGCTGGCGCTGATCCTGCCGCTCGCGGTGATCGCATGGATCCATGCATGGAAAACCGCCGAGCAGCAAATGCCGCTCGCCGCCGATCAGGTCACGGCAGAACTGGCGCGCGCCGTGTCGTATGGGCTCGTGGGCAGCGAAGGCAAGACGCCGGTGAAGGCGATGAACGGCATCGCGACGCTGCCGCGGTCGAACGCGATCTGACGATTGCGTTGGCGCCAACGCGCCGTGCAGCGCGCATTTCGTGTGCTTTGTATAATTTGAGATTCGCCGCCGCGCGCTGAACGCTGTCCGTTGCTCCAGCTCCCACGAATGAAAAAGGTTTCCGTCTGCTTCGTTTGTCTTGGCAATATCTGCCGCTCGCCCACGGCCGAGGCCGTGATGCTGCGTCTCATCGACGAGGCGGGGTTGGCGGAGCGCGTCGAGATCGATTCGGCGGGCACGGGTGACTGGCACATCGGCGAGGCGCCCGACGAGCGCGCCCAGCGTGCGGGCGGCCTGCGCGGCTACGAGCTCGCGCCGTTGCGCGCCCGCCAGATCGCCGCCGAAGATTTTCGCCGTTTCGACCTGATCGTGGCGATGGACGACGCCAACGTCGCCGCGCTTCAGGGCGTCTGCCCGGCGAACGAGCGCGACAAGATCCGCCTGCTGATGGAATTCGCGCCGCAAGCCGAAACGCGGGTGGTGGTCGATCCCTATTTCGGTGGCGATGCGGGCTTCGAAACGGTGCTCGATCAATGCGAGGCCGCCTGCGCGGGGCTGCTCGCCACATTGCGTCCGCAACTGGCGGATTGAGAAGAGCGGGCGCGAATCTGCTGGACGCAGAAATCGCGCCATTTTTGCGATCCGCGGCGCACCTAATAACCCAAATCGCGACGTTGATACTTGACTAAACTAGTCATGTATTTATACTTGACGAAAATTGTCGAGAATTGCGGTTCCCATACATCATGAGACTCACCACCAAAGGCCGTTTCGCCGTCACGGCGATGATTGACCTGGCACTGCGCCAGGAGCAGGGCCCGGTGACGCTTGCGGGTATCAGCCAGCGGCAGCACATCTCGCTGTCGTACCTCGAACAGCTGTTCGGCAAGCTGCGCCGTCATGAAATCGTCGAATCGGTCCGTGGGCCGGGCGGCGGGTACAACCTCGCGCGCCGCGCGGAGGACGTCACGGTCGCGGACATCATCATCGCCGTGGACGAGCCGCTCGATGCCACCCAGTGCGGCGGCAAGGGCGCCTGCGAGGGCACCAAGCAGCACGACGGCCACTGCATGACGCACGAACTCTGGTCGACGCTGAACCAGAAAATGGTCGAGTACCTCGATTCGGTGTCGCTCAAGGATCTGGTGGACAAGCAGCGCGCCCGCGAAGGCGCCGCGCCCGCCGTCCTGCGCGACCGCCGCGCCGAGGCGCCGGCGGTGGAGCCGGTCAGGACGATGCCGCTGGGTCCGAACTCGATCTTCAACATGGCGGGCTCGTAACGCCTTCGAGCGCCGCGAGCACGCCGCAGTTGGCAAAACAGACAGTACAGCGCAGCACACAAGATTCCCCGGAGCGATAGATGAATAACGACATTCCCCACCTGCCCATTTACATGGACTACAGCGCGACGACCCCCGTCGACCCGCGCGTGGTGGACAAGATGATTCCGTATCTGCGCGAGCAGTTCGGCAATCCGGCGTCGCGCAGCCACGCCTATGGCTGGGATGCGGAGCGCGCCGTCGAGGAAGCGCGCGAGCAGGTCGCTGCGCTCGTCAACGCCGACCCGCGCGAAATCATCTGGACCTCCGGCGCAACCGAATCGGACAACCTCGCGATCAAGGGCGCTGCGCACTTCTACAAGAGCAAGGGTAAGCACATCATCACGGCGAAGACCGAGCACAAGGCCGTGCTCGACACCTGCCGCGAACTCGAGCGCGAAGGCTACGAAGTCACGTATCTGGATGTCAAGGACGACGGTCTGATCGACCTCGAAGCGTTCAAGGCCGCGCTGCGTTCCGACACGATCCTCGTTTCCGTCATGCACGTGAACAACGAGATCGGCGTGATCCAGGACATCGCGACGATCGGCGAAATCTGCCGTGAGAAGGGCATCATTTTCCACGTCGACGCTGCGCAATCCACGGGCAAGGCGCCCATCGACCTGCAAAAGCTCAAGGTCGACCTGATGTCGTTCTCGGCGCACAAGACCTACGGCCCGAAGGGCATCGGCGCGCTGTACGTGCGCCGCAAGCCGCGCGTGCGCATCGAAGCGCAGATGCACGGCGGCGGCCACGAGCGCGGCATGCGCTCGGGCACGCTGGCCACGCACCAGATCGTCGGCATGGGCGAAGCGTTCCGCATCGCGCGTGAAGAGATGGCCACGGAAAACGAGCGCGTGCGCATGCTGCGCGACAAGCTCCTGCGCGGCCTGAAGGAAATCGAGGAAACCTACGTGAACGGCGACATGGAACAGCGTGTGCCGCACAACCTGAACATCAGCTTCAACTTCGTCGAAGGCGAGTCGCTGATCATGGCGGTGAAGGACGTGGCGGTGTCGTCGGGTTCGGCGTGCACGTCCGCATCGCTCGAGCCGTCGTACGTGCTGCGCGCGCTCGGCCGCAACGACGAGTTGGCGCACAGCTCGATCCGCTTCACAGTGGGCCGCTTCACGACGGAACAGGACGTGGACTACGTGATCAACCTGCTGAAGACGAAGATCGCCAAGCTGCGCGAGCTTTCGCCGCTGTGGGAAATGCATCAGGACGGCATCGATCTGTCGACCATCCAGTGGGCAGCGCACTAAGCCAGGCGGCGCAGTTAGCAGCGAACAACGACCCAGCCGCAGCGCAACTCACGTGCAGCGCGGCAAACACGAATTGAAGGAGTGTGATCATGGCATATAGCGACAAGGTTCTGGACCACTACGAAAACCCGCGCAACGTCGGCTCGTTCGCGAAGGACGACGACGCAGTGGGCACCGGCATGGTCGGCGCGCCGGCGTGCGGCGACGTGATGAAGCTGCAGATCCGCGTGGGCGCGGACGGCGTGATCGAAGACGCGAAGTTCAAGACCTACGGCTGCGGCTCGGCGATCGCTTCGAGCTCGCTCGTGACCGAGTGGGTGAAGGGCAAGACGCTCGACCAGGCGCTCGACATCAAGAACACGCATATCGCCGAAGAACTGGCGCTGCCGCCGGTGAAGATCCACTGCTCGATTCTCGCGGAAGACGCGATCAAGGCAGCGGTAGCGGACTATCGCCAGCGTCACACGACCGAAGCGAAGGCCGACGCGGCGTAAAGCACAGCGCTGCGGCGTAGTAGAGGCAGGACGGCGTCGAGCCCACAAGCTCGGCGCTCTGGGACTAACGATTCTGGATGCAGCAGGCTTGCATCGCGACGCAAGGGACGGCGAAAGCCCAACCGGCGGCGCGAGGCGCGGCGAAGATGCTATGGCAATTACGTTGACTGAAAAAGCGGCACAGCACGTGCAAAAGTACCTGAGCCGTCGCGGCAAGGGCGTGGGCCTGCGTCTTGGCGTGCGCACGACGGGCTGCTCGGGCCTCGCGTACAAGCTCGAGTACGTTGACGATCTCGCGCCCGAGGACAACGTCTTCGAGAGCCACGGCGTGAAGGTCATCGTCGACCCGAAGAGTCTGGCCTATATCGACGGCACGCAGCTCGACTTCGTGCGCGAAGGCCTGAACGAAGGATTCCGGTTCAACAACCCGAATGTGAAGGACGAGTGCGGCTGCGGCGAGTCCTTCCGCGTTTGAGCCCGCGTAGAGCGGTGAAAAGGCGGCCTGTGCCGCCTTTTTGATTTTGATGGCCGCTGGTTAGTCCCTCAGCCCCTCATAGCCCCACAAGAACGTTCCAGCCGATGAGCACGCCTTCCACGCCTTCCCGGTCGCTCTCCGACAGCCACTTCGTGCTGTTCGGCCTGCCCGAGCAGTTCGCGATCGACGCGAACGCGCTCGACCATGCCTACCGCACGGTGCAGGCGCAGGTGCATCCCGACCGCTTCGCCGCGGCCGGGGAGGCGCAAAAGCGCATCGCCATGCAATGGGCCACGCGCACGAACGAGGCGTATCAGACGCTGCGCGATCCGCTCAAGCGCGCGAAGTATCTGCTGCATCTGCGCGGCATCGACGTCGGGGCGGAGAACAACACCGCGATGGAGCCCGCGTTCCTCATGCAGCAGATGGAGTGGCGCGAGGCGATCGAAGACGCGGTCGGCGCAAAGAACATCGATGCGCTCGATGCACTGGCGGGCGAGCTGCGCGACGACGAACGCGTGCGCTTCACGAAGCTCGCGGCGCTGCTCGACAGCAGCTCGAACCAGCCCGCGGCCGAGGCGGTGCGCCAGCTCATGTTCATCGAGCGCGTGGCGGGCGAAATCGACTCGCAGATCGAGCGGCTCGAAGGCTGAAACCGAGCGCTGAAACGGATATCGGGCGCTCGCGCCCACCAGGTTAAAAAGCAGATCACACAGATGGCCTTACTGCAAATCTCCGAACCCGGCATGGCGCCGGCGCCGCATCAGCGGCGACTCGCCGTCGGCATCGACCTCGGCACGACGAACTCGCTGGTCGCCGCGGTGCGCAGCGGCGTGCCCGACGTGCTGCCCGACGAAGACGGCCATGCGCTGCTGCCCTCGGTCGTGCGCTATCTCGCCAACGGCGGCCGCCGTATCGGCCGCACGGCGAAGGCGGAAGCCGCCACCGACCCGCGTAACACGATCGTGTCGGTCAAGCGCTTCATGGGCCGCGGCAAGTCCGACGTCGAAGGCGCGGCCAACGCACCGTACGACTTCGTCGACGCGCCGGGCATGGTGCAAATCCAGACTATTGATGGCGTGAAGAGCCCCGTCGAAGTCTCGGCGGAAATTCTCGCGACGCTGCGCCAGCGTGCCGAAGACACGCTCGGCGACGAACTCGTGGGCGCCGTCATCACGGTGCCGGCCTACTTCGACGAAGCGCAGCGCCAGGCGACCAAGGACGCTGCGCGCCTCGCGGGCCTGAACGTGCTGCGTCTGCTCAACGAGCCGACCGCGGCGGCGATCGCGTACGGGCTCGACAACGGCGCCGAAGGCCTCTATGCGGTCTACGACCTCGGCGGCGGCACCTTCGACCTGTCGATTCTCAAGCTCACGAAGGGCGTGTTCGAAGTGCTGGCGGCCGGCGGCGATTCGGCGCTCGGCGGCGACGATTTCGACCACGCGCTTTTTGCCTGGACGCTGGAGCAGTCCGGCATCGAGCGCGCGACGCTCGCGCCCGAAGACGTGCGCCTGTTGCTCGACCGCGTGCGCGATGCGAAGGAAGCGCTCTCGTCCGCGCCCGAGGCGCGCATCGAGGCGACCCTGTCGAGCGGCCAGCCGATCGCGCTGACGATCGACGAGCCGCGCTTCGAAGCGCTCACGCAAGCGCTCGTGCAGCGCACGCTCACGCCGACGAAAAAGGCGCTGCGCGACGCGAAGGTAGCCGCGAAGGACGTGAGGGGCGTCGTGCTGGTCGGCGGCGCGACGCGCATGCCCGTGATCCGCCGCGCCGTGGAGCAGCACTTCGGCCAGGCGCCGCTCACGAATCTGGACCCGGATCAGGTCGTCGCGCTTGGCGCGGCGATCCAGGCCGACCTGCTCGCCGGCAACCGTGGCGGTGAGGACGACTGGCTGCTGCTCGACGTCATTCCGCTGTCGCTCGGCGTGGAGACGATGGGTGGCCTCGTCGAGAAGATCATCTCGCGCAATTCGACCATTCCGGTCGCGCGTGCGCAGGACTTCACGACCTTCAAGGACGGCCAGACCGCCATGGCGATTCACGTGGTGCAGGGCGAGCGCGAACTCGTCGCCGACTGCCGCTCACTCGCGCGTTTCGAGTTGCGCGGCATTCCGCCGATGGCGGCGGGCGCGGCGCGCATTCGCGTGACTTACCAGGTGGATGCGGACGGCCTCTTGTCCGTGTTCGCGCGCGAGCAGCTCTCGGGCGTGGAAGCCTCGGTGGTGGTGAAACCGTCTTACGGTCTCGCCGACGACGACGTGGCCCGCATGCTCGAAGACAGCTTCAAGACCGCCGAAGTCGACATGCGCGCCCGCGCGCTGCGCGAGGCGCAGGTCGAGGCGCAACGCATCATCGAAGCGACCAACGCCGCTTTGGGCGCCGATGGCGAACTGCTCGACGAAGCCGAGCGGGCGCAAGTCGACGCGCTGATCGCCGCGCTCGCGCAAATCGCGCAGGGCGAGGACGCCGGCGCGATCGAAGCCGCCACCAAGGCACTGTCCGAAGGCACCGACGAGTTTGCCGCGCGCCGCATGGACAAGGGCATCAAGCGCGCGCTGGCGGGCAAGAGGCTCGACGAGATCGGCTAAAGGCGCGGAAGGCGAATGCGTCGTTAGCAAACGGCGCACGCGTGCGTGCTTTCCCGATGTGGCAGAGCGCGCACCGACAGTAGAATGGGCACATGCCGCCGTCGGAGGCGGGGCATGCGCCCGATATGAAAGTTATTGGATACGGAAATCACAATGCCTCAAATCGTGGTGCTGCCCCATGTCGAACTGTGCCCTGAAGGCGCGGTCATCGACGCCAAGCCGGGTGAGAGCGTGTGCGACGCGCTGCTCGAACACGGCATCGAAATCGAGCACGCATGCGAAAAGTCGTGCGCCTGCACGACCTGTCACGTGATCGTGCGCGAAGGTTTCGATGTGCTCGTGCCTTCCGAGGAAGACGAAGACGATCTCCTCGACAAGGCGTGGGGCCTCGAGCCGACGTCGCGTCTGTCGTGTCAGGCCCTCGTGCCCGAGAACGACGACCTGGTGGTCGAGATTCCGCGTTACTCGATCAACCACGCGAAAGAAAACCACTGAGCCACTGAACACCAGGAGGAGCGCGCAGCCATGAAATGGACCGATACGCAGGACATCGCGATGGCCTTGACGGACACCCATCCCGAAGTGGATCCGCAGTACGTGCGCTTCACCGATCTGCACCGCTGGATCACCCAGCTCGACGGTTTCGACGACGACCCCGAGCGCTCGAACGAGAAGATTCTCGAAGCGATCCAGGCCGCGTGGATCGAAGACGCGGACTACTGATTCCCGGCAAGCCCGGCAAGCAGACGAGAAAAAGGCGATTTGCCACTACGGCAAATCGCCTTTTTTATTGCGCTGTCAGCTTCGGCGCGATCAACCCGCGACCAGCGTGCCGTTTTCCACACGCACGCGCTCGCCTTGCTGGAACGGCGGCGCTTCGTGATACGTGAAGTAGCGCGTCTTGCCGTTCTCCATGCGCACGCGCACCGAATAACTCGTCGTGCTGCGCAGGTGTTTTTCGACCGAGTTGCCCGCGAAGCCGCCGCCCAGTGCGCCGAGCAGCGTCATGGCCGTGCGGCCGTTGCCCGAGCCGAACTGGTTGCCGACCACACCACCCGCCACCGCGCCGCCTACTGCGCCGATACCGGTGCCATGGCCTTCATGCTTGACCTCGGAAATCGCGACGACCGTGCCGCACGTCGAACATGCGGGCTGGGCGGGCGGCGCTTCCTGCGCGTATTGCTGCTGCGAAGGCTGCGCCGGCTGGGCAGGCTGTTGACCGTACTGCTGCGCCGGCGCGACGGGCACGGCCGCCTGCTGTTGAGGCTGCGCCGGCGCCGGTTGCGGCTCGGCAGGCGCATTCTGGTCGCTCTGCGCGTATTGCGAGGCCTGCACCGGCTTGGTCGAGTCGGCCACCGGCGGCTGGGAAGCCGTCATGGCCGTCTGGCCCGTTTGAACCTGGGCGCTCTGTTCGGCGGTGCTGGAAGCTCTCGGGAAAACGCCGGTGATGGCCGCCGTGGCCGCAAGGCTCGCGACGATGACGGCTGCCGCTGCGGTTGCGATCAGCGGATGGAGGCGGCGTTTCGGTGTGGTCGGATCGGTTGTGTTCATGACAGGCTCCGTCTTTGGCAGAGTTGGCTCTCTTGTGAAACCCAGTTTGAGCCAATCCAATTCTGTGAGCGTTTCAATTTGTAACCCCGCGCGGTGGGTGCGGGAAGACGCTGAGGGCGTGGTCGTCGCGCAGCGTTGCACAGCGCGGTTCTCCACAGGGACGCAATTGACGTACCCGTCCCAGCGGCCGCACTAGCCGGCAGATTTTACCGATGGTTACAATCGTGTGCGCTGAGAGAGCCCACAAAGAAACGGGGCGCATACGGCGTGAACCGCGTGCGCCCCGTCATGTCAGGCAATGTTCCGCTTAGTCTTCGCGGCGCAGGTGCGGGAAGAGGATCACGTCGCGGATGCTCGCGCTGTCCGTGAGCAGCATGATCAGACGGTCGATGCCGATGCCGCACCCGCCCGTCGGAGGCATGCCGTATTCGAGCGCGCGGATGTAGTCGGCGTCGTAGAACATGGCTTCTTCGTCGCCGGCGTCCTTTTGCTCGACCTGCTTCTTGAAGCGCGCGGCCTGGTCTTCCGGATCGTTCAGTTCCGAGAAGCCGTTGGCGATCTCGCGGCCCGTGATGAACAGCTCGAAGCGCTCGGTGATGCCCGGCAGCGTGTCCGAGGCGCGCGCGAGCGGCGAGACTTCGACGGGGTAGTCGATGATGTAGGTCGGCTCCCACAGCTGCGACTCGGCGGTTTCTTCGAAGAGCGCCAGTTGCAGCGAGCCCACGCCTGCGTTCAGGAACGCCGGCTGGTTCGTGTCCACGCCGAACTTCTTGAGTTCCGTGCGCAGGAAGGCGGCGTCGGCAAGCTGCTCGTTCGTGTATTGCGGCGCGTACTTCTGGATCGCCTGCACGATCGTCAGGCGATGGAACGGCTTTGAGAGGTCGAGTTCACGGCCCTGATACGTCAGGACGGCGGTGCCGCTCGCGTCGATGGCGGCCTGGCGGATCAGCTGCTCGGTGAAGTCCATGAGCCACGCGTAGTCGGTGTACGCGGCATAGAACTCCATCATCGTGAATTCCGGATTGTGACGTGGCGAAACGCCTTCGTTACGGAAATTCCGGTTGATCTCGAACACGCGTTCGAAGCCGCCCACGATCAGGCGCTTGAGATAAAGCTCGGGCGCGATGCGCATGAACATCTGCATGTCGAGCGCATTGTGGTGCGTGACGAACGGCTTGGCGGCCGCGCCGCCCGGGATCGGGTGCAGCATCGGCGTTTCGACTTCCATGAAGCCCGAGTCGGCCATGAAGCGGCGCACGGAGGAAATCGCCTTGGTGCGCGCCTGGAATGTCTGACGCGCTTCCGGCGTGACGATCAGGTCGACGTAGCGCTGGCGATAGCGCATTTCCTGGTCGGCGAGACCGTGGAACTTGTCCGGCAGCGGACGCAGCGCCTTCGAGAGCAGACGCAGTTCCGTGCAGCGCACCGAAAGCTCGCCCTTGTTGGTGCGGAACAGCACACCCTTGGCCGCGACGATGTCACCCAGATCCCACTTCTTGAACGCGTCGTAGGTTGCCTCGCCCACGTCGGCGGGCGTGATGAAGAACTGGATCTGGCCTGAGCCGTCGCGCACCGTGGCGAAGCTCGCCTTGCCCATCACGCGCTTGAGCATCATGCGGCCGGCGACTGCCACTTCGAGCGGGTTCGCTTCGAGCGCGTCCTTGTCCGTGTCGGCGTAGTCGCGCGCCAGGTCGGCAGCGTGGTGGGTCGGGCGGAAGTCGTTCGGATAAGCGACGCCTGCCTCGCGCAGCGTGCGCAGTTTCTCGCGGCGCTCGGCGATGATCTGGTTGTCGTCGAGTTCGGGCGCGGCGCTGGGCGCGTTCTGCTGGGTCGGTTCGGTCATGATGGCTCGGAGTTCTTTGATTCGCAGGTGTTTCGGCGAGTTTTCGGGGCTGCGGCCCCGGCATGGTCCTTCGCGGGACACGGCGCGCATCGCGCGCAGATAAGCGGACTTCGGTTCCTGCTGCGCGTCGCGCACCTCGCAGTCGAAGCGGGCGGCGCAGCAGGAGAGGGCGGCATGCGGTGTTCTGCAGCGCCCGTGGCGTGCGGCAAAGCTTACACGCCCTGTTTCAGGCTCGCGCTGATGAAGGCGTCGAGATCGCCGTCGAGCACGGCCTTGGTGTTGCTGATTTCGACGTTGGTGCGCAGATCTTTGATACGGCTGTTGTCGAGCACATAGGAGCGGATCTGGTGACCCCAGCCCACGTCCGACTTGCCCGCCTCGAGCTTGTCCTGTTCCGACTGGCGCTTGCGCATCTCGGCTTCGTACAGGCGCGACTTCAGCATGGCCATGGCTTCGGCGCGGTTGCGGTGCTGCGAGCGGTCGTTCTGGCACTGCACGACGATGCCCGACGGGACGTGCGTGATACGCACGGCCGAGTCGGTCTTGTTGATGTGCTGACCGCCCGCGCCCGAAGCGCGGTACGTGTCGATGCGCAGATCGGCCGGATTGACTTCGATCTCGAACGAGTCGTCGATTTCCGGATACACGAACACCGACGAGAACGACGTATGACGCCCGCCCGACGAGTCGAACGGCGACTTGCGCACGAGGCGGTGAATGCCGGTTTCGGTACGCAGGAAGCCGTAGGCGTATTCGCCTTCGACCTTGATCGTCGCGCTCTTGATGCCGGCCACATCGCCTTCGGATTCTTCGAGCACTTCGGTCTTGAAGCCCTTGCGTTCGCAGTAGCGCACGTACTGGCGCAGCAGCATGGACGCCCAGTCGCAGGCCTCGGTGCCGCCGGCGCCGGCCTGGATGTCGATGAACGCGTTGTTCGGATCGGCCGGATTCGCGAACATGCGGCGGAACTCGACGTCGGCGACGCGCGCTTCGATCGCGTGAGCGTCGGTTTCGATGGCGACGAGCGTGTCCTCATCGCCTTCTTCGCGCGCCATTTCGAAGAGATCCTGGGTGTCGCGCGTGTCGTTCTCGATGCCGTCGAGCACGTGCACCACGCCCTCGAGCAGTTTCTTTTCCTTGCCGAGACCCTGGGCGTGCCTGGAGTCGTTCCAGACGTTGGGGTCTTCGAGTTCGCTGTTGACTTCGACGAGCCGTCGGGCTTTTACGTCGTAGTCAAAGATACCCCCGTAGCTCGCCCGCGCGTGCGCGCAGGTCCGCCAAAAGGGCTTCGATCGCGTTGAGACGTTCCGCTTCCATTTGTATCGTGATCCGGCGTGTAAAACATTGAATTATAGCCGATTGGACCCGGATCAAGGGCGGCGCGGGCGCTTCGGGCGGCCCGCGCTTTTCAGCCCAACATGCCGTTCAAAGCGGGCTTAGAGCGCAGCGTGCTCGACCACGAGCTGCACGCGCGACACGCCATTCCAGGTGTCGCGCACGAGCCGGTAGGCGACCGTGGTGTGCTGCGGCAGCGACTCCGTGTGGTTGAACCAGATCGCGTTGAAGCGCTGGCGCCCGCGCAGCAGTTGCAGCTTGAGGTGCTTGTCCTTCACGAGCGCCTGCGAGGCCACCTCGAATTCGCCCGAGAATACGGGCGCCGGGAAGCCCTGGCCCCACACGGCGGCGTCGAGCATCTCGACGAAATCGGGCGTGAAGTAGGCGTCTTCGAGATCGCCGTCGGTCTCGACCGTGCGCGCGAGCGCCTCTTCGGTGAGCCACTCGCGTCCCACGCGTTCGAAGGCGGCAGCAAAGCGCGGCACGTCCGCGGCGGCGATCGTCATGCCCGCGGCCATGGCGTGGCCGCCGAACTTCTGGATCAGACCGGGCTCGCGCTTGCTGATGAGATCGACCGCGTCGCGCAGATGGAAACCGGGGATCGAGCGGCCCGAGCCCTTCACGAGTTCGCCGTCGTCGTCGGCAGGCGCGAAGGTAAACGAAGGGCGGTGGAAGCGCTCCTTGAGCCGTCCCGCGACGATGCCGATCACGCCCTGGTGCCAGCCTTCGTTAAAGAGCGTGAGCGTGGCCTTGCCCTGTGGATCAACGTCGGCGAGGTCGGCTAGCGCCTGCTGCTGCATGCCGGCTTCGATCTCGCGGCGCTCGCGGTTCATGCCGTCGAGCTGCTGCGCCAGTTCCCAGGCGCGGCCCACGTCGTCGGTGGTCAGGCACTCGATGCCGAGCGACATGTCCGAGAGCCGGCCGGCCGCATTCAGGCGCGGGCCGAGCGCGAAGCCGAAGTCGAAGCCCGATGCGCTTTTCGCGTCGCGGCCCGCCGCGCGAAAGAGCGCCGCAATGCCCGGCTGCATGCGGCCGTTACGCACGCGCTGCAAGCCTTGGGCGACGAGCACGCGGTTGTTGCAGTCGAGCTTCACGACGTCGGCGACGGTGCCGAGCGCGACGAGATCGAGCAGGCCGTCGAGGCGCGGCTCGGGCTTGCCATCGCTGAACGCGCCGCGCTTGCGCAACTCCGCGCGCAGCGCGAGCAACGTGTAGAACATCACGCCCACACCCGCGATGCACTTGCTCGGAAACTCGCAGCCCGGCTGGTTCGGATTGACGATGGCGCGCGCGTCGGGGAGCGTGTCGCCGGGCAGGTGGTGGTCGGTCACGAGCACCTCGATGCCGAGCGCGTTGGCGGCTTCGACGCCTTCCACGCTGGCGATGCCGTTGTCCACCGTGATCAGGACGTCGGGCGGCCCGCCTTTACCTTGGGCGGCGAGGGCGACGATCTCGGGCGTGAGGCCGTAGCCATACTCGAAACGGTTTGGCACCAGATAGTCGATCTGCGCGCCGAACATGCGCAGGCCGCGCACGGCCACGGCGCAGGCCGTCGCGCCGTCGCAGTCGTAGTCGGCGACCACGAGCATGCGGCACTCGGCTTCGAGCGCGTCGGCGAGCAGCGCGGCGGCCTCGTCGAGGCCTTTCATGCCCGTGGGCGGGATGAGGCGCGCGAGACCGGTTTCGATCTCGTCGGGCTGGCAAACGCCGCGCGAGGCGTAGAGGCGCGCGAGCACCGGATGCAGGCCGTGGCGCACGAGTGCTTCGGTGTCGGCGGGCGAGCAGGCGCGGGTGACGATTCGGGTCATGCGAGAGCGCGGAAAAAAGAAGTCATTCGGGGATCATTCGATAAAGAGCGACGCGAACAGGCGGCGTCGCCAGAATTTGCGCAAATCGCCGCGCGTGATGGACAGCGTGACCGAGCCGGTGTCGCCGCACAGCGTGAGGTCGAGCGCGGCGAGCGCGCCCGTTTGCAGCGCCGTGAGCGCGGGCGTGAACCAGTCGCGTTCCAGTTGAGCGAACGCTGCGTTCCAGCGGCCCCAGTCCTGCTGGATGAACGCCGCCGAGAACGGATCGAGCTCGACGAGCGTCGCGCCTGTGCCCGAACCGTTGTTGAGCGCGGCTGCGAGGGCGGCGAAGGTCGCCGGCGCGGCACCGACTTCCGCCTGCGCGGCGAGCGCCAGGCCGCGCGTGGCGGCCGCATCGGAGCGCACCCGCGCATACGGGCTCGTGACGGTGCGCAGCGCGCCCTGGCCGTGGAACCAGATCGAGTTGACGGCGGGCAAACCGCGCGCCTCGCGGGCCTCGTTCACAGGATGCTCGAACCACGCCATCTGCACTTCGTTCTGCACCTTCATCCAGGCGCGCGAACGCTGGCCCGAATGGGCCTCGTGCGGCAGCCAGATCTCGATGTTGCGGCCGCTCGCGCGCAAGGGCGACGCACCCGCGAGCGTGCCGAACGCTTCCGACGAGAGATACCAGCGCCGCGGCGTGGGAGCCTCGATGCGCACGCCCAGTTCTTCGATCAGCGGGCGGGCGACGGTGTAGAGCGTGGCGGCGTCGGCGTCGGCGAGCTCCAGCGAGGCGGGGTCGATCAGCACCAGGTGATCGTGCGCGATGCGCACGTGCACGGGCTGTACGCACGCCCACGTGGCGTCGCCGGGCGTGCCGCCATCGGCGAGCAGCATGTAGGGCGCAAGCGGCGCTTCGTCGTCGGCGGCCGGCGCGGGTTGTGCGTTGTTTGCGCTCGCCGGACCTAGCGCGCCGAACTGGCGCGCGACCCAGCGCTCGTGCGGCAGCGTACGCTGGAAGTCTTCGCCGATCACCTGCCCGCCGAGCGTCGCGCGCGCAACCAGTTTCGCGAGCGCCGGGTATTCGAGGCCAGCGAGCGCGGTGGAGGCGGCCGCAGCGGACGGCAAGGCAAAGGGGACGAGGAGATGGAGTCGGTCGGCGGGCATGATGGTGCGCATTGTACTTCGGCGCTCCGTGCGTCGGGCGCCCCTCGGGCGTGCCGCAACGGCCCCGCGTTGACCCGTTATGCTGGCGCTGCGGCACTTGTGGGCGAATTGCGGCTCGAAGCAGAGGGCGGGCAATCGCCCCCCGGGGCGACGGTGCTCACGCGCGAAAGTCCGCGGGAACTCCGTCGAATATCCGTGACCCGCCGCCAGTGTGGCAAACTTCGCGGTTGATCGCTGCCCGACCCGGCACGATATTCTCCTGCCGTCCGGCGCGCACTGGCCCCAGGGTCAATACGGCGCCGGAGCGCAACGAAGACGCAAAAGGATTCGCTTGAAACTTCCCTACGAATGGCAGATAGGCTGGCGCTACACCCGCGCCGGCAAACGCACGACCGGCAACGGGTTCATCTCGTTCATCGCGCTCATTTCGATGTCGGGCATCGCGCTCGGCGTCGCGGCGCTGATCGTCGTGCTCTCGGTGATGAACGGCTTCCAGCGCGACGTGCGCGACCGCATGCTCTCCGTGCTCGCGCACATCGAGATCTTTTCGCCCACGGGCACGATGCCCGACTGGCAGCTCACCGCGAAGGAAGCGAAGACCAATCCTGAAGTCATCGGCGCGGCGCCTTACGTGGACGCCCAGGCGCTGCTCACGCGCGGCGACAGCGTAAACGGCGTCGCGCTGCGCGGCATCGAGCCTTCCGAGGAGCCGCAGGTTTCGGACATCGGTAAGGAAATGAAGGCGGGCAGCCTGAACGATCTCACGCCCGGCAGCTTCGGCATCGTGCTCGGCGCGGATCTCGCCGTGAACCTGGGCGTGACGGTGGGCGACAAGGTCACGCTCGTCGCGCCCGAGGGTTCGATCACGCCGGCCGGCATGTTGCCGCGCCTGAAGCAGTTCACGGTGATGGGCGTGTTCGAGTCGGGCCACTACGAGTACGACAGCACGCTCGCACTCACCAACATCCGCGACGCCGAAGTGCTTTATCGCTTAGGCGCGCCAAGCGGCGTGCGCCTGCGTCTGAAGGACATGCAGCGCGCACCGGCGGTGGCGCGCCAGCTCGTGCATACGCTCTCGGGCGACCTCTATATCCGCGACTGGACGCAGCAGAACAAGACCTGGTTCTCGGCCGTGCAGATCGAAAAACGCATGATGTTCATCATTCTCACGCTCATCATCGCGGTCGCGGCGTTCAATCTCGTTTCGTCTCTCGTCATGACCGTCACCAACAAGCAGGCCGATATCGCGATCCTGCGTACGCTCGGCGCGCAGCCGGGCTCGATCATGAAGATCTTCGTCGTGCAGGGCGTGACGATCGGCTTCGTGGGCACGGCCATCGGCATCGCGCTCGGTTGCCTGATCGCGTGGAGCATTCCATGGAGCGTGCCGGCGATCGAGCATCTGCTTGGCATTCAGTTCCTGCCGCCTTCGGTTTATTTCATCAGCGAGCTGCCTTCGGAACTCGTGGCTTCCGACGTGATGCGCATCGGCGTGATCGCGTTCGTGCTGTCCGCGCTCGCCACGCTCTATCCGAGCTGGCGCGCGGCCAAGGTTCGTCCCGCGGAGGCGCTGCGCTATGAATGACCGTCAATCGCTCATCGCCGCGGCGGGCGACTATCCGTACGTGCTCGAAGCGCACGGCGTCTCGAAGGTGTTTGGCCAGGGCCCGCTTGCGGTGCAGGTGCTGCACGACACCGATCTGAAAGTGAAGCGCGGCGAGAAGCTCGCTGTGGTGGGCGCGTCGGGCTCGGGCAAAAGCACGCTGCTGCACGTGCTCGGCGGCCTCGACGAGCCGGGCGCGGGCAAGGTCTCGGTGCTCGGCAAGCCGTTCACCGAGCTATCCGAGCGCGAGCGCAACGAACTGCGCAATCGCGCGCTGGGCTTCGTCTATCAGTTCCACCATCTGCTGCCGGAGTTTTCGGCGCTCGACAACGTGGCGATGCCGCTGCGCATCCGCCGCATGACGCAGGAAGACGCGCGGGCCGAGGCGATGCAGATCCTCGAACGCGTAGGCCTCTCGCATCGCGCGCGCAACCGGCCGGGCGAGTTGTCGGGCGGCGAGCGCCAGCGCGTGGCCATCGCGCGCGCGCTCGTGACGAAGCCCGCTTGTGTGCTCGCCGACGAGCCCACGGGCAACCTCGACGGCGCGACGGCGGATAACGTCTTCAACCTGATGCTCGAACTCTCCGACCAGTTCGATACGAGCTTCGTG
Source organism: Paraburkholderia sp. CNPSo 3076 (assembly GCF_026343935.1). Taxonomy (NCBI): domain Bacteria; kingdom Pseudomonadati; phylum Pseudomonadota; class Betaproteobacteria; order Burkholderiales; family Burkholderiaceae; genus Paraburkholderia; species Paraburkholderia sp. CNPSo 3076. The sequence goes on along the minus strand of NZ_JAPMAL010000002.1, from coordinate 193,682 downwards.
ATCGTCACGCACGATTCCGACCTCGCGGCGCGCTGCGATCGCATCGTGCGCCTGCGCGACGGCATGCTGCAAGAGGAACCGGTCGTACCGGTCTGAGCCTTTTCGCGAGCGAGCGCCATGTGGACCGACACGCACTGCCATCTCGATGCCGCCGAGTTCGACGCCGACCGCGACGCGGTCGCGTCGGCGGCGCACGCGGCGGGCGTGTCGCGCATCGTGATCCCGGCGGTGGCGCGCGAGAACTTCGAAGTGGTGCGCGCGCTCGCGCATCGCACCGGGGGCGCGGTCTACGCGCTCGGCATCCACCCGCTTTATACGCCGCAGGCGCGTGACGAAGACCTTGATGTGTTGCGCCGCGAGATCGAGGCGAGTCTCGATGATCCGCGCTTCGTCGGCATCGGCGAGATCGGGCTCGATTACTTCGTGCCGGGGCTCGACGAGGCCCGTCAACAGCACTTCTACGATGCCCAGCTGCGCCTTGCGCGCGAGTTCGGCTTGCCGGCGATCTGCCATGTGCGCAAGTCGCAGGACCAGGTGCTCAAGGGGCTGCGCCGCAATGGCGTGAGAAGCGGTATCGCGCATGCGTTCAACGGCAGCTTCCAGCAGGCGCGAGCGTTCATCGATCAAGGGATGCATCTGGGCTTCGGCGGCAATGTGACGTTCGAGCGCGCGCTGCAGATCCGCAGGCTCGCGCAGCAGTTGCCGCTCGAGGCAATCGTCATGGAAACCGATGCGCCGGATATCTCACCCGCCTGGCTTTATCGCGCGCGCAACACCCCCGACCAGGTGCCGCACATCGGCGCCGTGCTCGCGGGCTTGAGGGGCTTGAGCCCCGCGGAACTCGCACTTGGCACGACGGCTAACGCGGCGGCTGCGTTGCCGCGGCTCGCGCTTTCGTCTGCATAATCGTTTCCAGGGTGGCGTGCACAACGCGCATTGAGCGCGGCGCGATTGACGTGGTCCGTGCATTCAGCCCCCTCGTTGCGAGGAGGCAGGATGCGGGCGATAGGGTGCGGGTTTGCGCTGGGCGTGATTGCCTTGCAGCGACAGGCTGCGTTACCGGGGGCGGGCGCGTGGGTCTGGCTCGTTCTGGCAACCGTACTTGCGGCCGGGTGGGCAGCATGGGCGCTGGGCGCGGCCCAACCGGCGGATGAATCTCACGAAGCGTCTCGCCGGGTGTTCGGCTTGTCTTGCTGGCGACGCTGGCGCATCGCGAGCGGCTGGGCGGCGGTGTGGTTTGCGGCCGGATGCGCGGGCTTTGGCTACGCGGCATGGCGCGCCGAAGCGCGACTTGCAGAGGCGCTTCCGGCTGCCTGGCAGGCGCGCGACATAGGCATCACCGGCTATATCTCCAGCTTGCCTTCTTACGGCGCGAACGGCGTGAGCTTCCTCTTTCGTGTCGAATCCTGGGAAACGCACAAAGCCGCTACGCCGCTGCCGCATCTGATTCAATTGTCGTGGGTGGCGCGCGAGGCGCCGCTGCCGCCGCTCGTGCCCGGCGCGCGCTGGCGCCTTGCCGTGCGGCTCAAACGCCCGCATGGAAACGGCAACTTCGGCCTGCGCGACGCGGAAGCCGCGCTGCTCGCGCGCGGCGTGCGCGCCAACGGCTATGTAAGCGATCCCCAGCATGCCGTGCGTCTGCCCGTTGACGCAACCGGCATCGGCGTGCGCATCGAGCGGGCGCGCGCCGCGCTGCGTGCGCGCGTCGACGCGGTGCTCGGCGATGCGCCGCATCGCGGCATCGTCGTCGCGCTCGCAATCGGCGCGCAGGACGCGATCAGCGATGCGGACAGGCGTCTCATGCGCAATACGGGCACGAGCCATCTGGTGGCGATTTCCGGGCTGCATCTCGCGTTCGTCGCGGGGCTCGCAGGGTGGGGCGCGGGCGCGCTGTGGCGGCGCGCGCGCTGGTGCGGCGTCGAGGCGCCGCTCATCGTGCCCGCGCAGAAGGTAGCCGTTGCGGGCGCATTGCTCGCGGCGGGAGTCTATGCCGCGCTCGCCGGCTTCAATGTGCCGGTGCAGCGCGCGCTCTGGATGCTGGCGGTCGTTGCGCTCGCGCTGTTCGCCGGGCGCGAGGTCGCGCGCTCGCACGTGCTCGCGTGGGCGCTCGGCCTTGTGCTGCTGCGCGATCCGTGGGCGGTGACGGCAGCCGGCTTCTGGCTCTCGTTTTGCGCGGTCGGGGCGATCCTGTTCGCGGCGAGTGGCGTGCCGCGCTTGCACACGGACGCGCCGCAGGATTCTGCCGCCGACGCCGCCGATCCGATGCGCGACCGAACTGAACCATTGGCGGGGCCAACCGCGCGCGACGGCTGGCTGCGACGTCTCGCGGCCATGATTTTTCCGGCCGGCGGCTGGCGTGGGGCGATACGACGTCTTGCGTCACGCCTCGGCGATAGCGCTCGCGTGCAGTGGGCCGTGACGCTGGCGCTCGCGCCGCTCACGGCGTACTGGTTCGCGCAAATACCGCTCGTCGGTCCGCTCGCCAACGCGCTTGCGATTCCCTGGGTGAGCATGCTCGTCACGCCGCTGGTCATCGCGAGCGCAGCGCTGCCCGCGCCGATCGACGCACTTGCGCTGCGCGTGGCGCATACCTGCCTCGATTGGCTGGTCGTGGCGCTGAGCGCTATGGAGAGCCTGCCGTGGGCGGTTCTGCGGTTGCCGCAACCCGGAGTGTGGCCGCTCGCCTGTGCTGCCTTGGGCGTCGTTTGGTGGCTTGCGCCGCGCGGCTGGCCGCTGCGCTGGATCGCGCCCTTCACGTGGCTGCCGTTACTGGTGCCGGCGCCCACGGGCCCCCAGCCGGGCGCTTTCCGGCTCACGGCGCTCGACATTGGGCAGGGCACATCGGTGCTGGTCGAAACCGCCCGGCATCGCCTGCTTTTCGACGCGGGCCCGGGCCCCGAGTCCACGCAGGCGGGCGAGCGCATCGTCGTTCCGTATCTGCAGGCGCACGGCATAGGGCGCCTCGATGCGCTGATGATCAGCCACGACGACTCCGATCATTCGGGCGGCGCGCAAGCTGTGCTCGATGCCGTCGACGTAGGGACATTCGTGGCCGGCATCCTGCCCGCGCATCCGCTTTGGGCGAGCGCGCGCACAAAGAGCGCGCAGATCGTGCAATGCGCCGCGGGCCAGCGCTGGCAATGGGACGGCGTCGACTTCGAGGTGCTGTGGCCCGACCCCGGGCCGCTCGCGGGCAAACCCAATGCGCATTGCTGCGTCCTGCGGGTGACAACGGCGGCAAGCGCCGTGTCCGACGCGCAAGACGGCCCGATTTCCGCGCTGCTCGCCGCCGACATCGAAGCGGGCGACGAACGCACGCTGGTCGCGCGCGACCCTGTGCGGCTGCGCTCACAGGTGCTGGTCGTGCCGCACCACGGCAGCCGCAGCTCGTCGACTGAACCGTTCCTCGATTCTGTCTGGCCGCTCGTCGCGATATTTCAGGTAGGCTATCTGAACCGCTTTCATCACCCGCATCCGGGCGTCTACGCGCGCTACGCGGCCCGCCACATCGTGCTCGCGCGCAGCGACGCGGATGGCGCCGCGCGGGTCGAGGCGCGACCCGGCGCACTCGCCGTCGAGCGCTTTCGCGATACGCAGCGGCGCTACTGGATGGACCTGCCAACGCAGGACTGACGCGCCGGGCCAATAGCAGCGTGAGCGAAAGCGCGAACGACGAACGAGATCAACAAAATAGAGAGACACGCCGCCTTTGAAAAACGTCATCCATTTCTCGCACGCGAACGGCTTTCCGGCCTCGACGTATCGTACGTTCTTCGCCGAACTGGGCGACAACTACGAACTGCGCTACATCGAGCGCATCGGGCACGACCCGCGCTTTCCCGTCACCCGCGACTGGCCGCATCTGGTCGAGCAACTGCTCGACGACATTGGGCGCACCTACGAAGAGCCCGTCTGGCTCGTCGGCCATTCGCTCGGTGGCTATCTGTCGCTGATGGCCGCGCTGAAAAAGCCGCAGTGGGTCAAGGGCGTCGTGATGCTCGATTCGCCCGTGATCGCGGGGTGGCGCAGCAGCATGCTGCGAGTCTCGCAGTGGACCGGCCTTGACGAGCGCCTGTCGCCTGCCGTCGCCACGCGCACGCGCCGCACGAACTGGGCGAGCCGCGACGAGGCCTGGCGGCATTTCCATTCGAAGGCGGCGTTCGCGCGCTGGGACGAGCGCGTGCTGTCCGACTATGTCGACTTCGGCATTCCTCAGACCTCGGTCGACGGCGGCCGCACGCTCGCCTTCGACCGCCTGACCGAATACATGATTTACCGCACGCTGCCGCACACGCTCGGCGCGCGGCTCGTGCACGGGTCGCCCGTGCCGGTGAGCTTCGTCGCGGGCACGCAGTCGCGTGAAGTCCGCCAGGTCGGGCTTGCGGCAACACGGCGCATCGCCGGCGAGCGCTTCGAGTGGATCGAGGGCAGCCATCTGTATCCCATGGAGCGTCCGATCGAGACCGCGCGCGCGGTGCAGCGCATGCTTTACGCCATGGAAAACGGAGCCTGAGTGGCCGCTTCCCGGCGTGGTTGCTTGCACGGCAGGGTAGAGCGCGGGGCAACGCGCCGCGCGTCGTTTCTGCCCGCTCAAAATTCAGGGTTAGCCCTTGCTTTCAGGTATAATCCGTTTTTCCCGCGAGCATCCAGCGATGACCAAATATGTTTTCGTCACCGGCGGCGTAGTTTCCTCCCTTGGCAAGGGTATTGCCGCCGCCTCCCTCGCCGCGATCCTCGAATCGCGCGGTCTGAAAGTCACCCTCCTCAAGCTCGATCCCTACATCAACGTCGACCCCGGCACGATGAGTCCGTTTCAGCACGGCGAAGTGTTCGTGACGGAAGACGGAGCGGAAACCGACCTCGACCTTGGCCACTATGAGCGCTTCATCTCCACGAAGATGCGCAAGGCCAACAACTTCACCACGGGCCAGATCTACGAATCGGTGATCCGCAAGGAACGCCGCGGCGACTATCTGGGCAAGACCGTGCAGGTCATTCCGCACATCACGAACGAGATCCAGGCATTCATCGAACGCGGCGCCGCATCGGCGACGTGCGGCGAGCCGGATGTCGCGATCGTCGAAGTGGGCGGCACGGTGGGCGACATCGAATCGCTGCCGTTCCTCGAGGCCGCGCGTCAGATGAGCCTGCGTCTTGGCCGCAACAGCGCGTGCTTCGTGCACCTCACGCTGGTGCCGTTCATCGCCACGGCGGGTGAACTCAAGACCAAGCCCACGCAGCACAGCGTGCAGAAGCTGCGCGAAATCGGTATCTATCCGAACGTGCTGCTGTGCCGCGCCGATCGCCGCATTCCCGACGACGAGCGCTCGAAGATCTCGATGTTCTCGAACGTGCCCGAAGACGCCGTGATCTCGGTGTGGGACGCCGACAGCATCTACAAGATCCCGCAGATGCTGCACGACCAGGGCCTCGACTCGATCGTCTGCGACGAACTGAAGCTCTCCGCGAAGCCGGCCGATCTGTCGATCTGGGCGGAAATGGTCGAGAAGCTCGAGCATCCGAAGCACGAAGTCACGATCGGCATGGTCGGCAAGTACGTCGACCTGACCGAGTCGTACAAGTCGCTTATCGAAGCGCTGCGTCACGCGTCGATCAAGACCTCGGCGAAGGTGAACATCGAGTACATCGACTCCGAGCAGATCGACGAAGAGGGTGTCGAGAGCCTCAAGCATCTCGACGCGATCCTCGTGCCGGGCGGTTTCGGCCGTCGCGGCACCGAAGGCAAGATCAAGGCCATCCAGTACGCTCGCGAAGCGAAGGTGCCGTACCTCGGCATCTGCCTCGGCATGCAGCTCGCCGTCATCGAATTCGCGCGCGACGTGGTGGGCCTGAAGCACGCGAACAGCACGGAATTCGATCCGGACACGCCCGACCGTGTCGTCGCGCTCATCACCGAATGGGCCGACCGAGAAGGCAAGGTCGAGAAGCGCACCGAAGACTCGGACCTCGGCGGCACGATGCGGCTGGGTTCGCAGCGCTGCCCGATCAAGCCCGGCACGCTGGCAGCAGAGATCTATGGCAAGGACGTGAACGAGCGTCACCGCCACCGTTATGAAGTCAATAACGGCTACGTGCCCAAGCTCGAGGCGGGCGGCCTCATCATCAGCGCCCGTACCCCGAGCGAAGACCTGCCGGAAATGATGGAGCTGCCGCGCGATATGCACCCGTGGTTCGTCGGCGTCCAGTTCCACCCGGAATTCACGTCCACGCCGCGTGACGGCCATCCGCTGTTCAAGGCATACGTCGAAGCGGCGGTCGCGCACCAGCAGGCGCACGCTGAGGAGAAAGCATGAACCTGTGCGGTTTCGAGGTTGGCCTCGACAAGCCGTTCTTCATGATCGCAGGCACCTGTGTCGTCGAATCTGAGCAGATGACGATCGACACGGCGGGCCGCCTGAAGGAAATCACGTCGAAGCTTGGCATCCCGTTCATCTACAAGTCGTCCTACGACAAGGCCAATCGTTCGAGCGGCAAGTCGTTTCGCGGCCTCGGGATGGACGAGGGCCTGCGCATCCTTTCCGAAGTGAAGCGTCAGCTCGGCGTGCCGGTGCTGACCGACGTGCACTCGGAAGAAGAGATCGGGCCCGTGGCATCGGTCGTGGACGTGCTGCAAACGCCCGCGTTCCTGTGCCGCCAGACCGACTTCATCCACGCGTGTGCGCGCTCGGGCAAGCCTGTCAACATCAAGAAAGGTCAGTTCCTCGCGCCGCACGACATGAAGAACGTGATCGACAAGGCCCGCGAGGCCGCGCGTGAGGCGGGTCTTTCCGAAGACCGCTTCTTCGCCTGTGAGCGCGGTGTTTCGTTCGGTTACAACAACCTCGTCTCGGACATGCGCTCGCTCGCTATCATGCGCGAGACGGGTGCGCCGGTCGTGATGGATGTGACCCACTCGGTGCAGTTGCCGGGCGGGCAGGGCACGAGCTCGGGCGGTCAGCGCGAATTCGTGCCGGTGCTGGCCCGCGCGGCCGTCGCCACGGGCGTGGCAGGTCTCTTCATGGAGACGCACCCGAACCCCGCGCAGGCGAAGTCCGACGGCCCGAACGCCGTACCGCTGAACCGCATGGCCGACCTGCTCGAAACCCTCGTGACGCTCGACCAGGCGGTCAAGCGCACGCCGTTCCTCGAGAACGACTTCAGCTGAGCCGGGAATTACGCAGTACGGCGCGCCGCTTCGATTGCATGAGCGGCGCGATGGAGGAGCGGCGCGGCGCAACGCACCGCGCTCGATGTACAAGGCAGCGTGGCAGCGCATCGGTCACAGGAACGTGAGCGTCGCGCTGCGGCAAGTTGAACCTGGCGAGCGCGCAGCCTGTCCCATGTGACGGTGTGCCCCGAACGAGCATAGAAACTGTGCCTCGCGGGCCGATGCAGCAGGCGGCGCAGCTCGCGCAAGAATTACTGTCATTTCCTGAGGAAACCATGAGTGCAATCGTAGATATCATCGGTCGCGAGATTCTGGATTCGCGCGGCAATCCCACCGTCGAATGCGACGTGCTGCTCGAATCGGGCACGATGGGCCGCGCGGCAGTGCCGTCGGGCGCATCCACGGGCTCGCGCGAAGCGATCGAACTGCGCGACGGCGAAGCCGGCCGCTACAACGGCAAGGGCGTGCTGAAGGCCGTCGAGCACATCAACACCGAAATCTCCGAGGCGATCATGGGCCTCGACGCGTCGGAACAAGCCTTCCTCGACAAGACCCTGCTCGAGCTCGACGGCACCGACAACAAGTCGCGCCTCGGCGCAAACGCCATGCTGGCCGTTTCGATGGCCGTCGCGAAGGCTGCCGCTGAAGAAGCCGGCCTGCCGCTGTACCGCTACTTCGGCGGCTCGGGCGCGATGCAGCTGCCGGTCCCGATGATGAACATCGTCAACGGCGGCGCGCACGCGAACAACAGCCTCGATATTCAGGAATTCATGATCGTGCCGGTGAGCCAGCCGACCTTCCGTGAAGCGCTGCGTTGCGGCGCGGAAGTGTTCCACGCGCTCAAGAAGATCCTCTCGGATCGCGGCATGAGCACGGCTGTGGGTGACGAAGGCGGCTTCGCGCCGAATTTCGGCAGCAACGACGAGTGCCTCTCGACCATCCTGCAAGCCATCGAGAAGGCCGGCTACCGCGCCGGTGAAGACGTCCTGCTCGCGCTCGACTGCGCAGCGAGCGAGTTCTACCACGACGGCAAGTACCAGCTCGCGGGCGAAGGCCTGCAACTGTCGTCGGCCGAATTCGCCGACTACCTCGCAACGCTCGCCGACAAGTTCCCGATCGTCTCGATCGAAGACGGCATGCACGAGTCCGATTGGGCCGGCTGGAAGCTGCTGACCGACAAGCTCGGCAAGAAGGTCCAGCTCGTGGGCGACGACCTGTTCGTGACCAACACGCGCATCCTGAAGGAAGGCATCGAGAAGGGCATCGCCAACTCGATCCTCATCAAGATCAACCAGATCGGCACGCTGACGGAAACCTTCGCGGCAATCGAGATGGCCAAGCGCGCCGGTTATACGGCCGTGATCTCGCACCGCTCGGGCGAAACTGAAGACTCGACGATCGCCGACATCGCCGTGGGCCTGAACGCGGGTCAGATCAAGACCGGTTCGCTTTCGCGCAGCGACCGCATCTCGAAGTACAACCAGCTGCTGCGCATCGAGGAAGATCTCGGTGATATCGCCAGCTACCCGGGCAAGTCGGCGTTCTATAACCTCCGCTAAGCGGACCCAGCGCCGGCAGCAGCCTTGCTGTCACCCTTCGTCATCTCTCTCCGCCGCCCTGCGTATAGCGCAGGGCGGCGTGTATTTATCCGGCACCTTTCATGCGGCTTGTCACTGTCGTTCTGATCATCCTGCTTGTGCTGATCCAGTACCCGCTCTGGTGGGGCCATGGTGGTTGGCTGCGTGTCCACGAACTGCAGCAGCAACTCGCGCAGCAGCAAAAGCAGAACGACGACGAGAAACTGCGCAACGAACGCATTGCGGGCGAAGTGCAGGATCTGCAGAACGGCACGGCGGCGGTCGAGGAGCGTGCCCGCTATGAAATGGGCATGGTGAAGGACAGCGAAGTGTTCGTGCAGTTCGTTTCGCCGAACCAGACGCCGCCGGTTACTCCGAGCGGTTCGTCGAACACCTCGACGCGCGGCGAGATGTCGGCGGCGCCGGTGAGGGTGGTGCCGAACCCCGTTTCGCGTGTGCCGGAGAAGAAGCACGGCCACGGGAAGGAAGCGAAGAAGGCGGGTTGAGTGCGCTGCTTGCGCTGAGCACGCGGCATCGAGCCGCGCCTTTTTTCGTTGTGCGCGTTCGCGTCGCGACGCCGCGCGATTACCAGCCCCAGCCTGGATAGCCGTAGCCAATCCCCGTACCCCAGCCGTGCCCCCAACCGCCGCTGTAATAGCTGCCGTAGACGGTGACCGGCGGCGCGTACGCGCGCGACCAGGCTTGCGCCGCGGCTTCCGCGGCCATGGCGTTGTCCTGTTCGGCGAGCACCTGACGGTCGATCGCGTCGTAGCGCGCTTTTTCGTCGGGCGTGAGCACGGGTGCGGTAACCGGCAGGCCCGACTGCGCCGGGGGCAGTCGGCTGTAGATCGGCGACGGGCCCGGCGGGTCCATCATGCAGCCGCTCGTCGACGCAACGGCCGCGCCGAGCGTCGTAAGTACGAGCAACGCGCTTACGCGCGGCCTGCGGTCACGCAATGGACGTACGAAGCGCTTGTTCTTGATCATGCTCCTCTCCATCTGTCGGACGCCTAAGCAATTTGCGATCAAGGCAGATCCGCATACCGATCCGGTCCCCGGGCCTGTCGACGTGCCGCTGCCCAGGGCGGCGACGCAACCCGCGTTGCGCCGCATCGGCGTTATCGCCTCAATGTGCCCTGGTCCGCCTCAGTTTGCCTCAGTGGCGACGCTCCGCAGCGGGGCTCACGCTTTCTGAGAGCCCCGTCACGGCAAAAAGTTGCGCGACGTCCACGGGGTCGAACTCATAGCGCTGATTGCAGTAGTCGCAATGAATCTCGACATGACCGCGTTCCTCGATCACGCCGTCGACTTCCTCGCGGCCCAGCATCTTGAGCATCGCGCCCACCTTCTCGCGCGAGCACGAACACTGGAAGCGCGGCGCCAGCGGCTCGAAGTGACGCACGTTCTCTTGCCAGAAGAGGCGGCGGAACAAGGTCTCGCCGTCTTCCTTGAGCATTTCGTCGCGCGTGAGCGTGCCGCCGAGCGTGCAGACACGCTCCCAGGTATCGAGGTCGTGCTCGCCCTGGTGCGGCACGATCCCGCCGTCGCCCGGCAGCTTCTGGAGCAGCATGCCGACCGCGCGGTCGTCGTTGGCGGCGAGCCAAAGGCGCGAGTCGAGCTGTTCCGAGTGATGCATGTAATGCTCGAGCACGGCAGCGATCGACTTGAGCGGGCCGTCTTCGCCGTTCAGCGGCACGATGCCCTGGTAGGGCTGCTGGCCCGGTTGCTTTTTCGCGGGGTCGAGCGTGATCACGCAGCGGCCCTGGCCGTCCGGATTCACGAGGTCGGCGAACGTGAGTTCCTCGCCGAGCGGCAGGGCGTTTTCGCCCGTGAAGTCTTCGCCGAGGCGGGCGGTCGCGCGCATCGTCAGATCCGAGCCGCACTGCACGACCAGCATCTTCACGGGGCCGTCGCCGAAGATCTGCATGATCAGCGTGCCGTCGAACTTGAGATTCGCCGAGAGCAACGCGCACGCCGCCATCATCTCGCCGAGCACGGTGCGCACGGGTGCCGGATACTGGCGGCGCTTGAGCACTTCCTGCCACGTGTTGCCCAGCGAGACGATCTCGCCGCGCACTGGCGCTGCGCTGAACATGAATTTTTGCAACTGGTCGTTCACAATCTTTTCCTTCGTTTCAATCGGGGCGGCGCGGCCCGCGCCGCACACGGCGAGAGCGTGGCGCTCTCAACCGATGCGCACGAGCTGCGCCTTGAAATATTCGCGGCGCTGCGCGTAGACATCCGCGTTGCGCTTGAGACCGGCGATGTCGGCCTCGGTCAGCTCACGCACGACCTTGGCCGGCGCGCCGAGAATCAGCGAGTTGTCGGGGAACACCTTGCCTTCCGTGACCACCGCACCCGCGCCAACCAGACAGTTGCGGCCGATTACCGCGCCATTCAAGACCACGGCCTGAATGCCGATCAGTGCGCCTTCCTTCACGGTGCAGCCGTGCAGCATGGCCTGGTGGCCCACGGTCACGTTCGCTTCGAGCGTGAGCGGGTAGCCGGGGTCCGTGTGGAGCACCGCGCCTTCCTGAACGTTGCTGCGCGTGCCGACGGTGATCGGCTCGTTGTCGCCGCGCAGCGTCGCGCCAAACCAGACGCTCGCGTCTTCGGCCAGTTCAACCTTGCCGATGACGACCGCGTTGTCCGCGACGAACACGCTTTCGTGAATGGTCGGTGCGGCTTCGCCAAGCTTGTAGATGGCCACGGTGTTGAGTCTCCTATGTCTTTCGGGGCTGCTGCCGGTCTGCGGGCGACGCGCAACGGCTGCGGACGACGCAAGGCAGGTGAATCGCGTATTGTAAACGGTTGCGTGCGCGATCCGCCTGGGGGCTTTTCGGGCGCCCGCGCGCGTCAGCTTTTCAGTCCCGCTTTTCGGTCCCTGTTTCCTCTGCCGATGAATTCCGTTTTCTCCGCCGCCAGCACGAGCGCTGATGTCCCAACACCAACAGATGCCCAGCCCGCCTGTTGGCGCGTCGTGGCGCTCGCAGCGCTGCGCGAATGCGACCCGGTCGCCAAGGCCGATGCGGTGCGCACACTGCACGCGCAAACTCAGGCTCAGGCCGCCACGCCTCGCTGGGAACCGCAACGCGTCATCGCGACGCCGGCCGGCTTGCCTGGCCGCCCCGCCGAGCCACCGCTCGTCGAGCCGCGCGAACTGCAGCGCCGCAGCATGAGTACGCCTCAGGGCCGTGTGGTGCTGCTGCACGCGCTGGCCCACATCGAATTCAACGCGATCAATCTCGCGCTCGACGCGGTCTGGCGCTTCCCCGCCATGCCCGACGGCTTCTACGCCGACTGGCTCAAGGTCGCGGCAGAAGAGGCGTATCACTTCTCGCTGCTGCGCGCGCGGCTCGCCGACTATGGTCACGCATACGGCGACTTCCCCGCGCACAACGGCCTATGGGAAATGTGCGAGCGCACCAGCGCCGACGTGCTCGCGCGCATGGCGCTCGTGCCGCGCGTGCTGGAGGCGCGCGGGCTCGACGCCTCGCCGCCCATACGCGCACGCCTGAAGCAGGCTGGCGACGATGAATCGGCCGCGATCCTCGACATCATTCTGCGCGACGAAGTGGGACACGTGCGCATCGGCAATCATTGGTTCCGCCACCTGTGCGAGGCACGCGATCTCGACCCGCACGCGGCGTGGCTCGCGCTCGCCGAGCAATACCACGCGCCGCGCATGCGCGGCCCATTCAACTTCGAGGCGCGCCGCTCGGCGGGTTTCGACGAAGCCGAACTGGATGCGCTGGCGGCCCAGGACGCCGCGAAGCCGCCAACGGAGCGGCAATCGAACGAATGACCTACCACGAATGACGTACTGCAAGCGCCCAGCGCCTATATAATCGAACGATCATTCTTTTTTGCGGCAGCGCAAATGAATCAATCCCGATCCGAATCCGTCGACGTCAATGGCATCCGGCTGCATGTGCGCCGCTGGGGCGCAGAGGGCGCGCCCGTGCTCTTTATGCTGCACGGCTGGATGGACGTGGCGGCGTCGTTCCAGTTTGTCGTCGATGCGCTGGATCCACGCGGCGGTGACTGGCAGGTCATCGCGCCCGACCTGCGCGGCTTCGGCCTCTCCGACTGGCCCGTTGCGCGGGGACAGGGCAGCAACTACTGGTTCCCCGACTACCTCGCCGATCTCGATGCGCTGCTCGCCCATTACGCGCCCGAGGGACAGGTGGATCTCGTCGGGCATAGTCTCGGCGCGAACATCGTGTGCCTCTATGCGGGCGTGCGGCCCGAGCGCGTGCGCCGCGTGGTCGACCTGGAGGGTTTCGGGCTGCCGGCGCCGTCACCCAGACAGGCGCCGGGCCGCATGCGCGAGTGGCTCGACGAAGTGCGCACGCCGCCGCAACTGCGCACGTACGCGTCGCTCGACGAGGTGGCCGCGCGGCTCGTGAAGACCAATCCGCGTCTGATTGCACCGCGCGCGCGCTTCCTCGCAGAACACTGGTCGAAGCCGGACGGCGAGGGCGGCTATGTGCTGCTCGGCGATCCGGCGCACAAAATGCGCGGTCCGCTGCTGTACCAGCTCGACGAGGTGATGGCGATCTGGTCGCAGGTGAGTGCAAAGGTGCTGCACGTCGAAGCGGCCGGCTCCGAGACGCTCGCGCGGATCGCGGGGGCGGTGCCCATCGACGAATTCAAGCAGCGTTTCGAGGCGTTTGCCGATTGGCGCGAACGTATCGTCGACGGGGCGGGGCACATGGTGCACCACGACCAGCCGGAAGAGGTCGCGCGCCTGATCGAGGCGTTCTGCGCGAAAGCGTAAGGCACATCGAGCGCGCATTCGGGCGTCGGCTACGCTTCAGGCGCCGCCCGACGACTTCACTGCGTTGCAGTAAAATGGAAGTTCATCCTTTTCCCGCATCCAATGAACGCCGATCTCCACTGTCACTCCACTGTCTCCGACGGCCAACTGGCCCCGGCTGCCGTCGCGCAGCTGGCGAAAGCGGGTGGCGTGGGCTTGTGGGCGCTCACCGATCATGACGTGCTCGGCGGCCAGCGCGAAGCGCGCGAGGCGGCCGAGGCGCTCGGCATGCGCTATTTGAGCGGCGTCGAGATTTCGGTCACCTGGGCGTCGCGCACGGTGCACATCGTCGGTTTGCATGTGGATCCCGAGTGCGCCGCGCTCGTCGACGGGCTCGCGCGTACGCGTGACGGCCGCGCGGCGCGCGCCGAAGCCATCGGCGAGCGGCTCGGCGAACTCGGCATTCCCGACGCGTACGAATGCGCATTCCAGTACGTCTCGAATCCCGACCTGGTCTCGCGCACCCACTTCGCGCGCTTTCTCGTGGAAAGCGGCCGTGCGCAGAACACCCAGGACGCGTTTTCGCGCTGGCTCGGCGAAGGCAAGCCCGGTTACGTCGCGCACCGCTGGGCCAGGCTCGCCGACGCCGTAGCGTGGATCAAGGCGGCGGGCGGCGAGGCGATCATCGCGCATCCGGGCCGCTATGCTTATACCCAGCTCGAATTCGACACGCTCTTCGGCGAATTCATCGATCTGGGCGGCAAAGCCATCGAAGTCGTCACCGGCAGCCATACGCGCGACCAGTACGCCGAGTACGCGGCCGTTGCGCGGCGCTTTGGCTTCGAGGCGTCGCGCGGTTCGGACTTCCATGCGCCCGGGCCCGACGCGATCGAGCCCGGCACGCTGCCGCCTTTGCCTTCCGATCTCAAGCCTGTCTGGGAGCGATGGCTGTAGGCCGCGCTCGGCGCGTGGCCCACTGATCCCGCCTGTTTGCTGCAAGGCGTTTCGCGCCGGTCAATCCAGCTTTGTCATCGCTTTGTGGTAACTACGTGCAGTCGCCTGCCGTTCCCGCGCATCGTCCCGCTGTTTTCACCGCCATTCGTCAGCTGATTACTGCCATGTCCCAGTTCTTTCGGCTTCACCCAGAAAACCCGCAGCCGCGTCTCGTCAAGCAGGCGGTGGAGATCATCCGCGACGGCGGTGTGATCGCATTGCCGACCGATTCGAGCTACGCGCTCGCCGCCCGCATCGACGACAAGCACGCCGCCGAGCGCCTGCGCCGCATCCGCGGGCTCGACGAAAAGGCGCTGCTCTCGCTGATGGTGCGGGACCTGTCCGAACTCGCGAACTTCGCCATGGTGGACAACCGCCAATACCGGCTCATCAAGGCGGTGACGCCGGGGCCGTATGTGTTCGTGCTGGTGGCGACGAAGGAAGTGCCGCGGCGCCTCTCGCATCCATCGCGCAAGACGATCGGCCTGCGCGTGCCCGGGCATCCGATACCGCTTGCGATTCTCGAAGAACTGGGCGAGCCGCTGCTTGCCTCCACGCTAATCCTCCCGCCCGACACCGAGCCGCTCAACGACCCCGAGGAGATTCGCGAGCGCCTCGAGAAGCAGGTCGATCTCGTGATCGACGGCGGGGCTTGCCCGTGCGAGCCGTCCACCGTGATCGATCTCACAGGGGAAGAACCGGTGCTCGTGCGGCCGGGGCGGGGCACGTTGGCGCCGTTCGGCATCGAGGAAGAAGAGGCGTGATGAGACATGCGCGGCGCGAACGTGGCCAGAGCGCATTGACGCATTGATACAATAGCCCGCCATGGAAGCCAATCTGATTCAGACAATCGTCGTCTACGCCTTGCCGGTGATCTTCGCGATCACGCTGCACGAAGCCGCGCACGGCTACGTCGCGCGCATGCTCGGCGACAACACCGCGTATGTACTCGGCCGCGTCTCGTTCAACCCGATGCGCCACATCGACCCGATCGGCACGATCGCCATGCCGCTCGTGCTCTATTTCCTGACGAACGGCGCGTTCGTGTTCGGTTACGCGAAGCCGGTGCCGATTGCCTTCAGTAATCTGCGCAATCCGCGCTGGGGCACCCTGTGGGTCGCGGCGGCCGGGCCGCTGTGCAACTTCGTGCAGGCCATCGTATGGGGCGTGTTCGGCGTGGGACTCGCGGTGCTCGGCGTTGACGAGCCGTTCTTCACGCGCATGGCCGCCGCCGGCGTGGGCGTGAATCTCGTGCTCGGCGTGCTGAACCTCTTTCCGCTGCCGCCGCTCGACGGCGGCCGCGTGCTCGGGGCGCTCCTGCCCACGCGCGCGAGCATTGCGCTCGCCCGTATCGAGCCCTACGGTTTCATCATCGTGATGGGGTTGCTCGTGAGTGGCATCTTCACGCGATTCTGGCTGCGCCCGCTCGTGAGTCTAGGTTACGACGCGGTCACGGCCATCCTTACCCCTCTTGTGTCGCTCTTTTCATAACATCATGTTCCCAGACCGTATCTTCTCCGGCATGCGGCCCACCGGGTCGCTGCACCTCGGCCACTATCACGGCGTGCTGAAAAACTGGGTGCGCCTGCAGTCCGAGTATCCGTGCTTCTTCTGCGTGGTCGACTGGCATGCGCTCACCACGCACTACGAAACGCCGGATGTCATCGAGAAGAACGTCTGGGACGTGCTGATCGACTGGCTCGCTTCGGGCATCGACCCGAACCAGGCCACGCTCTTCATCCAGAGCCGCGTGCCCGAGCACGCCGAACTCGCGCTGCTGCTCGGCATGAGCACGCCGCTGTCGTGGCTCGAGCGCGTGCCGACCTACAAGGAACAGATCGAAAAGCTGCGCGACAAGGACCTCGGTACCTACGGCTTCCTCGGCTACCCGGTACTGATGGCCGCCGACATCCTGCTGTACCGCGCGTCGCTCGTGCCGGTGGGCGAGGATCAGGTGCCGCACGTCGAGATGGCGCGCGAAATGGCCCGGCGCTTCAACTACATGTACGGCCGCGAGCCGGGCTTCGAAGAGAAGGCCAACGAGGCGGCGAAGAAGCTGGGTGGAAAGCGCTCGAAGCTCTACCACGAGCTGCGCAACGCTTATCAGCAGGAAGGCAATGACGAGGCGCTCGAACAGGCCCGCGCGATGCTTTCTGAGTCGCAAAGCCTCTCGATGAGCGATCGCGAGCGTCTCTTTGGCTACCTCGAAGGCTCGCGCAAGATCATCCTGCCGGAGCCGCAGGTGCTGCTGACGGAAGCCTCGCGCATGCCGGGCCTCGACGGCCAGAAGATGTCGAAGTCGTACGGCAACACCATCGGCCTGCGCGAAGACGCCGAGTCGATCACAAAGAAGGTCCGCACCATGCCGACCGACCCCGCGCGCGTGCGCCGCACCGATCCGGGCGATCCCGACAAGTGCCCGGTGTGGCAACTGCACCAGGTCTACACGGACGAGCAGACGCACGACTGGGTGCAGAAGGGCTGCCGCTCGGCCGGCATCGGTTGTCTGGAGTGCAAGCAGCCGGTGATCGAGGGCATTCTGCGCGAGCAGCAGCCCATGCTCGAGCGCGCGCAGAAGTACATGGACGACCCGTCACTGCTGCGTGCGATCGTCGCGGACGGCTGCGACAAGGCGCGCAAGTTCGCCAACGAGACGATGCGCGACGTGCGCGAGGCCATGGGCCTCTCGTACAGCTGATCGAGCCGATGACGTCGACGCCTGCCGCCGGTTCGCTGGCCCACGGGCTTGCCGAGCCGTCGCGCTGGGTGCGACGCTGGGCGCACCTCATCGCGCCCGGCGGCACGGTGCTCGACGTGGCCTCCGGCGCGGGCCGGCACACGCGCTGGCTGGCTGGCCAGGGGCACCCGGTGACGGCGCTCGATCGCGACGCCGCCGCCCTCGCCACGTTGCATGGCGTAGCAGGTGTCGCGACTCTAGAGTGCGACCTCGAAGGCGCGCCCTGGCCGCTCGCGCCGGACGCCCGCTTTGCCGCCGTGGTCGTCACGAACTACCTGCACCGCCCGCTCATGCCGCGTCTCATCGAGGCGCTGGCGCCGGGCGGCGTCCTGATCTACGAAACCTTCGCTCAGGGCAACGAGACGGTGGGAAAGCCATCGAACCCTGCTTTCCTGCTCGCGCCCGGCGAGTTGCTGGCGATCTGTACGCCGGCGCTGCGGGTAATCGCCTATCAGGATGGATTTCTTTCGCAGCCGCGTGAGGCGTATATTCAGCGCATCTGCGCGGTACGGGAAAAAACGACCTCAGAGTCCCTGGAAAGAGCCGGTAATGTACCGGAGAACCAGGTCCTTCCCGTAACGCGTTACGATCTGACCGGCTAATCCGCTACAATCGCGGTTTAACCGACTCATTTTTCTGGCGTTTCATGGCTAACGGCACTCAGGACGGCATTACGCTGCAAGGCAGCATTCCCGCGATCGTCACCCCCATGCACGAGGACGGCAGTCTCGACCTGTCGGCATTCCGCAAACTGATCGACTGGCACGTGGAAGAGGGGACGGATGCCCTCGTCGTCGTCGGTACGAGCGGGGAGTCCGCCACGCTGGACGTCGAAGAACACATCCTGATGATCAAGACGGCGGTCGAGCACGCCGCTGGCCGTATGCCGATCATCGCGGGCGCCGGCGGCAATTCCACCGCCGAGGCCATCGAACTCACGAAGCACGCGAAGGAAGTGGGCGCACAGGCGTCGCTCCAGGTCGTGCCCTATTACAACAAGCCGACCCAGGAAGGCATGTACCGTCACTTCGCGAAGATCGCGGAGGACGTGGACCTGCCGGTCATCCTCTACAACGTGCCGGGCCGTACGGTCGCGGACATGGCGAACGAGACCATCCTGCGTCTGGCCGAAGTGCCCGGCATCATCGCGGTGAAGGAGGCGACGGGTAACATCGACCGCGCCGCACACCTCATCAAGCATGCGCCGAAGGGCTTCAAGATTTTCAGCGGCGACGATCCCACGGCGATCGCGCTGATGCTGCTCGGCGGACACGGCAATATTTCGGTGACCGCGAACGTTGCGCCGCGCCAGATGAGCGACCTGTGCAAGGCCGCGCTCGCCGGCGACGCGAAAACGGCGCGCGCGATCCATATGAAGCTGTTGTCGCTGCACAAGAACCTGTTCATCGAATCGAATCCGATTCCGGTGAAGTGGGCGCTGCAGGAACTCGGCCGCATCGAAGGCGGCATCCGACTGCCGCTCACGCCGCTCGACGCGCGCTACTACGACGTGGTGCGCGCCGCGCTGCGCGAAGCCGGTCTGGCTGGCTGATCCAATCAGCCAGCCGCCGATTTTTCAACCGACGCCGCCACGGCCCACCCGCCCAATCACTGATAGACCTCGGACCGACCCCGGACCCACCGTCTCGCAGAGCAAGGCTTAGCGTTCCCGTATCACGAAGGCCCACATGAAACGTTCCGCTTTTTCCCTCCACGCAACCCGCATGGCGGTGCTGGCGCTTGCACTCGGCTCGCTCGCAGGCTGCGAGTCGCTGAACGACATGTTCGCGTCCGATCGCGTCAACTACAAGGACACGCCGACCGCGCCGCCGCTGAATGTGCCGCAGGATCTGTCATCGGCGCCGAACGACCAGAAGTACGTCGCGCCGCCGCCCACGATTACGCTTGGCGGCTCCGCTCAGCGCACGGTCACGCCGGCCGGCAACGCCACACTCGGCGTGCCTGATGCGCAGGATCCGTTCGGCATGCACGTGGAGCGCGACGGCGACCGCCGCTGGCTCGTGGTGGACGGCCGCTCGCCTGACGACGTCTGGCCGCAGTTGCAGGAATTCTGGACGGAAAATGGCTTCACGCTGACGACCGACTCGCCGTCCACGGGCATCATGACGACCGACTGGGCCGAGAACCGCGCCAACATTCCGGACGACTGGTTCCGCCGTACGATCGGCCGCGTGATCGACTTCGCGTACTCGTCGGGCACGCGCGACCGTTTCCGCGTGCTGGTTTCGCGTGGCCCGGACGGTCAAACGGACATTTCCGTCACGCATAACGCCATGGAAGAAGTGCTGACGGGCCAGGACAAGACGGGGTCGAAGTGGGTCGAGCGTCCGCGCGACCCGGCACTCGAAGCCGCGTTCCTGGCCAAGATCATGCAGAAGTTCGGCCTGACTGACGCGCAGTCCAAGGAACTGCTGACCGATGCGCGCCCATCGACGGCCGGCGTCAAGGTCGCTGCCGGTCCTGAAGGCACGACGCTGGACCTGCCCGAAGCGTTCGACACCGCGTGGCTGCGCGTGGGCCTCGCGCTCGATCGCACGAACTTCACGGTCGACAACCGCGACCGCGAAAAGGGCCTCTACTACGTGCGCTACGCCGATTCGATGCAGGAGCTCAAGGGCGATGGCCTGCTCGGCAAGCTTTTCTACAACCCGAAGAAGGCCACGAAGGATCAGGGTCCGGAATACGTCGTGGCGGTGCGCTCGACGGGCAATTCGACCCAGGTTGCCGTGGTCGACCAGAGCGGCCGCGTCGACACCTCGTCGGACGCCCAGCGCATCGTCTCCGCGCTCCACGCGCAGCTGAACTGACGTGCGCTGATATGCGATTTGCGAGCCTCGGCAGCGGCAGCGAGGGCAACGCACTGGTCGTAGAAGCAGGCAGCGGCACGACGCCCACGCGCGTGCTGCTCGACTGCGGATTCTCAGCGAAGGAAGTCGAGCGGCGCCTCGCCCGCGCGGGGCTGGCCGCCGACGCGCTCACCGCGATTCTCATCACCCACGAACACAGCGATCACATCGGCAGCGCGCTCACGCTGGCGCGCCGCTGGTCGATTCCGCTTTACATGAGCTGGGGTACGGCGCAGGCCGTGGGCGCCGACGACGACGCCGGCGTCGAGCTCAACGTCTTGTGGGGCGACGAGACGGTCGAGATCGGCGAACTCGGCGTGTTGCCTTACACGGTGCCGCACGACGCGCGCGAGCCGCTGCAGTTCGTGTTCAGCGACGGCGAGAGCCGGCTTGGCGTGCTGACCGACGTCGGCGAGTCGACCTCGCATATCAGCAATGTGCTGAGCGGTTGTGACGCACTGGTGCTCGAATGCAACCACGACCTCGAGATGCTCGCGACGAGCCGCTATCCGGCTTCGCTCAAGGCGCGTATCGGCGGGTCGCATGGTCACCTGAACAACGAGGCGGCCGGCGGCATCCTCGCCGGACTCGATCGGGCGAGGCTGCGGCATTTGGTCGCTGCGCACCTGAGCCAGCAGAACAACACACCGGAGCTTGCGCGAGCGGCGATGGCCGCGGTTCTGGGCAACGCCGCGACGGAAATCGGGGTCGCTTCGCAAGCCGAGGGTGTCGACTGGATCGCGCTCTGAATCCCGCGCCCGTGCGACAGCCAAGCGAATAGACGAAAAAAAAGCCCATGACGAAAGTCATCGGCTTTTTGCTTGATGAAGCCGGAATCTCTCGATTCGGCCCCGTCAGAGTGTGGTTACGCTTTAGTTACGGTTGCCGCCGAAGATGCCGAGGATGGCGAGCAGGTTCGTGAACACGTTATACAGATCCAGATAGATCGCGAGCGTGGCCGAGATGTAGTTCGTCTCGCCGCCGTTCACGACGCGCTGCACGTCGAACAGCATGTAGGCCGAGAAGATCGCGATGGCAAGCACCGAAACCGTGAGCATCAGCGCGGGCAACTGCAGGAACATGTTCGCGATGCCGGCCAGCAGGATCACGATCACGCCCATGAAGAGCCACTTGCCGAGGCCCGAGAAGTCGCGCTTGCTGACCGTGGCGATGGTGGCCATGGCGGTGAAAATGATGCCGGTGCCGCCGAACGCGAGCATGATGAGCTGCGGGCCATTCGAAAAGCCGAGGACGAACGACAGCAGGCGCGAGAGCATCAGGCCCATGAAGAACGTGAAGCCGAGCAGCACGAACACGCCCACCGAGCTGTTCTTGGTGCGCTCGATGGCGAACATGAAGCCGAAGGCGATCGCGAAGAACGCGAGCAGGCTCATGGCCGGGCTGGTAGCAGCAAAAAGCGAGAAGCCGGTCGCGACGCCCACCCACGCGCCGAGCACCGTCGGCACCATCGACAGCGCGAGCAGCCAATAGGTGTTGCGCAGCACGCGGTTGCGAGTCTCCGCCGAGGTGACGCTGCCGCCGCGGCCGAAGTTATAGGGATACTCGTTCATGCTTTCTCCTTGCGTGAGACGCGTGGGTGAGGGGCGCGCAGGTGCGCGGTCCGCTCCCCCATAAGATAAGTGCGCCGACCCAGAGTTTCAACGGGTTGCCACACAGTTTCCGTTATGTTTGCACAGCGTATGCCGCCAATCTTAAGCTTCTCTGAAAAGTACGGCAGCGCGGTGCTTGTGCCCGGCTTGCGCTCATTTGCCCCAGTTTGCCGGGCTATGAGGGTTCAATCGCAATCATACATGGGAACATGCTACAATTGCGGATTCATTTGAATCTGTAACCTCTTAATTTTTTGGAGTTTTTATGGCGATCGAACGCACCCTGTCGATTATCAAGCCGGACGCAGTGGCAAAGAACGTGATCGGCCAGATCTACAGCCGCTTCGAAAACGCTGGTCTGAAGATCATTGCCGCTCGCATGGTTCACCTGTCGCGCGCCGACGCAGAGAAGTTCTATGCTGTTCACGCAGCGCGTCCGTTCTTCAAGGACCTCGTGGACTTCATGGTCTCGGGCCCGGTGATGGTGCAGGCGCTGGAAGGCGAGAACGCCATCCTGAAGAACCGCGAACTGATGGGCGCGACCGATCCGAAGAAGGCTGAAAAGGGCACGATCCGCGCCGACTTCGCCGACAGCATCGACGCGAACGCCGTGCACGGCTCGGACGCCGCTGAAACGGCTGCCGTGGAAATCGCGTTCTTCTTCCCGCAAGTCAACGTCTACTCGCGCTAAGCAAGGCGCGAGCAGACTGCAGTAGTAGCATAGGGTCGCGAACGGCGATGACGCTCACCGTCCAGTTCCCGATGCCGCGCAAGTGCGCAGGCAGGCGGGCAGCGCGGGCGGTGAGCGCGCTCTCGCACTGAAATGGCAGGATTCGACATGACGAGCAGTTCCACCGTCAACCTTCTCGATCTCGACGCCCAAGGGCTCGTCGCCTATTGCGAGAGCCTGGGCGAGAAGCCGTTTCGCGCCAAACAGCTTCAGCGCTGGATCCATCAGTACAACGCCGCCGACTTCGACGGCATGACGGATCTCGCCAAGTCGCTGCGCGAGAAGCTCAAAGGGCGCGCCATCATCGGCATGCCCGGCATCATCAGCGACAACGTTTCCTCCGACGGCACGCGCAAATGGCTCGTGGACGTCGGCAACGGCAACGCGGTCGAAACCGTGTTCATCCCCGAAGACAACCGCGGCACGCTGTGCGTGTCCTCGCAGGCGGGATGCGCGGTCAACTGCCGGTTTTGCTCCACCGGCAAGCAAGGTTTTTCACGCAATCTCACCACCGCCGAGATCATCGGCCAGCTGCGCATGTCGGAATTCGCCCTGCGCGCCTCGCTTCTGGGCGAGGCGGGCGGGCGCGCGACCGGCGGTGACGGCAAGGGCGAACGCGTCATCACGAACGTCGTGATGATGGGCATGG
This sequence comes from Paraburkholderia sp. CNPSo 3076, assembly GCF_026343935.1. NCBI lineage: Bacteria > Pseudomonadati > Pseudomonadota > Betaproteobacteria > Burkholderiales > Burkholderiaceae > Paraburkholderia > Paraburkholderia sp. CNPSo 3076. The sequence goes on along the minus strand of NZ_JAPMAL010000002.1, from coordinate 170,592 downwards.
GCGAGCCGCTTCTGAACTACGACGCGGTCGTGCCCGCCATGCGCCTGATGCTCGACGACAACGCCTACGGCCTGTCGCGCCGGCGCGTCACGCTTTCTACGTCGGGCGTCGTGCCGATGATGGATCGTCTCGGGGCCGAACTGCCCGTGGCGCTCGCCGTCTCCTTGCACGCGCCGAACGACGCGCTGCGCGACGAACTCGTGCCGCTCAACCGCAAGTACCCGCTGCGCGAGTTGATGGCGGCGTGCCAGCGTTACCTGGAAGTCGCACCGCGCGACTTCATCACGTTCGAGTACTGCATGCTCGACGGCGTCAACGACACGGAAGAGCACGCACGGCAGTTGCTCGCCGTGACGCGTGACGTGCCGTGCAAATTCAATCTGATCCCGTTCAATCCGTTCCCCGAGTCGGGCCTGTTGCGCTCGAAATCGGACCAGATCAAGCGCTTTGCGCAGATTCTGATGGATGCAGGCGTCGTCACAACCGTGCGCAAGACGCGCGGCGACGACATCGACGCAGCCTGCGGGCAGCTCGCCGGCGAGGTGAAGGACCGCACGCGGCTTGCTGAGCGCACGGGCCGCGCCGCGGGCAAGGTCATCGAAGTACGGCCGGTTCAGCACTGAACCGGCATCAGGAGGGCCGACGGCGGCGTGCGGGGAAAACGCGCGGCCGTAGGCGGTAGTAAAAGAAACGTTGCAGAAGCGATCGGAAGCGGCACACTGGCCGCGCATTTTGTTATAAACGGTCTGCGAATCGGGTAGAGGCGGGGCGGGACGCGCCCAACCGGTTCCAGTATTGAAAAGAATCGACGCAAGGACTTGGGATGAGCGAGCCGCAGCACCCTTTCGGGACAGACGGAACTGACAGCAACGCAGGTCGTTCGGTGCCGGGCGCCACACCTTCTCCGGTGCAGGCAGTGCCCGACACGCTGGCCGCGGCCGGCGCGCGTCTTGCGCAGCTGCGCGAGGCCAAGGGTTGGGCGATCGAAGACGTCTCGGCGCGCCTGAAGGTGTCGGTGTCGAAGCTGCGCGAACTCGAAGCGGGCGATATCAGCCATCTGCCGGACACGACGTTCGCGCTCGGCGTGGTGCGCGCCTACGCGAAGCTGCTCGGTACCGATTCCGCGCCGTTCACGCAGGCGCTGCGCCGCGAGCGCGGCATGGCGCAGCCGGATCTGTCGATGCCGGCTTCGGCGGGCTCCGATCTGCCGCGCGGCCGCGTTTCGCTCTCGCTCGGCGGCAGTGGCGCGCGGGCTCCGCGTCGCCGCGCCTCGTGGCTGTGGGGCGTGGCGATCATCGTGATCGCGGTGCTCGCGATTTCCATGTGGCACACGAACAGTGGCGAATCGTCGGCCTGGTTTGCGCGCCTGAAGGCAATGGCGAACGGCGCGAGCGTGCAGACGGGCGCGTCGTCGCCCACGGTGACGCAGGGCGTGGCGACCGGCAGCGCAGATACATCGGCCGCCCAGGGTGCGGATCAGTCCGCTGCGCCTCAGGCTGGTGACGCAAACGACGCTGGCGACAACGCCAACGCGGCGCCCGATCAAGGCGCTGCAGCGAGCGCACCGCAAGCAGCGCCGCAAGCTACGCAACCGGCGCCTCAAGCGACGCAGCCGGCGCCCCAGGCCGCGAAGCCCGCCGCTGCAAGCACCGCGCCGGCGGCGGCCGTTGCCAACGCGGCCAGCGCTACGCGCGCCCAGGCGGCGAGCGCGCCGGCCGCAGCGCAGGCTGCGGCAGCCGACAACGGCGCTGACACCTCGACGTTCGCGATCCGCGTGACGCAGGACACCTGGGTCAGCGTGCGCCAGAAGGATGGCAAGGAAGTATTCTCGGGCCTGATCCACGGCAGCGACGCGCGTGAGATCACGGGCACCGAGCCGCTCAAGGTCACCGTGGGCAACAAGGCCGGCATCGAGTCGATGACCATCGACGGCCAGCCGGTCGACACGTCGAAGTACGCGTCGGCGCGTGGCAATGTTGCGCGCTTCGTGCTGCCCTGATCAGGACATGGCATGCGTCGCGGCCAGGCAAGTCTCATTGCCGGCCGCGACGCTTTTTCAATTCACGCAGTACCGCCGCCGGCTAGCCAGCGATAGTGCGCGTGAGGCGTAAATGGGTTTTTCGATGCAAAGCGAAACGCAATCCTCGACCAGCAACAGTCAGATCTGCTCGAACGAGCCGGTCCTCGGCGGCCACGCGCCGCGCCGCAAGTCGCATGCCGTGCATGTGCGCTGGGGCGGCCAGCTGGTGACGATCGGCGGCGACGCGCCGGTGCGCGTGCAGTCGATGACCAACACCGACACCGCGGACCCCATCGGCACCGCGATCCAGATCAAGGAACTCGCGCAGGCGGGTTCGGAGCTCGTGCGTATCACGGTCAACACGCCGGAAGCGGCGGCGGCCGTGCCGCATATCCGCGAGCAGCTCGACCGCATGGGCGTGATGGTGCCGCTCGTCGGCGACTTCCACTACAACGGCCATTTGCTGCTGCGCGACTATCCTGCCTGCGCCGAATCGCTGTCGAAGTACCGTATCAACCCGGGCAACGTGGGCCAGGGCGCGAAGCGCGACACGCAATACGCGCAGATGATCGAAGCGGCCATCAAGTACGACAAGCCGGTGCGTATCGGCGTGAACTGGGGCAGCCTCGACCAGGACCTGCTCGCGCGCATGATGGACGAGAACGGCGCGCGCAAGGCGCCGTGGGAAGCGCAAAGCGTGATGTACGAAGCGCTCATTCAGTCGGCCATCGGCTCGGCGGAACGCGCGGTCGAACTCGGCCTGGGCCGCGACAAGATCATCCTGTCGTGCAAGGTGAGCGGCGTGCAGGACCTGATCGCCGTCTACCAGGAACTCGCGAAGCGTTGCGATTTCGCGCTGCACCTGGGGCTCACGGAAGCGGGCATGGGCTCGAAAGGCATCGTCGCTTCGACGGCGGCGCTTTCCGTGCTGCTCCAGCAGGGCATCGGCGACACGATCCGCATCTCGCTCACGCCGGAACCGGGCGGTGCGCGTACGGGCGAAGTCGTGGTCGGCCAGGAAATCCTGCAGACCATGGGCCTGCGCTCGTTCACGCCGATGGTCATCGCGTGCCCCGGCTGCGGACGCACGACCAGCACGCTGTTCCAGGAACTGGCTTCGCAGATCCAGGGCTACCTGCGTGCGCAGATGCCGCTGTGGCGCGACGAGTATCCGGGCGTCGAGACGATGAACGTCGCCGTGATGGGTTGCATCGTGAACGGCCCGGGCGAGTCGAAGCACGCGAACATCGGCATCAGCCTGCCGGGCTCGGGGGAGAACCCCGCGGCGCCGGTCTTCATCGACGGCGAGAAGGTGAAGACGCTGCGCGGCGAGCACATCGCCGAAGAATTCCAGCAGATCGTGAGCGAGTACGTCGCGCGCAAGTACGGCAAGGCCGAAGCGACGAACTGAGCAAACGGGTTGATCCGCTCGTAGTTCGCATGTAGCCCGCTTGTAGCCCGCTTGTAGCTCGATACGCACAACCGCATAAAGCCAATTCGCAACACAATGACTGAACAAAAACGCAAGCCCGAAAAGCTCCCGGGCGTGAAGGGCATGAACGACATCCTGCCGCAGGAGGCAGGGCTGTGGGAATTCTTCGAATCCACGGTGAAGTCGCTGCTTCGTTCGTACGGCTATCAAAATATCCGCACGCCGATCGTCGAACATACGCAACTGTTCACGCGCGGCATCGGCGAAGTAACCGACATCGTCGAGAAGGAGATGTACAGCTTCACCGATGCGCTCAACGGCGAGAACCTCACGCTGCGCCCGGAAGGCACGGCGGCTGCCGTGCGCGCGTCGATCGAGCACAACATGCTCTACGACGGTCCGAAGCGCCTGTGGTACATCGGCCCGATGTTCCGTCACGAGCGTCCGCAGCGCGGCCGCTATCGCCAGTTCCATCAGGTCGGCGTCGAGGCGCTCGGTTTCGCGGGCCCGGATGCGGACGCTGAAATCATCCTGATGTGCCAACGCCTCTGGGACGATCTCGGCCTCACCGGCATCAAGCTCGAGATCAACTCGCTCGGCGTGGCCGAAGAGCGTGCGGCGCATCGCGTCGAGCTCATCAAGTATCTGGAGCAGCACGTCGATCTGCTCGACGAAGACGGCAAGCGCCGCCTCTACACGAACCCGCTGCGCGTGCTCGACACAAAGAATCCCGCGCTGCAGGAGATCGCGGACAAGGCGCCGAAGCTGATCGACTTCATCGGCGAGGGCTCGCGCGCGCACTTCGACGGGCTGCAGCGCATTCTCAAGTCGAACAACATTCCGTTCAAGATCAACCCGCGTCTCGTGCGCGGTCTCGATTACTACAATCTGACCGTGTTCGAATGGGTGACCGACAAGCTCGGCGCGCAGGGCACCGTCGCGGCGGGCGGCCGTTACGATCCGCTGATCGAGCAGCTGGGCGGCAAGCCGACGGCTGCGTGCGGCTGGGCCATGGGCATCGAGCGCATTCTCGAACTGCTCAAGGAAGAAGACCTTGTGCCGGAAGAAGATGGTTGCGATGTCTACGTTGTCCACCAGGGCGAAGCCGCGCGTGAGAAGGCGTTTATCGTGGCGGAGCGTCTGCGCGATACGGGCCTCGACGTAATCTTGCATTGCAGCGCCGACGGCCAGAGCGCGAGCTTCAAGTCGCAGATGAAGCGCGCGGATGCCAGCGGCGCGGCCTTTGCCGTGGTACTCGGCGAGGACGAAGTCGCGAGGGGCGAGGCCGGTGTGAAGGCACTGCGCGGCACGGCCGCGGAGGCCCGCAGCGAGCAACAAACGGTAGCGCTTGAGGACTTGACCGAATATCTGATCAATGCGATGGTTGCATCCGCCGAAGACGGCGACGATTGATGGGGCCGCCTAGGTGGGGCCGCCTAGGTGGGGCCGCCCAGGTGGGGCCGCCCAGGTCGCTGCGCATTCGAAAACAGGCTTCAGAATAAACGAGGAATCGCTACGCGATGAGTTACCACGACGAACAGGAATCGATCGAGAGCTTCAAGGCATGGTGGGGGCAGTGGGGTAACGCCGCTACGTGGGTCGTGCTGATCGTTCTGCTCGCGCTCGCAGCGTGGAACGGCTGGAACTTCTGGCAGCGCCGCCAGGCGGCCGAGGCCGCCGTGCTGTACGACCAGGTGCAGCAAGCCGCGAACAGCAGCGACAAGGCCATGCTCACGCGCGTGGCGTCCGACATGGAAGATCGCTTCGGCGGCACGGCGTACGCGCAGATGACGGCGCTCGGCGTGGCCAAGGCACTCTATATGGCGGGCGACACGGCCGGCGCGAAGGCGCAGCTGCAATGGGCCGCCGACCACGCGAAGGACGACGAATTCCGGCAGATCGCGAAGCTGCGTCTCGCTTCGCTCCTGCTCGACGAAAAGGCCTACGATCAGGGCCTCGCGCTGATTCCGCAACCCGATTCGGGTCCGTTCAAGGGCATCGTGGCCGATGGTCGTGGCGATCTGCTGGCCGCGGCCGGCAAGCGCGACGACGCGCGCGCGGCGTACAAGCTGGCCCTCGACAGCCTGCCGAAGAGCGACGCTTCCGAGCGTCAGCTGATCCAGTTCAAGCTGGATGCGCTCGGCGGCTAAGTGGCCGGCTAGATTGCGCAGCGTGCCGAGCGTGCGCGCAGCATTGCGAAACCATTCAAACCAACTTCATTCATGCGTCGTTCACCGATGAATCTGCTGAAACGAACCGTTGTGCCCGTCGCTCTCGCGATGACCGTCCTGGCTCTCGCAGCCTGCTCATCGACGAAAGACGTGCGCCGCGTGCCGGTGCCGCTGACCGAATTCAAGCCGGCGCTGGACGTCCAGCAGGTGTGGAAGTCGAGTGTCGGCAAGGCGGGCCGCTATCTGTTCGCGCCGGTCGCCGTGGGCGACGCCGTCTACGCGGCGGGCGAGAACGGCTCGGTCGCGAAGATCGATGCCGCATCGGGCAAGGACGTCTGGCGCACCAAGCTCAAGGACGACCTCTCGGCGGGCGTGGGCAGCGATGGTAATCTCACGGCCGTCGGCGGCCTGAAGGGCGACGTCTACGTGCTCGACTCGAACGGCAAGCTCTCGTGGCAGGCCAAGGCGCCGGGCGAGATCATCTCGCCGCCGCTCGTCGGCAACGGCCTCGTGATCGTGCGCACGATCGACGGCCAGATCGTCGCCTTCAACGGCCAGACGGGCGAGCAGAAGTGGCTCTACCGCAACCGCGCCGTGCCGCTGAACCTGCGCGTTTCGGCAGGCATGACGTTCGCGGGCGAGCAGGCCGTGCTGGCCGGTTTCCCGGGCGGCTCGTTCGCGGCGATCAACCTGCAGAGCGGCGACGCCTTCTGGGAAACGCCGGTCTCGTACCCGAAGGGCGTGACGGAAGTCGAGCGCATCAACGACGTGAGCGGCCCGCCCACGCTGGTCGGCGCGACGACCTGTGCGGTCACGTTCCAGGGTCAGCTTGGCTGCTTCGACGCCAATTCCGGTCGTCCGATGTGGCAAAAGGCGTTCTCGAGCACGAGCGGCATCGCTCAGGATGAAACCACAGTGGTTGGCGGCGACGACTGGTCGGTCGTCAAGGCCTTCAGCGTTTCGACGGGCGAGCCGACCTGGACGAACGAGAAGCTCAAGAGCCGCGACGTGAGTGTGCCCGCTATGCTGGGCCACGCGGTCGTGCTCGGCGATTTTGAGGGCTACGTGCATTTCCTCTCGCTCGACGACGGCAGCTTCGTCTCGCGCGTGAAGACCGACGGCAGCCCGATCATGGCCGCGCCGGTGCTCGCTGGCAACACGCTGGTCGTGCAGACGAAGGACGGTGACCTGTACGGTCTGCGTCCGCATTGAGCGTCGGGCGCCTCACGCGCGGCGCTCTGATGCATGCAGTTGCAAGTGGCGCTGGAGCCGGCAGGTTCCAATGCCTTGCCAGCTGGCCGGCTCAAGCCGGCCATGCGCATTTTGGGACGGCGGCGTTCACGACCCCGCCATTTACCGTTACCGCCACACGGCCGTTGCGCGGCGTCCAGCCCCGGTCGCGCCGCGCTTTCGGCTCGGGGCCGCGGCCCCGCTCGTGAATTTCGTGATAATTTGCAATTGATGCAGCCCCGCACGCGCGGGGCTTGCCGCGCAGCGCGCCGGACTCTCCGGCGCTGCGCCTTACTGTAGAAAAGATCAGATGAAACCCGTAATCGCCCTCGTCGGGCGCCCCAATGTGGGGAAATCCACGCTGTTCAACCGGCTCACGCGTTCGCGCGATGCGCTGGTGGCCGACCTGCCTGGCCTCACGCGCGACCGTCACTACGGTGAAGGGCGCACGGGCGATCGCCCGTATCTCGTGGTCGACACCGGCGGCTTCGAGCCGGTCGCCAAGGACGGCATCCTGCACGAGATGGCGCGTCAGACGCGCCAGGCCGTGGAAGAGGCCGATATCGTCGTGTTCATCTGCGACGGCCGCAATGGCCTCGCGCCGCAGGACAAGCACATCGCCGACTACCTGCGCAAGACGGGCCGGCCGATCTTCCTCGTCGTCAACAAGGCCGAAGGCATGAAGTACAGCGCCGTGGCCGCCGACTTCTACGAACTCGGTCTCGGCGACCCGCGCGCCATTTCCGCGGCGCACGGCGACGGCGTGACGGAAATGATCAACGAGGCGCTTGAAAAAGCGTACGCCGACCAGCCCGAGGAAAGCGAAGAAGACGCCGCGAAGCACGGCATCAAGATCGCGATCGTCGGCCGCCCGAACGTGGGCAAGTCGACGCTCGTGAACACGCTGATCGGCGAAGACCGCGTGATCGCGTTCGACATGCCGGGCACCACGCGCGATTCGATCTACGTGGATTTCGAGCGCAACGGCAAGAAGTACACGCTGATCGACACGGCGGGTCTGCGCCGCCGCGGCAAGGTGTTCGAAGCGATCGAGAAGTTCTCGGTGGTGAAGACGCTGCAGTCGATCGCCGACGCCAACGTGGTGATTCTGCTGCTCGATGCGCAGCAGGAAATCTCGGACCAGGACGCGCATATCGCGGGCTTCGTGGTGGAACAGGGCCGCGCGCTCGTGGTGGGCGTGAACAAGTGGGACGGCATGGACGACCACGCGCGCGAGCGCACCAAGCACCACCTGCAGCGCAAGCTGAAGTTCCTCGACTTCGCGGAAATGCGCTTCATCTCAGCGACCGAGAAGTTCGGCATCGGCCCGCTGATGCGCTCGGTGGACGACGCCTATGCCGCCGCCATGGCGAAACTGCCCACGCCGAAGCTCACGCGCGCGCTCATCGAAGCCGTGGAGTTCCAGCAGCCGCGCCGCCGCGGCCCGGTGCGTCCGAAGCTGCGCTACGCGCACCAGGGGGGACAGAACCCGCCGATCATCGTCATTCACGGCAATGCACTCGACGCCGTGACAGAGACCTACAAGCGCTATCTGGAGAATCGTTTCCGGGAAACTTTCTCGCTCACCGGCACTCCATTGCGCATAGAGTTTCGCTCCTCGACGAATCCCTATACGGAAAAATAACCAGGCTGTTGCTGAATAGCGTTCGCTACCCCGCAAAGGCCTCCTGGCCGAACCGCCAGGAACCGCGCGGGGGAACGAGAATCGGCTATAGTGTAGCGATTGGTGGTGGATTTCTTTTTCTTCACCCCAATATAAGTTAAACCTGCAAAAAAATACGGAGTTTGCTATGAGCAACAAAGGGCAATTGTTACAAGACCCGTTTCTGAACGCGCTGCGCAAGGAGCACGTGCCTGTTTCGATCTATCTGGTCAACGGCATCAAGCTTCAAGGGAACATCGAATCGTTCGACCAGTACGTCGTGTTGCTCCGTAATACGGTTACGCAAATGGTTTACAAGCACGCCATCTCCACGGTGGTTCCGGCCCGTCCGGTGAACTTCCACCCGGATACGGAAGCGTCCTGACCCATGACGCGGCCGGCCCGGGGCGCCTCGCAGGCTGCTCTGGTCCGGCCGCTTTCATTTTGACATCCTCTAATTTGATCAACGCCGCACTCGTCGGCATCGACTTCGGCAAGACCGAGTTCGAAGCCAGTCTCGAAGAACTCAGCCTGCTCGCCAAAAGCGCGGGCGCCACTCCCGCTGTCACGCTCACCGGGCGACGCTCCAGCCCCGACGCTGCCATGTTCATCGGCAGCGGCAAGGCCGAGGAACTGCGCCTCGCCTGTGAGGCGAACGACATCGAAATCGTCATCTTCAATCACGCGCTGTCGCCCGCCCAGCAACGTAATCTGGAGCGCGCGCTCAATCGCCGCGTGGTCGACCGCACGAGCCTCATCCTCGACATCTTCGCCCAGCGCGCCCGCAGCCACGAAGGCAAGCTGCAGGTCGAACTCGCGCAGCTGCAATACCTCGCCACGCGCCTCGTGCGCGCCTGGACTCACCTCGAGCGCCAGAAGGGTGGTATCGGCCTGCGCGGCCCGGGTGAAACGCAGCTCGAAACCGACCGCCGGCTCATCGGCGAGCGCATCAAGATGCTGCAGGGCAAGCTTGCGAAGCTGCGTCGCCAGCACGGCACGCAGCGGCGTCAGCGCGAGCGCAACCGCACGATGTCGGTGTCTCTCGTGGGCTATACGAACGCGGGCAAGTCCACGCTCTTCAATGCGCTCACGAAGGCGCAGGCCTACGCCGCCGACCAGCTGTTCGCGACGCTCGACACGACCTCGCGGCGCGTCTGGCTCGGCGACGAAGTGGGGCAGATCGTGCTGTCCGATACGGTCGGGTTCATCCGCGAGCTGCCTCACCAGCTCGTCGCCGCGTTTCGCGCGACGCTGCAGGAAACGGTGCAGGCCGACCTGCTGCTGCACGTGGTGGACGCGTCGAGCGCCGTGCGCCTCGATCAGATCGATCAGGTGAACGGTGTGCTGCACGATATCGGCGCGGACACGATCCGCCAGGTACTGGTCTTCAACAAGATCGACGCCGTGCCGGAACTGGCGGCCCGCGGCGGAACGGTCGAGCGTGATGAATATGGTAATATTTCGCGCGTCTTTTTGAGCGCCCGCACAGGTGTCGGACTGGATGCGCTGCGCTCCGTCATCGCCGAAATCGCGACTGCCGAGCCGCTTGCCGGTGCGCCGCAGTCCCTGGCCGCAGACTGGAGCGCGGTGCAGGAAGAACCTCGCTGGGAACACGAGCGCTGAGGCGCACCCGGCATTGTCTTGCACGCAAGGCCGGCCCAGCGGCTCCGATGGAATCCGCACGCAATTGACCCGCTGTCTACTCTGGTGAACGAACACAGGTGAACGATTACAACAAGCGGACTGGCTGGCAGCGCGCGCGCGCCATTTTCTCGCTGAACGACCCGCGTTGGGGTCGAGGCGACGGCAATGGCCAGCGTTCTGACGACGGGCGCCGCCCGCCGGGCAATAACGGCAACAAGGGTGGCAACGGCGACAAGGGCGACGGTCCGCCGGACCTCGACGAAATGTGGCGCGACTTCAACCGCCGCGTGTCCGCTTTCTTCGGCCGCAAGGGCAAGGGGCCGGGCGGCTTCGGACCGCGCCCGGACAATGGCCATGGCGCGCGCATCGGCGTGGGCATCGTGCTCGGCGTGCTGATCGCGATCTACGTGGGCAGCGGCGTGTTCGTCGTTCAGGAAGGCCAGGCTGGCGTCGTGCTGCAGTTCGGCCAGTATCGCCACACGGTTGGCCAGGGTGTGCACTGGCGCATGCCGTATCCGTTCCAGACTCACGAAATCGTCAATATCGGTCAGATCCGCACCGTCGAGATCGGCCGCAGCAACCTCGTGCGTCCGGCAAACGTGAAGGACGCCGCGGTCATCACGCATGACGGCGACATTCTCAACGTGCGCTTGACCGTGCAGTACCAGGTCAAGCAGCCGACCGACTATCTGTTCCGCAGCGTCGATCCCGACCTCACCGTGACGCAGGCCGCCCAGGCGGCGGTGCGCACCGTGGTGGGCGCGCGCAGCACGAACGACATGCTGTACGCGGACCGCGAGCCGATTCGCGCCCAGCTTGCGGACACGATCCAGCACTCGCTCGACGAGTACAAGACGGGCCTCGGTGTGACCGGCGTCGCGATCCAGAGCGTCTCGGCGCCCGATCAGGTGCAGGCTGCGCTCGACGACGAAGCCAAGGCGCGCCAGGACCGCGACCGCGCGAAGCGCGACGCGCAGGCCTATGCCGACCAGCTGCTGCCGCGCGCGCAGACCGAGGCGGCGCGTCTCGTTGATGAGGCCAAGGCGTACAGCGAACGCGTGGTTTCGCAGGCACAGGGCGACGCGCAGCGCTTCACACAGGTCTACGAACAATATGCGAAGGCGCCGGCTGTGATACGCGAGCGCATGTATCTCGAGACGATGCAACACATCTATTCGAATGCGACGAAGGTGTTCGTCGACAGCAAGTCGGGCAACAACGTGATTTATCTCCCGCTCGACAAACTCGTCGACACGACGCGTCAACGCGCCGCCGTCGCGGCGGGCGCAACGGGCGCGGCTGCGGCCTCGGCCTCAGGCGCTGGTGCGGCAACGGCAGGCGCGGCTTCGGACGCCAATGCGGCTTCCGCGCCGGCAGCCGGCAGCGAGTCGCAGCAAGGCGCGCAGCCAGGCACCCAACCGGGCGCACAGCAGCAAGGCTCGCAGCCGCAAGGCGCGGCTCCCGCAACCACGGCCAGCGACGCGGCAGCCGCCGCGAGCGACGCCTTCCGTTCGCGCGATGCGTTCCGCTCGCGCGGCCGCGAAAGCGACGTGCAATAAGGGGCGCGCCGATATGAACAAGATCATTGCGCTCGTCGTTGCCGTCGTGGTTGTCGTGCTGGTTGCGTCGTCGGCCGTCTTCATGGTCGATCCGCGCCACGTCGCCATCATTTCTTCGTCGGGCGGGGCCAATGCCACGCTCGCCGGTCCCGGGCTGCATGTGAAGCTGCCGCCGCCGTTCCAGACCGTCACGTTCATCGACACGCGCATTCAGGCGTTCGATGCGCCCGACGCCGACCGCTACACGACCTCGGACAAGACCGAGTTGCTCGTGAACCCGGTGGTGCGTTATCGCATTTCCGATCCGCTCAAGCTCTTCGCGGCGACCAAGGGCGATGCGCAGACGCTTTCCGACCGTCTCGCCTCGCTGTCGCGCGACGCGCTCGGCGACGCGATCTCGAAGGTCACGCTCACCGAGGCGCTCGCGCAGCAGGAAGCCATCGCCAATGGCGCGCGCGACGCGCTGAGGCAAACCGCGGCGCCGCTCGGCATCGACGTGATCGCCATCGAGCTCACGCGCGTCGATTACCCGCCGGAACTGGCGCAGACGGTCTTCAAACGCATGAGTGCCGCGCGCGAGCAGGCCGCTGCCGAGATTCGCGAGAAGGGCGCGGCCGAAGCGCAGCAGATCAAGGACGACGCGGAGCGCAAGCAGCAGGGCGTGCTGGCCGACGCCTACGCCCAGGCGCAATCGATCAAGGGCGAGGGCGACGGCCGGGCCGCCGCGATTGCCGCCGAGGCGTTCGGGCGCGACCCGGACTTCTACCGGTTCTATCAGAGCATGCTCGCGTACCGCGAGAGCTTCCGGCCCGGCGACGTCATCGTGGTCGATTCGTCGAGCGATTTCTTCCGCTTCATGCGTGGTCCGAACGGCGGCGCGAATAGCGCAGATAACGCTCCCGCTTCCGCCGCCCCGCGCAAACACTAGACAAAACGAGACACACGCGCCGCGCACCGCGCGGCGTATTTCTTCGCATGGACATAGCTGGCTCCCTCTTGCTCGCGATCGCGCTGATGCTGATTATCGAGGGCATGTTCCCGTTCGTCTTTCCGACGGCGTGGCGCGACACATTCCGTAAAATCGCGGAACGGCCGCCGCATCACATCAGGATCGGCGGGCTCATCGTGATGGGGCTCGGCCTCGTCCTGCTGATGCTGGCGACCTGACGGCCTCGTGCCGCAGTCGCCCTCAGATGCGGTGTGCGATTGGCGTTTTTGACGGATTCCGAATTATCGGGCCGCGTGGCGTTTGGCCGCGCGCGGCCCTCATTGTGGCAGGACTCAACCGATGTCGACCTGGTTACTCCCCGAGAATATTGCGGACGTGCTGCCGTCCGAAGCGCGCAAGATCGAAGAGCTGCGCCGCCGCCTGCTGGACCGTTTCCGCGCCTATGGCTACGAAATGGTCATGCCGCCGTTGCTCGAGTATCTCGAGTCGCTGCTCGTGGGCAGCGGGCGCGACCTGAACCTGCGCACGTTCAAGCTCGTCGATCAGCTCTCGGGCCGCACACTCGGCCTGCGCGCCGACATGACGCCGCAGGTCGCGCGCATCGACGCGCACCTCTTGAACCGCCAGGGCGTGACGCGCCTGTGCTACGCGGGCAACGTGCTGCACACGCTGCCACGCGGTCTGCACGCCACACGCGAACAGATCCAGACCGGCGCGGAAATCTATGGTCACGCGGGCCTCGAAGCGGACCTCGAAATCCAGCAGTTGATGCTCGATGCGCTGCGTCTCGCGGGCCTCTCCAAGGTGCGCCTCGACCTTTCGCACGCAGGTGTGCTCGCGGCGATCTTCGAAGCGGATCCGGCTGCGGCTGCGCTTGGCGATGCATTGTATGAAGCGCTCGCCGGCAAGGACGTGCCGCGTCTCGCGGAACTCACGCAGGACCTCGATGCCGCCACGCGCGACGCCCTGCGCGCGCTGCCGTCGCTCTACGGCGACGCGAGCGTGATCGACGAGGCGCGCACGCGACTGCCGGCGCTGCCGGGCATCGCTCGCGCGCTCGACGACCTCGCGTTCCTCGTGCGCGAGATCGAGGGTGCGGAGTTGATGATCGACCTCGCGGATCTCGGCGGCTACGCGTACCACAGCGGCGTGATGTTCTCGGCCTACGTGGACGGCGTGCCGAACGCCGTGGCCCGTGGTGGCCGGTACGACAAGGTGGGCGAGGTCTACGGGCGTGCCCGCGCGGCAACGGGCTTCTCGCTCGATTTGCGCGAAGTGGCGCGTATTTCACCGGTCGAAGCGCGCAGCAGCGCGATCCTCGCGCCGTGGCGCCATGACGAGGCGCTGCGCACCGCTGTCGCCGCGCTGCGCGATGCAGGCGAGGTCGTGATCCAGGCGCTGCCGGGCCACGAGCACGACATGGACGAGTTCGCCTGCGACCGCGTGCTCATCGAGCGCGACGGCGTCTGGGTCGTCGAACAGCACGCCTGATACCGCACTCGGGCGGCTATTCACGCCGCCCCGGTAGCCGCCGCGCAAGCGCGCCAAAGCACGCTTCGCATCGCGCATGCCATTGAGCGCAAAAGGAAATTCCGCGATTCCCGGGAAAAAAAGGCGGCCTTGCCGCTGAACCCAGGTAGAATACGTTTTTAACCAGCTAACGAAACACCATGTCTGCCAGCGCAGTGAATGTAACCCCGGGGCGCAATGTCGTCGTCGTGGGCACCCAATGGGGCGATGAGGGCAAGGGCAAGATCGTCGACTGGCTGACGGACCACGCGCAAGGCGTGGTGCGTTTCCAGGGCGGTCACAACGCCGGCCATACGCTCATCATCGGCGGCAAGAAGACCATTCTCCGGCTGATCCCGTCGGGCATCATGCGAGCCGGCGTCGCCTGCTACATCGGCAACGGCGTGGTGCTTTCGCCCGAAGCGCTCTTCAAGGAAATCGGCGAGCTCGAAGAAGCGGGCATCGACGTCCAGAAGCGCCTGTTCATCTCCGAAGCCACCACGCTCATCCTGCCTTACCACATCGCTATCGACCAGGCGCGCGAAGCCAAGCGCGGCGCCGCGAAGATCGGTACGACGGGTCGCGGCATCGGTCCGGCATACGAAGACAAGGTGGCACGCCGCGGTCTGCGCGTGCAGGACCTGTTCGAGCCGGAAGCCTTCGCGGAGCGCCTGCGCGAGAACCTCGACTACCACAACTTCGTGCTCACGCAGTACCTGGGTGCGCCGGCGGTCGACTATCAGCAAACGCTCGACACGATGCTCTCGTACGCCGATCGTCTGAAGCCGATGGTAACGGACGTTTCGCGTCGTCTGTATGACGTGAACCACGAAGGCGGCAACCTCCTGTTCGAAGGCGCGCAAGGCACGCTGCTCGACATCGACCACGGCACCTATCCGTTCGTCACGTCGAGTAACTGCGTCGCGGGTGCGGCATCGGCAGGCGCGGGCGTGGGTCCGCAAAAGCTCAACTACGTGCTCGGCATCACCAAGGCGTACTGTACGCGCGTCGGTTCGGGCCCGTTCCCGAGCGAACTGTACGACGCCGACAACGCCGATCGCCAGGAAGAAGTGGGCCTCACGCTCGCGAAGGTCGGCAAGGAATTCGGTTCGGTCACCGGCCGTCCGCGCCGCACCGGTTGGCTCGACGCCGCCGCGCTGCGCCGCTCGATCCAGATCAACGGCGTGACGGGTCTGTGCATCACGAAGCTCGACGTGCTCGACGGTCTCGACGAAGTGAAGCTCTGCGTCGGCTACAAGGTGAACGGCAAGGACGTGGACATTCTCCCGCGCGGCGCCTCGCAAGTGGCCGCGTGCGAGCCGGTCTATGAGACGTTTGAAGGCTGGAACGAAAGCACCATCGGCATCACGCAGTTCGACGCGCTGCCCAGGAGCGCGCAGGCGTATCTCACGCGCGTGCAGGAAGTCGCCGGTGTGCCGATCGACATGGTTTCGACCGGCCCGGATCGCGACGAAACGATCCTGCTGCGTCATCCGTTCAAGGTCTAAGTAGCAAGAAGGCAGAAGCAAAAATGATTCAAATGATGGACCCGCGCAACGATGAAAAGAACCTGTGGGTCGGCTGGGACGAGTATCACCGGCTGATCGAACTGCTCGCGCTCAAGGTGCACGAGTCGCGCTGGAAGTTCGACCAGATCCTGTGCCTCGCACGCGGCGGTCTGCGCGTGGGCGACCAGCTCTCGCGCATCTATGACCTGCCGCTGGCGATCCTCGCAACCAGTTCGTATCGCGAAGCCGCCGGCACGGAGCAGGGCGAGCTCGACATCGCGCAGTACATCACGATGACGCGCGGTCACCTCGAGGGCAACGTGCTGCTCGTCGACGATCTCGTCGATTCGGGCGTCACGCTCGCACGCGTGCAGGAGCACCTCAAGGAGCGCTACCCGGCCGTGACCGGCGTGCGCTCGGCGGTGCTCTGGTACAAGGGCTGCTCGAAGGTGACGCCGGACTATTTCGTCCAGCATCTGCCGACCAACCCGTGGATCCACCAGCCGTTCGAGGAGTGGGACACGGTGCGCCCGCACAATCTCGGTGCGTGGATCAAGCGTGGTCTGCAACAAGCGCAAGACGTGCAGAAGTAATGCGAGAGTTGTACCGCCGTCAGTGTTCCCACACCCGCGGCGGTCAGATCCAGCGACGGAGCCTTTATGGCTCCGTTTTTTTTGTGCGTCGCCCACCGAATCGCCGGCGACGGCGCAGGCGGGCAGACGGCATCTGGGGCCGGTGCTAAACTGCGCGGGGACAGCGGGATGTCGCAGTGCCGCGACGACCGCTCGGTTTCCGCCGCAGCCCGGTTTAGAATAGCGCTCGTTTTTTCCGCCTCGCAACGGATTACCGCGTATATGACAACTAGCACACACGCGGCCAAGCAGCCGCTACCTACTCTCGCCGTAGCGGCCATCGGCGTGGTGTTCGGCGACATCGGCACGAGCCCGCTGTATTCGCTGAAAGAGGCGTTCAGCCCATCGCACGGCATTCCGCTCAACGACACTTCCATTCTCGGCGTCATTTCGCTGCTGTTCTGGGCGATCGTGATCGTCGTGAGCGTCAAATATGTCCTTCTTGTGATGCGCGCCGACAACAACGGCGAGGGCGGCGTGCTCGCGCTCATGGCGCTCGCCATGCGCTCGTTCAACCGCAAGAGCAGGTCGGCTGCGCTGCTCACGGCCTTGGGGATCTTCGGCGCGTGCATGTTCTACGGCGATGCCGTCATCACGCCGGCCATCTCGGTCATGTCGGCGGTGGAAGGCCTCGAAATCGCCGCGCCCAAGCTCTCGCATCTGGTGCTGCCGTTCACGATGGTGATCCTGATCGTGCTGTTCTGGATCCAGCGGCACGGCACCGCGCTGGTCGGCCGCCTGTTCGGCCCGATCATGGTGCTCTGGTTCATCACCATCGGTGTGCTTGGCGTTTCGCGCATTGTGCAGGCGCCTGGCGTCATCGCGGCGCTCAGTCCGTATTACGCGGTCAGTTTCATGGGCGCGCACATGCTGCAGGCCTACGTGGTGCTCGGCTCGGTCGTGCTGGTGCTGACCGGCGCGGAAGCGCTCTACGCGGACATGGGCCACTTCGGCGCGAAGCCGATTCGCTGTGCCTGGTACACGCTCGTGATGCCCTCGCTCGTGCTCAACTACTTCGGGCAGGGCGCGCTGCTGATGCAGGACCATCGCGCGATCGGGAATCCGTTCTTCCTGCTCGCGCCGGATTGGGCCTTGCTGCCGCTCGTCGTGCTTTCCACGGTGGCGACCGTGATCGCTTCGCAGGCTGTGATCTCGGGTGCGTACTCGCTCACGAGTCAGGCCATTCTGCTTGGCTACGTGCCGCGCATGAAGGTGCTGCACACGTCGGACCTCGCCATCGGCCAGATCTACGTGCCGGTCGTGAACTGGATGCTGCTCTTCATCATTCTGTGCATCGTGGTCGCCTTCAAGAGTTCGGACAATCTGGCCGCCGCATACGGCATCGCCGTGACCGCGACGATGGTGATCACCACGGTGCTCGTCGCCGTCGTGATGACGAAGGTGTGGAAGTGGAACAAGGCACTTGTCACCTGCATCATCGCGGTGCTGCTGGCCGTCGATCTGGGTTTCTTCGGCGCGAACCTGCTGAAGGTCGAGGAGGGTGGCTGGCTGCCGCTCGGCATCGGTGCCCTCTTGTTCTTCCTGCTGATGACCTGGTTCAAGGGCCGCATGATCGTGAAGGACCGCACAGCCGCCGACGGTATTCCGCTCATGCCCTTCCTGCAAGGGCTGCTCGCGCACCCGCCGCATCGCGTGTCGGGCACGGCGATCTATCTCACGGGCAGCGAATCGCTCGTGCCGGTGAGTCTGCTGCACAACCTCAAGCACAACAAGGTGCTGCACGAACGCACGATCTTCCTCACGTTCGTGATCCGCGACATTCCCTACGTGGCGGACGCCGAACGCGTGGAAGTGAAGGATGTCGGCGGCGGCCTCTATCTCGTGAAGGCCGATTACGGCTTCAACGAAACGCCCGATGTGCAAGCCGTGCTCGACGAAATTTCGCGTACGCAAAACATGACGTTCGAGATGATGGATACGTCCTTCTTCCTCGCGCGCGAAACGGTCGTGCCGACGCAGCTACCGGGGATGTCGATCTTCCGCGAACGCATATTCGCGTGGATGCATCAGAACGCCGCGAAGCCCACCGACTTCTTCAGCATTCCTGCGAACCGCGTGGTCGAACTCGGGACGAAGATCGAGATCTGATCGCGTCGGTTCGACCAGTAAAAAAGGCACCCCAAGGTGCCTTTTTTGTTGCGCAAGCAACGTGTGAGCCGATGCGGCTCACGTTGCGTCATGCGGACATCAGCGTGGCTTGAGCTTCGCGAATGCCGCCGCCATCGCGCCCGCCGGTTCCGCATCGCGCGAACGCTGGCCTCCACGGTTGTCGCGATTGCCACCGCCGCGATTGTCGCGGTTGCCCGACTGTCCCGCGCTGCCGCCGCTGCGCGACGTGCCGGCGCTCGCGGGGTCGTCGTCCAGACGCATCGTGAGCGCAATGCGCTGACGCTTCACGTCGACGTCGAGCACCTTCACCTTCACGACCTGGCCGGCCTTGACGACTTCGTGCGGGTCCTTGATGAACTTCGTCGACATGGCCGAGACGTGCACGAGCCCGTCCTGATGCACGCCCACGTCGATGAATGCGCCGAACGCGGCCACATTCGTCACGACGCCTTCGAGCAGCATGCCCGGCACGAGGTCGGAGACTTTCTCGACGCCATCGCGGAACGTCGCCGTCTTGAACTCGGGGCGCGGATCGCGGCCCGGCTTTTCCAGTTCGCTCAGGATGTCGCGCACCGTCGGCAGACCGAAACGTTCATCCACGAACTCGGTGGGCGCGAGGCCCGAAAGCGCTTCGCGGCTGCCGAGCACGTCGCCGATCGTACGCTTGATCTTCGCGAGCATGCGCTCGACGACGGGGTACGCTTCCGGGTGCACCGACGAGCGATCGAGCGGATTGTCGCCGCCGTTGATGCGCAGGAAGCCGGCGGCTTGCTCGAAGGTCTTGTCGCCCAGACGCGGTACCTTCTTCAGGTGCTCGCGCGAAGGGAACGGGCCGTTCGCATCGCGGTAATCGACGATATTGCGCGCGAGCGTCGAGTTCAGGCCCGACACGCGGGCGAGCAGGGCAACGGAGGCCGTGTTCGCATCGACGCCCACGGCGTTCACGCAGTCCTCGACCACGGCGTCGAGCGAGCGCGCGAGTTCGCGCTGGTTCACGTCGTGCTGGTACTGGCCCACGCCAATCGCTTTCGGCTCGATCTTCACGAGTTCGGCGAGCGGGTCCTGCAGACGGCGCGCGATGGAAACGGCGCCGCGCAGCGACACGTCGAGCTCGGGGAATTCCTTCGCAGCCAGTTCGGACGCCGAATAAACCGACGCGCCGGCTTCGGAAACCACGATCTTCTGCAGCTTGAATTCGGGATGCTTCGAGATCAGCTCGCTCGCGAGCTTGTCCGTTTCACGCGAGGCCGTGCCGTTGCCGATGCTGATGAGTTCCGCTTGCGTCTGCGCGGCGATGCGCGCGAGCTTCGCGAGCGAGCCGTCCCAGTCGCGGCGCGGCTCGTGCGGGTAGATCGTGTCGGTGGCGAGCAGCTTGCCCGTGCGGTCGACCACGGCGACCTTCACGCCCGTGCGCAGGCCCGGATCGAGGCCGATCACGGCCTTGGGGCCGGCCGGCGCGGCAAGCAGCAGATCCTTGAGATTGCGCGCGAACACGTGGATCGCTTCATTTTCCGCGTGCTCGCGCAGGTTGGTGAGCAGCTCGTTTTCGATATGCGGCTGCACCTTCACGCGCCAGCACCAGCGGCAGACATCGGAGAGCCATTTGTCGGCCGGGCGATTCTGGTTCGCAATGCCGAAGTGGCGCGCGATCATCGCTTCGCCCGGATGCGGCACCTGCGTGTCCAGTTCGCCACCGAGGCCGAGCTTGACCATCAGCACACCGGCGTTGCGGCCGCGGAACAGCGCGAGCGCGCGGTGCGACGGCACGGTCTTGATGGTCTCGGAATAGTCGTAGTAGTCGCGGAACTTCTCGCCTTCCTCGTTTTCCTTGCCCTCGACCACGCTCGACATCACCACGCCCTGGTTATGCAGCCAGTCGCGCAGCTTGCCCAGCAGTTCGGCCGTTTCACCGAACTGCTCGGAGAGGATGTCGCGCGCGCCGTCGAGCGCGGCCTTGATGTCGGCGACACCCTTTTCGGCGTCCACGTACTGTGCGGCTTCCGTTTGCGGGTCGAGCAGCGGGTTCGCGAGCAGCGCGTCGGCGAGCGGCTGCAGGCCGGCTTCGCGCGCGATCTGCGCGCGTGTGCGGCGCTTGGGCTTGTAGGGCAGATAGAGGTCTTCGAGAACCTGCTTGCTGTCGGCCGCTTCGATGGCGCTGCGCAATTCGTCGGTGAGCTTGCCTTGTTCCTCGATGCTCGCAAGGATCGCCGCGCGGCGGCCTTCGAGTTCGCGCAGATAGAGCAGTCGCTCTTCGAGCGTACGCAGTTGCGTATCGTCGAGATTGCCCGTGACTTCCTTGCGGTAACGGGCGATGAACGGAACGGTCGAGCCTTCGTCGAGAAGCTGCACGGCGGCTGCGACCTGGCGTGGCTGCACGCTTAGTTCAGTGGCGATACGCTGGACGATCTTGAGTGCTACGGTTTCCGTCATAGGGTCTGGATATTCCTGCGAGGATCGGATTGCGGTCCGGGTTTGCGGTCCGGCGGCCGGTGAGGGCTCGAGCGCCCGGGGCGCCCAGTGTGCAAATAGGCGCGTTGCCGGGTGCGCCCGCCGGCCGGTGGAGCGGGGCATTTTGCCATAAATGGCCGGGCGCTCAACCCGGGGGGTGTTAGAATTTCCCTCATGTTCCGCTGCCCACAGAAGACGTTGACGACCTCCCGCTTCTCCCCTGATTTGCCCCTTGCCCGGTTTCGCACGCCTGTTGGCGTTACGCGGCGGTTCCCCGCTCTTGGGGCAATTTGTGCCGTCGCGTTGAGCCTCGGCGCGAGCGTTCCGGCCCTCGCGCAGGCGGTCGGGGTGACAGGGCCGCTGCAGCAGCAAGGTGCGGCAACTGCGCCGGTGCAGCCGGCGGCTTTGGGCAACGCGCCGCTCGCAGCGTCTGAGGTGGCTGGGGCCACCGGCGCGCCACAGTCGCAGCAGAGCGACTTCGACGCGCGGCAGCAGGTGCTGGACCGTCGTAGCGCGGAGAACGACTATCAGTATGCAGTCGCGCAGCACAACTGCTATAGCACGTTCTTCGTGAATCATTGCATCGGCAAGGCGCGCGACAAGATGCGCGTCGTGCAGGCCGATATCCGCCGTGAGCAACTGGCGCTCGACGACGAAAAACGTGCCGCGCATGCGCAGCAGCGCGACCAGCAGGCCGCATTGCAACGCTCGCAGGACGAAGCCAATGCGCCGCAGCGCGCCGCCAACGAAGCGGCAAGCGCGCAGGCGTACGAACAGAAGCAGCAGCAACATGCGCTCGATCAGGCGCAGCGTCAGGCCGAGGCGCCGCAGCGTGCGGCGAACGAGCAGGCGTATCAGGAAAAGCAGCGGCAGCATGCGCTGGCCCAGGCACAGCGCCAGGGTGAGCAATCGCAGCGCAACGCGAACCAGGCGGCGTACGACCAGAAGCAGGCGAACTACCAGAACCAGCTTGACGAAGCGCGGCGCCAGGGCGAACAAAAGGCTCAGGAACGCGCCGACAAGGCCCAGCGCTACCAGCAGAAGCAGGAAGACGCGGTGAAGCATAAGGCCGATGTCGAAGAGCGTCAGAAACAGGCGGCTGAGAAGGCGCAGCAAAAGCAGCAACAAGAAAAACAGCAGCAGCAACAGCAAAAGCAGCAGGAAGAACAGCAGGACCAGTAGCACGAGTAGCACGCTTTTTCAGCCGGACTGCAACCTCAGGCGCGTCGTCCTTCGCAAGCGCGCGCCGCATATGTCGAGGAGGCGAGCATGCGCGAGCATCGTGAAGTCAAGACCGAGGTCCTTCGTGACCGCATTCTGCAACTGGAATCGGAACATGGCGATCTGGACCGCCTGATAGACAGGATGTCCGACACCCCGGACTATGACGATCTCGAACTGCAGAGGCTGAAGAAGCGCAAGCTCAAGGTCAAGGACAACATCCTCCTGCTGCAACTGCAGCTGGACCCCGATTCAACGAAGACTTCGGACGGGCACGCCTGATTCCAGGTCCTGGCAGGCGCCGGGGCGCGGCAGTCGGCGGATTGCGCCGTTCCGGACCGAGCAGGAACCGCTTGCCTTGAATTCAACGACCGTTTCCCGTTCCCGGCCCGCGCGCGAAGGCGGCGCGCCGGAGGCCGACGCGCGCGCGACGCAAACAGCCGCTGCACCCATGTTGAGCGCCCGCCGCGCCGCCGAGCTCGAGGAGCTCTTCGCGGCCGACGGCTTGCTCGCCCGCGAGATCGACGGCTATCGCCCACGCGCTGCGCAGATCGAAATGGCGCGCGCGGTCGCGGCCGCGATGGAAGCCGCCGCGCAATCGCTGCCCGATCCCGCGACATTCGAACTCCAGTCGCGCCCGGCGCGGCGGGTCGAGCGTGGTGCGCCGGCGCAGTCCGGCGCCGAGGAAGCGGCGCGCGCCGCTGGCGGGAACGGCGACAACACGCTGATCGTCGAGGCGGGCACGGGCACGGGCAAGACCTATGCGTACCTCGTGCCGGCCATGCTGTGGGGCGGCAAGGTGGTTGTCTCGACGGGCACCAAGCACTTGCAGGACCAGCTCTTCGCGCGCGACATCCCCACGGTGCGCGACGCTCTGGCGGTGCCGGTGAGCGTGGCGATGCTCAAGGGCCGCGCCAACTATCTGTGCCACTACTATCTGCAGCGCACGGCCGACAACGGCCGGCTGCCGTCGCGCCAGGAAACCGCGTATCTGCAGGAAATCGTGCGCTTCGCGAAGATCACGCGCTCGGGCGACAAGGCGGAGCTTGCGAGCGTGCCCGAGACGGCGGCCGTCTGGTCGATGGTGACATCGACGCGCGATAACTGCCTTGGCCAGGAGTGTCCGCATTACAAGGACTGCTTCGTGATGCAGGCGCGCCGCGAGGCGCAGCAGGCCGACATCGTGGTGGTGAATCACCATCTGTTCTTCGCCGACATCATGCTGCGCGACACCGGCATGGCCGAGCTGCTGCCGAGCGCGAATACGATCATCTTCGACGAGGCGCACCAGTTGCCCGAAACGGCAACGCTCTTTTTCGGCGAAACGCTTTCGACTGCGCAGTTCCTCGAGCTCGCGCGCGATTGCGTGGCCGAAGGCCTGAGCCACGCGCGCGACGCGGTGGAGTGGGTCAAGCTCGGTGCGGCGCTGGAGCGCGCTGCGCGCGACGTGCGGCTCGCGTTCAAGGAAGATTCGCTGCGGCTGTCGATTACGCAGTTGCCCGAGGATCACCCGCTCTTCGATGCGCTCGACGTGCTGCAGACCGAACTGGGCACGCTTGCCACGGCACTCGCGGGGCAGGCCGAGCGCGCCGAATCGATCGGCGCGTGCCTGCGCCGCGCGCGCGAACTGCAGGGCATTCTCGCGGGCTGGACCGCGCCGCAGGGCGCCGCGCCGGCGCGCGAAGCACGTAAGGCCGACGCGGACGGGCAGGACGAAAAGGCTGACGCGCCGGACGACGCGGACGAGAAAGTCCGCTGGGTCGAGGTGTTTTCGCACACGGTGCAACTGCACGAAACCCCGCTTTCCGTGGCGCCGATCTTCGCCAAGCAGCGCGCCGGTGTGCCGCGCACGTGGGTCTTCACGTCAGCCACGCTGTCGGTGCGCGGTGACTTTACACACTACGCGGCGCAAATGGGCCTGAGTTCGCGCCGTTCGATGACGCTGCCGAGCCCGTTCGACTATCCCACACAAGGGCTGCTTTACGTGCCGCGCAACATGCCCCAGCCGTCGTCGCCGCAATTCACCGACGCCGTGTTCGACGCGGCGCTCCCGGCGATCGAGGCGTCGGGCGGCGGTGTCTTCATGCTATGCACGACGCTGCGTGCCGTCGACCGCATTGCCCAGAAGCTGCGCGACACGATCGAGGCGCGCGGCTGGAACACGCCGCTGCTCGTGCAGGGCGACGCGAGCCGCACGGAATTGCTCGAGCGCTTCCGCGCCTATGGCAATGCGATCCTCGTGGGCAGTCAGAGCTTCTGGGAAGGGGTGGACGTGCGCGGCGATGCGCTTTCGCTCGTGGTCATCGACAAGCTGCCGTTCGCGCCGCCGGACGATCCGGTGCTGGCGGCGCGCCTTGATGCGCTGGCGAAGAAAGGTCTGAGCCCGTTCGCGGTCCACCAGCTCCCGCAGGCGGTGATCACGCTCAAGCAGGGCGCGGGGCGACTGATTCGCGCGGAAACTGACCGCGGCGTGTTGATGATTTGCGACACCCGTCTCGTCGACAAACCGTACGGACGACGTATATGGCAAAGCCTGCCGCCGTTCAAGCGGACCCGGGAGATCGAAGTGGTGCAGGCGTTCTTCGAAGAGAAGAACGAGGAGGCAGCGGAGCCTGGCGAAGCGCGTTAAGTCTCATGCAGCTTCATGCGCGCCGCATAACAAAAAAGCCACGAACTCACGTTCGTGGCTTTTTTGCTTGCCCGCCGTATGTCTGTAGCGCGTTTGACGCAAGCAGCAGACCGCACGACGGTTCGCTGCGATACCCACCGGGACCGAGGTCCCGGTGGGTATCGCGCGAACGCAACTTACTGGCTTGCGCCCGAAGCAGCAGCCGGAGCCGAAGCGCCTGCGTCCGAAGCAGCAGCGCCAGCGTCCGAAGCAGCGGCGGTAGCCGAAGCAGCAGCGTCGCTCGCAGCAGCAGCGCCCGAAGCAGCAGCTGCCGAATCCGAAGCAGCAGCAGCCGGTGCCGAAGCAGCAGCAGCATCGCTAGCCGGCGCAGCAGCTTGGTCGCTGCTCTTGTTGCACGCAGCGAGTGCAACAGCTGCCAGCAGGGATGCTACGAGGAGGGATTTCTTCATGATCACGTCCTTTTATGGTTAAAGGTAAGCAACAGCGCAAAATAATACCGGTAAATGTGCCCCAACACCGACCTGAGCCGCTGGTGGAGACGCACTGCAAGAGCGTGAATCTTCCCTACGGCCTGGCCGGAAATTATAGGCACTTTCGTATCGACCGTCGACAAATCCGGGGACAATACGTTGTCTTTCTCATACAAGCACTATTTTAGTACGGTATAACAGTCCGAAGCGCTTAGGCAAGCACCCCGGTCCGAATCCAGCCCGCACGATACCACTCGTGTAGCAACGCTGTCACACACGAATCGTGTGAGAGTGTTACAAAGCGTTTCCCGTCCATAGAGCGCCTGTCGGCCAGTGCCGGCAGCCACTTTCTTGCTTCTTTGAGCAAGCACTGTTCCCCGTTCAGGTAATACGACCGCGAATCGTAAAGCAGGATTGTCCTGCGGTCGAGTGTTATCCCATCTTTTGCCGCTCGCGCAACGAAACGGGCTTCGTCGAGCGGTTTTTCGGGGGCGTCGAACACCACATTGGCTTTCGGTTCGGACAGCCACGAGCCCACGAACGAGGACACGTCGGCGTCGCTCCAGCGCACTTTAGCAAGCACGCCGCCAACACGCTCTACGAGTGCCGGAGGAAGCTGCGCGGGATGTGCCACGGCCGGCTGGTCGGGGTCGCGGTAAAGCGTGGGCTTGCTGTTGCCATTATCGGCGCCGCGCTCGGCGAGCCAGTAAAGAAACTGGCTCGTCAATTCGTTCGTGGAAGGAGAACGAAAGCCGATCGAGCACGTCATGCATTCGCCTTCGGCGATACCGTCGTGCGCAATGTGCGGCGGCAGGTACAGCATGTCGCCCGGCTCCAGCACCCACTCTTCTTCAGGCTGGAAGTTCGCGAGAATCTTGAGCGGGAGGCCTTCCTGCAGCGAGAGATCGCGCTGCGCGCCGAAGCGCCAGCGGCGCTTGCCGTGCACCTGCAGGAGGAAGACATCATACGAATCGAAGTGCGGGCCGACACCGCCGCCGTCCGATGCGTACGAGATCATCAGGTCGTCGAGCCGCGCGTCGGGGGCGAAGCGAAAGCGCTCGAGCAGGGCGCGCGCGCGGTCGTCGTGCAGGTCGGCGCCTTGCACCAGGAGCGTCCACTGGCGGGTCTTCGGCGTGGGCAGTTCGTCCGGCGAGAACGGGCCGTGTTCGAGCGCCCAGCGGCGGCGAAAATGCGTGATGAGACGCGACTCGACATCGTCGCTGTCTGCGAGCGCGAAGAGGGCTTCGCGCGAGAGCGGCGCTTCGATGTCGGGAATCGCCTGGCGGATCAACAGCGGCTTTTTCTGCCAGTATTTGCGCATGAACTGCGCCGGCGTCAGGCCGCCCAGAAGCGGCGTGGCAACATCGGGCGCGGGGCATGCCAGGGGGAGGGAGGCGCGCCGCTTGCGCGCGTCCACCGGGTGGTCTGGGGACCGCTTCGGCATCGTATAATGTGGTCTGTAATCTGGAGGATCGAATGAAAATTGCAAAGGACACCGTCGTGTCGGTCGCTTACAAGCTATCGGATGCGCAGGGCAATCTGATCGAGGAAAGCGACGAGCCGATGGTCTATCTGCACGGCGGCTATGATGGCACGTTCCCCAAGATCGAGGAAGTGCTGGACGGGCAGGAGCCGGGCTTCGAGACCCAGATCCAGCTTGAGCCGCAGGACGCTTTCGGGGAATACGATCCCGATCTCGTGAAGATCGAGCCGCGCAACCGCTTCCCTGAGCCGCTCGAAGTCGGCATGCAGTTCGAAGGCACGCCCGAAGAAAGCGACGAAGATCTCGACACGCTCATCTATACGGTCACGGATGTCGCCGAAGACAAGGTCGTGCTCGACGGCAACCATCCGCTAGCGGGTATGGCGCTGCGTTTCGCGCTGACGGTCAAGGAAGTGCGCACCGCCACTGAAGACGAAATCGAACATGAGCACGCGCATGGCGCGGACGGCCTCGAAATCATCGACGAAGACGAAGAAGACGACGGCGAAGAAGGCGCCTCGAAACCCACCCTGCACTAAGCGCCGCTCAATGCACGAAGCCGCCTGACGCCGGTGCGCCGGGCGGCTGCAGCTGGTCAGGCGGCTGGCCATTGCCGCCGCCGTTTCCACCGCTGTTTCCGCCGCCGTTTCCACCATCCAGGCCGTTCTGGCCGTTCGCATCGTTCCGACCGTTGAGTCCATTCTGGCCGCCCTGCGTGGGCCACGCAGGCACCAGCACGCCGTTCCCGGCCGGCGGCAAGCCGGGAGGCACGGCGGCTCCCGATGCGCCAGGCGTCACGGGCGCGACGTCAGGCGACTGCGGCATGCCGGGAATCTCGGTCACATCCGGCATTGACGACACTTCGGGCATTTCCGGCATCGCGGGCGACGATCCGGCGCCGGGCGTATACGGTGTCGGCTGCGCGGGCAACAGCGGCAAATGTTTCGGTACATCGCGCACGCTCACGCGCAGCGGCGTGCGGCGCGCCATGTCGGCGTCCACCTGCAGCCATTGCGTGAGCGGATCGCGCAGTGAGAACGCGATGCGCGTAACGTTTTCTATCCTTGTGCCCTTGTCGTTACGCAGCGGCTGATCGATCGTGAAGCCATGTGCGAGCTTCGAGTCGTCGGCATTCACGATGATGATCTGGCCACGGAAAATCTCCGCGAGCTTCACGAGGCTGCGGCGCAACTCGAGATAGCCGTCGCGCGGTGCACGGTGGAAGCGCAGCCACGCGAAGCGGTCGGGACGCTCGTAATGCTCGGGCATCGCGTTGCCTTGCATGAAGATGACGATTGCGCGCGCGTTGCGGCGCTTCGCATACTCGGCCGCATGTTCGAGCCAGAAGCCGTTGGCGATCACGCGGTCTTCGAACTCGCCATTGCGTCCGCCTGCATTGAGATAGTGATTGTTGCCGTCCGGCACGTTCAGCCCGATGAACACGGTGTCGCCTAGTTGCCAGCGCACGTTTTCCCGATACGGCCGGAAGCGCGAGACTTCGCTCTCGCGCGTGAGCGTCAAGGGGGTTTGGCCGAGCGCGTTGGGATCGGAGAAGAAGTTCTGGCGCAGGAAGTCGAGCCGCTCGGCGGGATCGTAGGCGCCCGAGCCGTTCATGCCGCAGGTGACCCAGTCGCGTTCGCCGGGCACGAACACGAGCGGCGCACGTGACGCATCGAGCAGGTCGTGACGGCGCTCGTAAAGATGGTCGGCACAGGTTTCGTGTGCGCCTTTGAGATTGCCGTCGTAGACCGTGAAAGCGACTTGCGGATCGCGTCCGATGGCGTCGATGAGCCGCTGCGCCGACGCTTCCTCGGACTGCGAGGTGAGTGCGTTCGCCACGACGGCGAAGGCATAGCGAGGCGCCTGGGCGAACGCCGCGAGTGGCGAACCCAGCGACGAAGCCAGCATCAACGCGCACGACGCATGGCGCATAATTTTCAGATAACGCGAGCGGGGACTGCCGCGGCCCGCTGGTTGCGGTGGCCGCGGCGGCGTCGCGAGGCGACGCTCAGCGTTTGGCGTCAGACGCCGTGGCCAGCTCATGCAGTTCGTACAACAGGTCGAGCGCGTCGCGCGGGCGCAGTTCGTTCGGATCGAGTTCGCGCAGCCGCTGTGCAACGAGTGACGCGCCACGATCTTCCTCAACCGGCGCGGCGCGATCTTCCACGAATGGTGCGCCGTCGTCATACTCGGCGGCGGGGGCGGCGAACAGGTCGAGTTGCGGCGTGGGCTGCCCCGCCGATTGCTGCTCCAGATGCACGAGATGCTTGCGCGCGGCGCGTATCACGGCGGCGGGGACACCCGCGAGCTGCGCCACTTGCAGGCCGTAGCTCTGGTTCGCCGGGCCTTCCTGCACTGCATGCAGGAAGACGATGCCGTGGCCATGCTCGACGGCCGAAAGATGCACGTTCGCCGCCTGCGCAAATTCGGCCGGCAGCTGCGTGAGCTCGAAGTAGTGCGTGGCGAAGAGCGTATGGCAACCGTTGTGCGCGAGCAGATGCCGCGCGATGGCCCACGCGAGCGCGAGGCCGTCGAACGTCGACGTGCCACGCCCGATCTCGTCCATCAGCACGAGGCTTTGCGGCGTGGCGTCGTTGAGAATGGCCGCGGCTTCGGTCATCTCGACCATGAAGGTCGAGCGTCCGCCCGCGAGGTCGTCAGCCGCGCCGATGCGCGTGAAGATGCGGTCGATCGGCCCGAAGCTGGCGCGTTTTGCCGGCACGTAGCTGCCCACGTATGCGAGCAAGGCGATGAGCGCGGTCTGCCGCATGAAAGTCGATTTACCGCCCATGTTCGGGCCGGTGATGAGCAGCAGCTTGCGCTCGGCCGAAAGCAGACAGTCGTTGGCGATGAACTGCTCGACTTGCGCTTCGACCACGGGATGGCGGCCTTGCTCGATCTCGATGCCGGGCGCTTCGGTAAACGTGGGCGCATTCCAGTCGAGCGCGCGGGCGCGTTCCGCGAACGCGGCCAGCAGGTCGAGTTCCGCGAGTGCGGCGGCCACGCGCTGGCAATCGGGAATGAATGGCAGCAGCGATTGCAGCAGCGCGTCGTAGAGCGCCTTTTCGCGCGAAAGCGCGCGTTCCTGCGCCGAGAGTGCCTTGTCCTCGAACGTCTTCAGTTCCGGCGTGATGTAGCGCTCGGCGTTCTTGAGCGTCTGGCGACGGCGATAGTCGTCGGGAACCTTGTCGGTCTGGCCGCGTGTGACTTCGATATAGAAGCCGTGCACCTTGTTGTACTCGACGCGCAGATTGCCGATGCCGGTGCGCGTGCGCTCGCGCGTTTCGAGGTCGAGCAGGAACTGACCGCAGTTCTCGGAGATGTCGCGTAGTTCGTCGAGATCCGCATCGTAGCCGCGTGCGATCACGCCGCCGTCGCGGACCATCGCCGCCGGTTCCGGCGCGACCGCGCGCTGCAGGAGCGCCGCGCACTCGGCCGGTGGTTCGAGCGCCTCGGCAATGTGCGCGAGCGACGTGGCCGCGCCGCTTGCGGCGGCGACCTGTTCGCGCAGCGCGGGCAGCGCGGCAAAGGTATCGCGCAGGCTCGACAGATCGCGCGGGCGCGCGGAAAGCAGCGCGAGGCGCCCGGTAATGCGCTCGACGTCGGCGATCTGGCGCAAGGCGCCGCGCAACGTCTCGACGCTCGCGTGCGGCGGCGCCTCGAGCAATGCGCCGATGGCCTGCTGGCGCATTTGGGCGATCGCGGCTTCGCGCGGCGGGTGATGGAGCCAGTGGCGCAGCAAGCGGCTGCCCATGGCCGTGCTGCACGTGTCGAGCAGCGAGCAGAGCGTGGGCGATTCGGTGCCGCGCAGCGTTTCCGTGAGTTCGAGATTGCGGCGCGTGGCCGGATCGAGCCCGATGTATTCCGATTCGGCTTCGACCTTCAGGCTGCGCACGTGGCGCAGTTGCTGGCCTTGTGTGGCCGCCGCGTAGAGCAGCAGCGCGCCCGCCGCGCCGCATGCGCTCGTGAGCGTTTGCGCGCCGAAGCCGTCGAGGCTCGCCACGTCGAGCTGGTCGCACAGGCGCTGTTTGCCCGAGCCGACGTCGAAGTGCCAGGCCGGCACGCGCGTGAGCGCACCCGATCCGGGCGGCGGCGCCCAGGCGGCGGTTTCCGCCGGCATTTCCGCGACGAGGATTTCCGCGGGCCGAATGCGCTCGAACGCCGTGGCGACCTGTTCCGGCGCGACTTCCGCGAGGCGCAACGCGCCGCTGGCGAGATTGAGCCACGCGAGCCCCACGTTGACGGTCACGCCGCGACGGTTGTGGCCGGGGCAAACGGCCATCAGGTAGACATCGTTCTTGTCGGAGAGCAGGGCGGCGTCGGTCAGCGTGCCGGGCGTCACCACGCGCACAACCTTGCGCTCGACGGGACCCTTGGAGGTGGCCGGGTCGCCGATCTGTTCGCAGATCGCCACCGACTCGCCCAGCTTCACGAGCTTCGCGAGATATTGCTCGACTGCGTGATGCGGCACGCCCGCCATCTTGATCGGATTGCCCGCTGAGGCCCCGCGCTGCGTGAGCGTGAGGTCGAGCAGGCGCGCGGCCTTCTCGGCGTCTTCGAAGAAGAGTTCGTAGAAGTCGCCCATGCGGTAGAACACGAGCGTGCCCGGATGGTCGGCCTTGATGCGCAGGTACTGCTGCATCATGGGTGTGTGTTGCGCGATCTCGGCTGCGCCTGCGATGTGTGTAGCCATCCTCGGTGTCTTGCTAGGGGTTCAGGGCGTGAGTTTAACGCGCGCCGATTGCATGTAAAGCCAGCCTTTCGGCTAACGCCGTCACAACTGCTTTCGTCATTCGTCGACCAGCGCCTGCAGGTCCACGGTGCGCGCGTTTGCCGCGCTGTGCCGCATGGCGAGCCAGATCATCGTGGAAACGAATACGCCGAACACGACGATGATCCACTGCACGGGGACCTTCGCGGTGAGCAGCAGCGCATACGCGCCGAGCATGAGCAGCACCGCGAGATTCTGGTTGAAATTCTGCACGGCGATCGAGTGGCCCGCCGACAGCAGCGTCGCACCGCGATGCTGCAGCAGGGCGTTCATCGGCACGATGAAAAAACCGGCGAGTACGCCGAGCAGCACCATCAGCGGGTACGCGAAAAGCAGATAGAAGGGCACGATGAACGTGCCGAAGCGCACGCCAACGCCTTGCGGAAAGAGGCCTTTGCTGTAGAACGCCATGCCGATCGCCACCACGCCGCACAGCACGCCCACGGGCAGCACGCGCAGCGAGGCGCGCAGCGACACCCATGCGGCTGCCGCGCCCGCGCCGAGCGCGATGCCGAGTCCCGTCACGCCCTGCATCACGGCGGCTTTCGAGAGCGAGAGTCCGAGATTCGCGTCGGCCCACTTGAGCACGAGCAGTTGGAGCGTGACCGCTGCGCCCCACATCAGGGTCGTGACCCAGAGTGCAATCTGCGCGAGCTTGTCGGTCCAGAGCACGTTGAAACTATGCGTGAAATCGC
Organism: Paraburkholderia sp. CNPSo 3076; assembly: GCF_026343935.1. Taxonomy (NCBI): domain Bacteria; kingdom Pseudomonadati; phylum Pseudomonadota; class Betaproteobacteria; order Burkholderiales; family Burkholderiaceae; genus Paraburkholderia; species Paraburkholderia sp. CNPSo 3076. The sequence continues at coordinate 138,428 of NZ_JAPMAL010000002.1, read as the reverse complement.
CCATGAGACGCGCTGGCTCCCTGAGCCGGTTCTCATAGCGCGCGCCCGTGTCGGGAATGCCGATGTTGATGAGCGCGGCGAACACATACGTGATCATCACGGCGAGCATCGCGAGGTCGGCGGCCGAATGGATGACCGGCAACGGATGACGCGCGACGAAACGGTCGGCGTAAGTCGAAACGAGTGCGCCGCCCATCATCGTGCCGACGATGGTGGAAAGCACCGTGGCCGATTCGAGCCATGCATTGGCGGCGACGAGCTTTTCGGCCGGCAGCAATTCCGTCAGGATTCCATACTTTGCGGGCGAATAGGCCGCCGCGCCGAAGCCGACCACGCCATACGCGATCATCGGATGCACGCCGGCGATCATCATCAGACAGCCGCACGCCTTGAGCGCGTTCGAGACGAACATCACGTGGCGCTTTTGGAGGGCGTCGGCGAACGCGCCCACGAAAGGCGCGAGCAGCACGTAGGAGATCGTGAAAAAGATCTGCAGCAGCGGCGTCACCCAGGCGGGCGATGCAATCACCGTGAGCAGCGCAATCGCCGCGATGAGGAGCGCGTTGTCGGCGAGCGACGACACGAACTGCGCGGCGATGATCGTGTAGAAGCCTTTTTTCATCGGATGCGAGCGTGGTCCTCTTGCAGCAGGGCGACGGGCGAAACAAAAAAGCGGCCGAAGCCGCTCGATGCGCATGCGTGGGCGGGGCGTGACCAGGCGCGCGCTCTGCACGCGTCGCGGTGGAGCCAGGTGTGCACCGCGACGCGCATGGGCGCTTACGCCGCCTTGGGCACGCGCGTGTACTTCGAGAGGATCGGCACCATCTGCGCGTAGATCTTCGGGTTGCCCGCGACGACTTCGCCCATGTGCAGGAAGTCCGAGTCGCCCGTGTAGTTGCCGATCAGACCGCCCGCTTCCGTCACGAGCAGGCCGCCCGCGGCGACGTCCCACGGATTGAGGCCCTGCTCGAAGAAGCCGTCCATGCGGCCGGCGGCGACGTTGGCCAGATCGAGCGCGGCCGCGCCCGGGCGGCGCAGGCCCGCGCACGCGTTGGTCATTTCGGCGAACAGCTCGCAGTAGCTGTCTAGGCCGTCCTTTTCGCGGAACGGGAAGCCGGTGCCGATCAGGCCGTCGGCGAGACGGTCGCGGCGGCCCACGCGGATACGGCGGTCGTTCAGGAACGCGCCGCGACCGCGCGAGGCGGTGAAGAGATCGTTGCGAGTCGGGTCGTAGACCACGGCCTGGGTGACAAGGCCCTTGTGCGCGAGCGCGATCGAGACGCAGTAGTACTGGAAGCCGTGGATGAAGTTGGTGGTGCCGTCGAGCGGATCGATGATCCACTGGTACTCGGACTCGTTCTCCGACTGGCCCGATTCCTCGGCGAGGATGGCGTGGTCGGGGTAGGCGGTCTTGAGCGTTTCGATGATGGCGGCTTCGGCCGCCTTGTCGACTTCCGTGACGAAATCGTTGTGCTGCTTCTTCGCGACCTGCACGAGGTCGAGGTCGAGCGACGCGCGGTTGATGATCTGTCCGGCGCGGCGCGCGGCCTTGACAGCGATGTTGAGCATGGGATGCATGAGCCAGGATCCTTGTTGTCCGGCGCTCGCGAAGGCTGGATGCGCGCCGGTGGTGCAAAAGATAAAAGCGTCTAACGATTGGACAGGGCGAGGGCCTCGAGCGGACCTGCGGGACCTGTCCCGTCAACGGAGACGAATTGGATAAGAGCGGGGCGCGGCGGCGCTGTTTGTCAGCGACTTGCCGGGCGCCTGGCGGGCAGCAACACGGCTGCACGATTCGCCCGACGCGCGCGAAACCGCCATTTTACCCGAGTATCGGCGTTTCCATGGCTTCTCCCGGGCTGGATATCGGGATTTATATGGAGATGGCGTTCGGTCAGCTGGGCCGCCCGGGCAACCGTGGTGCACGGCGGCCTGGCGCGGCAGGCGGCGCATGTGCGGACATCGCCGCGGCGCTGGGCGCGCTAACATAGACATTTCAATATCCTTTTCGCGGTTAGAGAACTATCTTGGCGCACCCCGATTCACCTGATTCCTACGCAACTTCCCACGCTACGGCGCCGGCTTCAGGCGACGCTCACGAGCCGCTGCGCGGCGGCTTCACGTCTACCCGCTTCGTGCTCGTCGAGCCGAGCCACCCCGGCAACGTCGGCGCGGCCGCGCGCGCGCTGAAGACCATGGGATTCTCGCGCCTCGTGCTGGTGGCGCCGCGCGTGCCGCAGGTCCACTGCGACCCGGAAGCCGTGGCCATGGCGAGCGGCGCCGACGACGTGCTCGCGGCTGCCCACATCGTGCCGACGCTCGCCGACGCGCTGGCGGGCGTGCAATGGTCGCTCGCGCTCACGGCGCGCACGCGCGAGTACGGGCCGCCGCCTGCAGTGCCGCGCCAGGCGGTGCAGGACGCCTGCCGCCAGGCGGTGCACGGCGGCGATATCGCGCTTGTGTTCGGCAACGAGCGCACGGGGCTGTCGAACGACGACGTCGAGCGCTGCAGCGCGCTTGCGCATATTCCGGCCAATCCCGCCTATAGCTCGCTCAATCTTGCCCAGGCAGTCCAGGTGCTCGCCTACGAGCTGCGCCTCGCGTACCTCGGGGAGAGCGCACCCGCCGCCGCGCTGCCGGCGGCTGGCGGTGCGAGCGGCGCCGCCCAGCCTGCTGCCGGGTCGCCGCTCGCGACGAGCGACGACATCGAGCGCATGTACGTGCACCTCGAGAACGCGCTCATCGCGCTCGAGTTTCTCGACCCCGCCAATCCGAAGAAGCTGATGTCGCGCCTGCGGCGGCTGTTTGCCCGCTCGGGGCTCGAGCGCGAGGAGGTCAATATCGTGCGCGGCATCGCCAAGCACGTCCTGCTGCTCAAGGGTAAAGGCGACGCCAAGGGCGAGAACCGCTGATCCTCTGCGCCAGCGCGGCTGCGTGCGCGCAGGCGTCCAACCTTGCCGCCGACGGGGGCTTCCGACCTCGAATCGGCTTTGCGCCTACAATCGGCTGAAAACCAGCTAAAAATTCATAAGCAAATGCGCGCGACTGCAATAGCCGTTGCGCCGCTTGCGCGCACGCTGCGGCGTCGCGCGTGGCCCCATTCCGCATGTTTCACCCGTTTTAGCGTAACTGCCATGTTCAAGAGACTTCGCGAAGACATTGCCACAATCCGCGAGCGCGATCCCGCCGCCCGCAGTGCGTGGGAGGTTCTGACCTGTTATCCGGGTCTGCATGCGCTCGTGCTGCATCGCTTCGCGCATGCGTGCTGGCTCGCGAAGCGCCGTTGGCTTGCGCGCTACGTTTCGCAGATCGCGCGTTTTCTGACGGGCATCGAGATCCATCCGGGCGCGACCATCGGCAGGCGCGTGTTCATCGATCACGGCATGGGCGTCGTGATCGGCGAGACGGCCGAGGTCGGCGAAGACTGCACGATCTACCAGGGCGTAACGCTCGGCGGCACGTCGCTCACGCGCGGCGCGAAGCGCCACCCGACGTTGGGTCCGGGCGTGATCGTCGGTGCGGGCGCAAAGGTGCTCGGCGGCTTCACGGTGGGCGCCGGGGCAAAGATCGGCTCGAACGCCGTGGTCGTCAAGCCGGTGCCGGAAGGCGCGACGGCGGTGGGCAACCCCGCGCGCATCGTCGCGCCCGCGAAGACCGCGCCGGTGCAGGCTAAACCGGCTTCGGCGCGCGAGGGCTTTTGCGCCTATGGCATCACGCCCAATGCCGACGACCCGGTTTCGCTCGCGATCCACGGCCTCATTGACCACGCGGCTACGCAGACACAGCGCGTCGATGCGATCGTCGTCGCGCTCGAGCGGCTCGGCGCGCGACTCGAGGCGCTGCATGGTGCCGATGCGGCGCTCGCCGAATTGCGGCGTCTGTCCGAGGGGCTGGAATGCGGCGGGCCACAAGCCGAAGCCGCTAGCCACGAAGAAGAGAAGGCGCCTGCGCGCGTTTGAGGCGTGGCGCCAGGAGGGTGCTAAAGGCGAGGTGCCAAAAGCGAGGTGCTAACAATAAAGCGGCGCACCTCAGTCGAGCGGCAAGGCCCTGAAGCCTTCCGCATCCACGCGCAGATAGCCGCCCCGCGGCTTGCCGTGATCGAGATCCCAGTCGGGCAAGACCCAACGCGTGCCGCCGGGCTCCTGGTGGCGCGCCGGCCGGTGCGTGTGGCCGTGCACGATGGTGTTCGCGCGCGCGCGCTTGAAGAGCGCCGCGACGCCTTTGACCGTGACGTCGTACTTCGGCAGACGCGGGCCGCTGCGTTTGCTCTCGCTCGCGCGGCGCGCCCGCTCGGCGATCGCGCGCCGCCAGCGAAACGGCCACGCAAGAAACAGCAGCTGCACGAGCCGGTTGCGCGCGAGCTTGCGAAAGAGCTGATAGCCGTGATCGTCGGTGCACAACGCGTCGCCGTGCGCGAGCGCGAGGCGCGTGCCGAACGCGGTGATCGCGATGGGGTCGGGCAGCCAGATCGCGCCCGCGGCTTTCATGAAACGCTTGCCCATCAGAAAGTCGCGGTTGCCGTGCATGATGTAGAGCGCGATGCCGCGCTCGGAGAGCGTATGCATCAGCGCAGCCATGCGCGCGGGGAACGCATCGGTGAGCATGTCGTCACCGATCCAGTATTCGAAGAGGTCGCCGAGTATGAACACCGAGTCGGCCTGATCGGCCGTGACCCGGATGAAGCGCTCGAACGCGGCGACCGTGCGCGGAATCCCTTCATTCAGATGCACATCGGAAATGAACAGAAACGGACGAGCCGCGTGCGGGCGCTTGCCCTCGCCGGGCACGCCCGCGGCAGCGTGTCGTAAAGCCTTTTCCTGCAGCATCGATGAAGGGTGTGCGTGAGAGTTGTATGAAGCTTATTCGACGACGACAGCCTTCTCGATCACGACGTCGTCGACCGGCACGTCCTGATGGAAGCCCTTCGAGCCCGTCTTGACCTTCTTGATCTTGTCGACCACTTCGAGGCCTTCCACGACCTTGCCGAACACGGCGTAGCCCCAGCCTTGCGGCGTCGGCGACGAGTGGTTCAGGAAGTCGTTGTCGGCGACGTTGATGAAGAACTGCGCCGATGCCGAATGCGGGTCGTTGGTGCGCGCCATGGCGATCGAGCCGCGCTCGTTCTTCAGGCCGTTGTTCGCTTCGTTTTCGATCGACGCTTCGGTCGGCTTTTGCTTCATGCCGGCGTCGAAGCCGCCGCCCTGGATCATGAACCCGTCGATGACACGGTGAAACACCGTGCCGTCATAGTGGCCGCTCTTCACATAGTTGAGGAAGTTGGCGACCGTCTTCGGGGCCTTCTCGGCGTTCAGTTCGAGCTTGATGACGCCGTGGTTCGTGTGCAGTTCGACCATGATGGGATCCTTTGCCTGTGGCTGGGGGAATGAACGTCGCTGCATCGGCAAGAGGCGGGGCGTGTTGCCCAACGCGTGTGCCGGCGCCGCGACGTGCGACGGGTGAGGGCGGCGCAGCCGCCCGGTTAGTCGATGATTAACTGGCGTGTTGCCGGCGTTCTTACTTGCCGACGACGGTCGCCGACTCGATCACGATTTCCTTTTGCGGCACGTCGGCCATCGGGCCGCGCGAGGTGGTGGGCGCCGCTTCGATCTTCTTCACGACGTCCATGCCCTGCGTGACCTTGCCGAACACGGCATAGCCGTTGCCGTCCGGGTTCGGATAGTCGAGGCCGGCGTTGTCGACCGTGTTGATGAAGAACTGCGCGGTGGCCGAATTCGGGTCGCTCGTGCGCGCCATCGCGATCGTGCCCGTGAGATTCTTCAGGCCGTTCCTGCTCTCGAGCGCGATCGGCGCGCGCGTGGGCTTCTCGACGAAGCTTTGCGTGTAGCCGCCGGCCTGGATCATGAAACCGCGAATCACGCGATGAAAGATCGTGCCGTTGTACTGGCCAGCCTTCACGTACTGCAGGAAATTGTCGACGGTCTTCGGCGCTTTCTCCGGATAGAGCTCGACGCGAATGTCGCCTTCACTGGTCTTGAAGAGCACTTGCGGATGCGCGGCGGCCGGCTGGCCGTTTTGCGCAAAGGCGGGTGCGTTCGCGATCAGGGCGGCGCTGCCGAGCGCCAACATCAACCATTTCATGAGTATCCTCGGAAGTGCGGGAAAAACGTGTCGCGGCGCGCAGGCTGCGCGCCATGTGTTAGTTCGATGGCGCCACAAAAGGCGGCATCGCGAGCGACCCCGTCGAGCCGCCGAACTGGTACGCGGGGTTGCTGAGCGCGGGCACGACGGCCGACGGGCTCGCTTCCGATGCGCCTTCTGCCGCCGCGGCGCTCGGCTTCTTCTGCGCGGGCGGCGGCGAGATGATCTTCGCAATGTCGGCCTGGCGCTGCTGCGTGGTGCCGCTTGCGTGGCCAAGCGTTTGCGCGCGGCGGTATGACGCGTCGGCCAGACGCAGGTACAGGTCGCCGAGATTTTCCCATGCGAGTCCGTACGACGGGTTCGCCTTCACCGCGGTTTCGAGCGCGACGCGCGCCTCGTCGTAGCGGCCATGCTTCGCGTAAAGCGCCGCGAGATTGTTGTAAGGCTCGGGCAATTCGGGATAGAGCTGCGTGAGTTCGGTGAACGCCTCGATCGCGTCGTCGTCGCGGTTCAGGCGCGCGAGAATGGTCGCGCGCTTGAACTTCGCCTGTACGTCGCGCGGATTCGTCTTGATGCGTGCGTCGAGCTGGCTGAGCGCGCCAGCCCAGTCGTGCTGGCTGATCGCGGCGTCGGCGCCGGGCGTCGCGTCGGAGGTCGCCGGGGGCGCGGCATGCGCGATGCCGACACTGCACAGCACGATCGCGACGCTCGAGAGAGCCGACGCGGCAAGGGTCGCAGCACGGGGCGCGCGGCCGCTGGAAGGTTTCATAGGGTGAGGTCGCGGTGTTATACTCCGAGCCATTCTAACAAAAGGTCTGTGCGTTTTCGTCGCGCGCTTTGTCCCTCGCCCGTTTCATTCGCATTTCGGGCGCTTGCGCGAGTCGCCGGGCTTTCCAACGCCACTCGTGGTCGTCTCCGCCCCGATAGCAACCTGGTTGCAGTCCGGACGCCGACAGATAGCAGCCTGAGCAATGCGGGCATCACCCGCTGGCTGCGGTCGGCGCCGCCGCGGATTTCTTTCGACCCACGTATCCATCGCCTTTATGGAATCACTGCGCATCTACAACACGCTCGCGCGTGACAAGCAAAATTTCGTGCCACTCGAGCCCGGCGTCGTGCGTATGTACGTCTGCGGGATGACGGTGTACGACTATTGTCACGTCGGGCATGCGCGTGTGATGGTGGTGTTCGATATCGTGCAACGCTGGCTGCGCGCGCTCGGCTACAACGTGACCTACGTGCGCAATATTACCGATATCGATGACAAGATCATTCGTCGCGCGGTAGAAAACGGCGAGACGATCAAGCAACTCACCGACCGTTTCATTGCGGCGCTGCACGAAGACGCGGACGCGCTCGGCATCGAGCGTCCCGATCATGAGCCGCGCGCGACGCAGTACATCCCGCAGATGCTCGACATGATCGGCAAGCTCGAGCGCAACGGCTACGCGTACCAGGGTGCGGACGGCGACGTGAACTACGCGGTGCGCAAGTTCGCGAACTATGGTGCGCTCTCCGGCAAGTCGATCGAAGACTTGCGCGCGGGCGAACGTGTGGCGACGAACGATGCCAAGCAGGATCCGCTTGACTTCGTGCTGTGGAAACAGGCAAAACCGCAAGAGCCGGCCGACACGAGCTGGGACTCGAAATATGGGCGCGGGCGTCCGGGCTGGCATATCGAATGCTCGGCCATGGGCTGCACGTTGCTCGGCGAGCACTTCGACATTCATGGCGGCGGCCAGGACCTGCAGTTTCCGCACCACGAGAACGAAATCGCACAGAGCGAAGGCGCGACCGGCAAGACGTTCGTCAATACGTGGATGCATAACGGCTTCGTGAATATCGACAGCGAGAAGATGTCGAAGTCGCTCGGCAACTTCTTCACGATCCGCGAAGTGCTGGCGAAGTACGATGCCGAAGTGGTGCGCTTCTTCATGGCACGCGCGCATTACCGCTCGCCGCTGAATTACAGCGACGTGCACCTCGACGACGCGCGCAACGCGCTCACGCGTCTTTACACGGCGTTGAAGGACGTGACGCCGGACGCGGGCGAGCTTGACTGGAATGAACCGTACGCGCAACGTTTTCGTGCGGCAATGAACGACGACTTCAACACGCCGGTGGCGATCGCCGCGCTGTTCGAACTCGCGAGCGAGGTGAACCGTACGCGCGACGCAATGCTCGCGCGTCAGTTGCAGCGCCTCGCACGTGTGATCGGGCTGCTCGTGCGCGAGCCGCGCGTGTTCCTGCAACAGGCCGCGGGCGCACAAGATGCAGGTGCGCTCGACGTGGCAGCGATCGAAGCGAAGATCGCGGCGCGCACGGCGGCCAAGCAGGCGAAGCAATATGCGGAGGCGGACCGGATTCGGGCCGAACTGCTCGAAGCCGGTGTCGCGCTCGAAGACAAACCGGGCGGGTTGACCGAGTGGCGCCGCGTGTAAGCGGGCTGTCCAGTTTCCACTGATCGATTCGCGAGGCAGGAGGCAGGATGGCAACGGCCACGAAGACGCAGACCAGGCGGTCTGCGTCGCTAACGGGCGGAACTGCGGGCGCACCCGCAGGTGCAAAGCGTGCGCTCAACGGAGCGGGCGGCAAGGCAGCGACAAAGGCGGCTGCGAAGACGGCGCGTGGGAAAACCAACGGCGCGTCCGCATCGCACGAGGTGATCGACGGCGCGGCAATCGAGGCCGCTCTCTCCAATGGTCCGGCGGCGCTCGAAGCCGTGGAGCCCGCGGCGAACGCGCTGGGCGATCTCGAGTTCGAGGTGCAGCGTCCCGGCTATTGGGACAAGGCCTGCGCGGACCTCGTCAAGCGCGATCGCATTCTCAAGAAGCTGATTCCGAAGTTCGGCCCCGTGCATTTGTTGAGCCGCGACGATCCGTTCGTCACGCTCGCGCGCTCGGTGGTCGGCCAGCAGATTTCGACGGCGGCGGCGCAGGCGCTTTGGCAGCGTGTGGAAGCCGCGTGTCCGAAGCTCGTGCCGCAGCAGTTCCTGAAGCTCGGTCACGAAAAGCTCGCGGCGTGCGGCCTCTCGAAACGCAAGACGGAATACATCCTCGATCTCGCGCAGCATTTCGTCTCGGGTGCGCTGCACGTCGGCAAGTGGACGTCGATGGACGACGAAGACGTGATCGCGGAGCTCACGGCGATTCGCGGCATCGGCCGCTGGACCGCCGAGATGTTCCTGATCTTCAATCTCGCTCGTCCGAATGTGCTGCCGCTCGACGATCTGGGCCTGATCCGCGCGATCAGCGTCAATTATTTCAGTGGCGAGCCGGTCACGCGCAGCGAGGCGCGCGAAGTCGCGGCCAACTGGGAGCCGTGGCGTACCGTCGCGACCTGGTATATGTGGCGCAGCCTCGAGCCGTCGTGAGGCCCGGGGCAGTCGTCGGTTACTAAGAGAAATGCTATTGATCGAAGAAATCGATAGTTCTGAGCCGATTTCGGCGCGGGCTGGCGCGGTTAGAATACGCGCTGCCGCAAAGTGAAGGATTCCCACACATGAAGACCACGTTTCTGGATTTCGAACAGCCGATCGCTGAACTGGAAGCGAAGATCGAAGAACTGCGCTTCGTTCAGGACGATTCGGCCGTCGATATTTCGGAAGAAATCGAGCGGCTGTCGAAGAAGAGCCAGCAGCTCACGAAGGACCTCTATGCGAACCTGAGCCCGTGGCAGGTTTCGCAGATCGCGCGTCATCCGCAGCGTCCGTACACGCTCGATTACGTGCACGAGCTGTTTACCGATTTTCACGAACTCCATGGCGACCGCTCGTTCGCGGACGACCTTTCCGTTGTCGGCGGCCTCGCGCGCTTCAATGGCCAGGCCTGCATGGTGATCGGCCATCAGAAGGGCCGTGACACGAAGGAGCGCGCCGCGCGCAACTTCGGCATGCCGCGCCCGGAAGGCTATCGCAAGGCCGAGCGCCTGATGCGCCTCGCCGAGAAGTTCGGCCTGCCCATCTTCACGTTCGTCGACACGCCGGGTGCGTACCCGGGCATTGGCGCGGAAGAGCGCGGCCAGTCGGAAGCCATCGGCCGCAATCTCTATGTGATGGCCGAACTCAAGACGCCGATCATCACGACGATCATCGGCGAAGGCGGTTCGGGCGGCGCGCTCGCCGTGGCCGTGGCCGATACCGTCATGATGCTGCAGTTCTCGACCTACTCGGTGATCTCGCCGGAAGGCTGCGCGTCGATTCTCTGGAAGAGCGCCGCGAAGGCGCCGGAAGCCGCCGAAGCGCTGGGCCTCACGGCGCACCGCCTCAAGGCGCTGGGCCTCATCGACAAGATCGTGAACGAGCCGCTCGGCGGCGCGCATCGCGACCCGAAGGGCATGGCCGCGCTGCTGCGCCGCGCGCTCGCCGATTCGCTGCGCCAGTTCCAGGGCATGAGCATCGCCGACCTGAAGCAGCGCCGTTTCGAGCGCCTGATGGCCTACGGCAAGTTCAAGGAAACGACGCCGGGCGCATAAGGCGCGCGACGTCAACGTTCCTCGACGTCTGCGGTCGTGCTGTGACCGACCATCCCGAATCCGACGCCGGGCGCATCGTTCTCGATGCGCTCGGCGTTGTGCTTTCCACGCTTGCCGACGACGCACGCATCGCGATCGCGTATAGCGGCGGGCTCGACTCGTCGGTGCTGCTGGACGCCGCGGTGCGGGTGGCCGGGGCGGCCCGTCTCGTCGCGCTGCATGTGCATCATGGCCTGAGCCCGAATGCCGACGCATGGCTCGCGCATTGCGAGGCGACCGCGCGCGCCTATGGCGTGACATTCGACGCGAGGCGTGTGGAGTTGGCGCGCGACGACGCGGCCGGCGTCGAGGCGGCTGCCCGCGAGGCCCGCTACCGCGGTCTGGACGCGATGTGCGCGGCGCACGGCGTGCAGGCGCTCTGGCTCGCGCAGCATGCGGACGATCAGGCGGAAACGGTGCTGTTGCAGTTGCTGCGCGGCGCCGGGCTCGCGGGGCTCGCGGCGATGGCGCCCGCCGCACGTGCGAGCGTGAATGGCGCGGTGCGCATGCGGCCGCTGCTCGCGCTGTTGCGCACGCAACTGGAACGCTATGCGCGCGCGCACGGCCTGCACTGGGTCGACGACGAATCGAATGACGATACGCGCTACGCGCGCAACGCCTTGCGTCACGACGTGATGCCGGCGCTCTCGGCCCACTTTCCTGGTTATCGCGATGCGCTCGCGCGCACGGCGGCGCATGCGGCTTCTTCGCAGCGTCTGCTCGACGATCTCGCGCGCATCGATTTGCGCGACGCTGGACGCGAGGGCGATCACGCGCTTTCACAGACCGCGCTGCTCGCGCTCGACGATGCGCGCGCGCTCAACTTGCTCCGTTACTGGATGCGCTCGCTTGGCCTGCCGGCGGCATCGACAGCGCGGCTTGCGGAGATGTTGCGGCAATTGCGCGAGGTTGCGCGCGATGACGTGAGCGGCCACGCGTTGCGTGTCGATCACGCCGGACACCGCTTGCGCTCGTATCGCAGCATCGTCTCGTGGGAAGCCGTGCGTGCGCGCGACGAACGCGCAGGCGAGGGCGCCGCTCATGCGCGCCCGCCGGTGTCGTTGACCTGGCGCGGAGAGGAAGTCTGGCGCCTGTCATCATGGCGTGGGACCTATATTTTCGCGCCCGCCGCCCCCGACGATGCCGACGCCGTTCCCGAGCGCGTGCTCGCGAGCGCGCCGCTCGTCGCGCGCGCGCGCAGCGGCGGCGAGCGCTTGCGCGACGAAGCCGCGAACGTGAGCCGCACGCTCAAGAACCTGTTCCAGACGCGCGGCGTGCCTGCATGGGAGCGCGACGTGCCGTTGCTCTTTGTGGGCGAGACCTTGCTGTTCGTGCCCCGTATCGGCGTGAACCGGTCGGCGTTCGCTGCGCTGCCTGGCGAGCCTGGCGCGGCCTGGCGTCGCATCGAGTGGCGCGAAGATTGGCTGATCGCCTGAAGTTGCGCCCAACGTCACCGTCCAATTCGCCGATGGAATAGCGATCGTTCCCCCGCAAATCCTTGCCGCACAAGCCTTTTTCGGCATCCGCAAGCTTGTTCTGTCTTGTAATTTTGGCGTCAATCGGGTAGTGTAAGTCGTTTGTCCAGCCCGCTTTTTCGCGTTCACGGACGCCGTCAAAAGCGGCATATGCACGAACGCCGTCAAAAATGGCGTACGCCGTGAAGGCGCGATTTCCTTCGAGCGGTATCCGACGGTTGCAGGGACGTCGTAGCGGCATGCGGGCAGGGCGCGAGTGCAAGGCACCAGCGCGTATCGATACGTATCGCACGATATGGATACGATGCGCCGGCCTTCGCGCCCCTGAGGCAAAACCCGCGCGTGCTGCACGCGCTGAAGCCGCCGCCGTGGCCCCAAGCGTCCGGGCGGCCCGGTTCTTCAGTGCGCCAGCGCGGTAACATCTCCAGTTCAGAACGACAATGGCACTCATCGTACACAAATACGGCGGCACCTCGATGGGCTCGGTCGAGCGCATCAAGAACGTCGCCAAGCGCGTCGCCAAATGGCACAAGGCCGGCCACAAGATGGTCGTCGTGCCGTCGGCGATGTCCGGCGAAACCAATCGTCTGCTCGGTCTCGCGAAAGAAATTTCGCCGCAGCCCAGCCCGCGCGAGCTCGACATGATTGCGTCGACCGGTGAGCAGGTGAGCGTCGGCCTCCTGTCGATCGCCCTGCAGGAAGCAGGCGTCGACGCCATCAGCTACACCGGCTGGCAAGTGCCGGTCAAAACCGACAGCTCGTTCACCAAGGCCCGCATCAACGACATCGACGGCGAGCGGGTGCTGGCCGATCTCGACGACGGCAAGGTGGTCGTGATCACGGGCTTCCAGGGCATCGACCCGGAAGGCCATATCACCACGCTCGGCCGCGGTGGCTCGGACACGTCGGCGGTTGCAGTCGCAGCGGCGCTGAAGGCCGACGAATGCCTGATCTATACGGACGTCGACGGCGTCTACACGACCGACCCGCGTGTGGTCGACGACGCACGCCGTCTCGACCGCATTACGTTCGAAGAGATGCTGGAAATGGCCAGCCTCGGCTCGAAAGTGCTGCAGATCCGCTCGGTGGAATTCGCGGGCAAGTATCAGGTGAAGACGCGTGTGCTCTCCAGCCTGACCGACCCGATGATGAACCTCGACGAGGAAATGTCCTCGGGCACCCTGATTACTTTTGAAGAAGACGAGACCATGGAAAAAGCAGTCATCTCGGGTATCGCGTTCCAGCGCGACGAGGCCCGCATCATCGTGATGGGCGTGCCCGACAAGCCGGGCATCGCGTATCAGATCCTCGGCCCCGTGGCGGATGCGAACATCGACGTCGACATGATCATCCAGAACCAGAGTGTGGCCGGCAAAACGGACTTCACGTTCACGGTGCCCCGCGGCGACTATCAGCGCGCCATCGACGTGCTGAACAGCCAGGTGAAGGGCCACGTGAGCGCGGAGCAGGTGCTCGGCGACGCGAAGGTGTCGAAGGTGTCGGTGGTCGGCGTGGGCATGCGCTCGCACGTGGGCGTGGCGAGCAAGATGTTCCGCACGCTCTCGGAAGAGGGCATCAACATCCAGATGATCTCGACCTCGGAAATCAAGATCTCGGTGCTGATCGACGAGAAGTACATGGAACTGGCGGTGCGCGCGCTGCACAAGGCGTTCGACCTCGAGCACGCGTAAATCGCGCTGTTTTTGCGTGGCCTTTGCGCCGCGTTTGAATTGTGTGACGAGGGTGTGACGCGGTTTTCCGCGCGATTCCGGTTTGCGATGCTGCGCGCGACGTTCGTTGTGCGCTTGCAGAAAAAACTTTGCAAAAAAGCGTCGTATGAATTGACCGGAAGGCGCTAACCCGCTATTATCTTGGCTTCGTTGCGCTGCCTCCCTGGCGCGAACGAAGTTTTCGGGAGACGTGGCCGAGAGGTCGAAGGCACTCCCCTGCTAAGGGAGCATCTGGGCCAAAACCTGGATCGAGGGTTCGAATCCCTCCGTCTCCGCCAGTCATGGCGGCGAAACCCCGCAAGTCTCGGCTTGCGGGGTTTTTGTTTTTTGGGCTCCCGCCACGCGAAAAGCCGGTGTTCGAACGGCGCGGCAATTGCCGCTTCGAGTTGTCCTGCTTGCCTCACCATCGATCTCCGATCTTCTGTTCCACTCGCTTAGGACTGCATAGGCATCTCCGGCATGCGCAGAACCCGGGTGAACGCGGTCAATATTTTCGTGGATATGCCGTTAATACATTTCGTGCGCAACACTTCGTGGGAGAGTGAGGCGCGCGGAAAGTCATTCGTAATGCGAATGAAGTGAAGTTTGTGGCGTGAGTGCGGCAGCCGCGCAGCGATAACGCTGTGTGCTGCGCGTGCGTGAGCCGAAAACCCTGTTGAGGTCCGCACGCTTTGGCGCCAGCGGTGATATCCTCCGCTGCGCCATAGTTCGCCGCATCGCTCAAGCGGGCATCGGTGTAACGAGACGTAACGACATCGAACGCAGGCCAGGTTTGTGCATCAGTTATTACAAGTTTGAAATACGCGGGCGAAAGCCGTGCGTTATATTGGCTTCAACAAAACATCAAACCCGAAAGGTGAGTCCATGAAGTTCCCACGTGTTGTTGCAATGCTGCTCGGGGGCGTGGCTATCGGCGCATCGAGCGTTGCTATGGCTGGCGTAAGCGTTGGTGTCAACATTGGTATTCCGGCCCCGGTTTATGTCGCTCCGCAACCGGTCTACGCGCCGCCGCCGCCGCCGGTCGTCTATCAGCCGGCGCCTGTTTATGCGGTGCCGCCGGCCATCGTCATCGGCTGGCACGGCGATCGTTACTGGGATGGCCGCCGCTACTGGGGGCGCGACGACTGGTATCGCCACCACGGCGGCTATGACGGCCCGGGCCGCGGCCACTACGACCGCGGCCATTACGACCGCGACCACGGCGGGCCTCCGGGACATTGGCACTAAGCCGCGAGGCTCGGTGCCGGCGTGATGCGCGTGACACGGCGCGCATGGCGCATCAAGCGCCGCGCCAAAAGAAAAGCCGCCCAGTGGGCGGCTTTTGCATTCTTGCCGTTGCGCGCGCAACGACGCGCACGCAACGCAAAGGGAGGCTTACTCGAGGCCGGCCATGCCGCCAACCACGGCGTTGAAGCCCGAGTCGACGTGCATGATCTCGGCGGTCACGCCGGCTGCCAGATCGGAGAGCAGGAACGCGGCGGAGTTGCCGACCTGCTCGATGGTCACGTTACGCTGCAGCGGGGCGTTCTGCTCGACGAAATCGAGGATCTTGCCAAAGCCCTTGATGCCGCTTGCCGCGAGCGTCTTGATCGGGCCGGCGGAGATGCCGTTCACGCGCACGCCTTGCGCACCGAGCGCCACCGCGAGATAACGCACGCTCGCTTCGAGTGCGGCTTTCGCGACGCCCATGGTGTTGTAGTTCGGAATCGCGCGCTCTGCGCCGAGATAGGTCAGCGTCAGCAGCGAGGCGTTCTGGGCGAGCATCGGCTTGGCGGCCTTGGCGAGCGCCGGGAAGCTGTATGCCGAAATATCGTGCGCAATGCGGAAGTTCTCGCGCGTCATGCCATCGAGGAAGTCGCCCGCGATCGCCTCGCGCGGCGCGAAGCCGATCGAGTGGACGAGGCCGTCGAGCGTGTCCCAGTGTTGCTTGAGGTCCGTGAAGAGCGCTTCGATTTGCGCGTCGTCGGCCACATCGCAGGGGAACACGAGGTTGCTGCCGAACTCCTGCGCGAACTCGGTGATACGGTCCTTGAAGCGGTCGCCGACGTACGTGAACGCCAGTTCCGCGCCTTCGCGCTTGCATGCCTGCGCGATGCCGTACGCGATCGAACGGTTCGACAGCAGGCCGGTCAACAGGATGCGTTTGCCAGCGAGGAAGCCCATGAATTCTCCTAAATCAGGTCAATGCGCCAGCGCCTGTGGGGGCGGCGCCGCGTGGTTTGGGTAGAATTCTCTCACAACTGACAAGGCAGCCCGGACAATTACCGATCTATGACGACAGGAACGCGAGGCAGGACGGCGCTCGGCGCGCTTGGGGCAATCGTTCCTGCGGCTCGGCTCGCGCTCGGCAAAAGACTGGCGGCGATGGGTCTGGCGCTTTCATTCGGGCTGATGGCCATGCCGAGCGCTCACGCGGTCTATGCCATCGCGCAGTACGGCGAGCCCAAATATCCACAAGGATTCGCGCACTTCGACTACGTGAATCCGGATGCGCCCAAGGGCGGCACGCTCGTCCTCGCCAATCCCGATCGCCTCACGAGCTTCGACAAGTTCAACCCGTTCACGCTGCGCGGCAACGCGGCGCCGGGGCTCGGCATGCTCTTCGAGAGCCTCACGACGGGCAGCCTCGACGAAGTGGCCTCGGCCTACGGTTTGCTCGCCGACGATATCCACATCGCGCCCGACGCGCTTTCGGTGACATTTCACATCAACCCGAAGGCGCGCTTCTCGAACGGCGACCCGGTGACCGCCGAAGACGTGAAGTTCTCGCTCGACACCCTCAAGAGCCGCCAGGCCGCGCCCTCCATGCAGGCGTATTTCAGCGAGATCACGCGCGCGGTGGTGATCGATCCCGCAACGATCCGCTTCGAGTTCCGCAGCAACAACCGCGAGCTGCCGCTCATCGCGGGCGGCATGCCGGTGTTCTCGCACAAGTGGGGTTTGCGCCCGGACGGCAGCCGCATCGCCTTCGATCAGCTCGCGTTCGAGCAACCGATCGGCAGCGGCCCGTATGTGATCGACCGCTACTCGAACGGCCGCACGATCACTTACAAGCTCGACCCCAACTACTGGGGCAAGGACCTGCCGGTGCGCGTGGGCACCAACAACTTCGAGCGCATTACCTACAAGCTCTATTCGGATGACGTGGCGCGCCTCGAGGCCTTCAAGGCGGGCGAGTACGACGCGCTCGTCGAATACGTCGCACGCAACTGGGTGCGGCGTGATGTCGGCAAGCGCTTCGACAGCGGCGAGCTCGTCAAGCGCGAGTTCCCGCAGCACAACGGCACCGGCATGCAGGGCTTCGTCATGAATTTGCGCAGGCCCGTGTTCCAGGATGTGCGCGTGCGCCGTGCCCTCGACCTCGCGCTCGACTTCCCGTGGCTCAACCGCATGCTGTTCTATAGTCAATACCGTCGCATCGACAGCTGGTTCGCGAACACGCAGCTACAGGCAAAGGGGCTGCCGTCGCCCGGCGAGCTTGCCTTGCTCGAGCCTTGGCGCAAGTCGCTCGATCCCGCCGTGTTCGGGCCGCCGCCCTTGCAGCCCGATACGACCCCGCCAGGATCGCTACGTGCGAATCTGCTCAAGGCGCGCGCGCTTCTGGCTGACGCCGGCTGGACCTACCGCGACGGCGCGCTGCGCAATGCGAAGGGCGAGCCGTTCACGTTCGAGGTGCTCGACGACACGAGTGCTTCGGCGCAGTGGGCGCCGATCATGGCGCAGTACACGCAGGCGCTGAGGCGCCTCGGCATCCAGGTGAACTATCGCTCGGTCGATTTCGCGCTCTACCAGAAGCGGCTCGACGCCTTCGACTTCGACATGACGACCATCAAGTTCCCCGACGTCCAGGTGCCGGGCGCGGAACAGGTCGACCGCTTCGGCAGCAAGGCCGCCGACGAGCCGGGCTCCGGCAATCTGCTCGGCCTGAAGTCGCCAGCCGTCGATGCGATCCTCAAGGCGCTCACGCAGGCGCAGACGCTCCAGCAACTGCTCGACGCCACGCATGCGCTCGACCGGGTGCTGATGCACGGCTACTATGTGGTGCCGCAGTGGTACAGCGCGACGCATCGTGTGGCGTTCAAGAACACGCTGGCGTATCTGGCAAAATTGCCGCTGTACTATGGCGCGAACGACTGGATCATCTCGACGTGGTGGTTCAAGCCTCAGCCCGCGCCACAAGCGGCCGGTCATTGACAACGGACACGACGGAAAGCATCGAAATCATGTGGAGCTACATCGTCAAACGGCTGCTGCTGATGATCCCGACGCTGCTCGGCGTGCTCACGCTGACCTTCGGCGTGATCCAGTTCGTGCCGGGCGGCCCCGTCGAACAGGCGGTGCGCGAATTGCGGCGGGGTGCGGAGCAGGGCATGCCATTCGGCATGCGCGCACATTCGGGCGTGGACGCGCAGCAGATCGCGCAGCTCAAGCAGCTGTACGGCTTCGACAAGCCGCCGCTGCAACGCTATTTCCTGATGCTCGGGCGCTTTGCGCGCTTCGATCTCGGACAGAGCTATTTCCATCACCAGAGCGTGTGGTCGCTGATTATTTCCAAGCTGCCGGTTTCGATCAGCATCGGTCTCTGGACCTTCTTTCTCACTTATCTGATATCGGTGCCGTTGGGCATCGCGAAGGCGGTGCGCAACGGCTCGCGGTTCGACCTCGTGACGAGTCTGGTCGTGCTCGTCGGTTACGCGATTCCGGGCTTCGTGCTGGGCGTCCTGCTGCTCGTGCTGTTTGGCGGCGGCTCGTTCCTGCAGCTCTTCCCGCTGCGCAATCTCACGTCTGACAACTGGGACACGCTCTCGCTCGGCGGCAAGATTCTCGATTATCTCTGGCACATCACGCTACCCGTGACGGCCTCGGTCGTGGGCAGTTTCGCCGTTACGACCATGCTGACCAAGAACGCCTTTCTCGAAGAGATCCGCCGCCAGTACGTGCTGACCGCGCGTGCGAAAGGGCTCTCGGAGCGCACCGTGCTCTGGAAGCACGTCTTTCGCAACGCGTTGCTGCCGCTCGTGGTGGGGTTTCCGGCAGCGTTCATCGGCGCGTTCTTCACCGGCAGCCTGCTGATCGAAACGCTTTTCTCGCTCGACGGACTCGGTCTGCTTTCGTACGAATCCGTCGTGCGGCGCGATTATCCGGTCGTGCTCGGCACGCTGTACCTCTTCACGTTGATCGGACTGCTAACCAAACTGATTTCCGATCTGTGCTACGTGTGGGTCGATCCCCGCATCCAATTCGAACAACTGGAGCGCTGAGTTGAACCGAGTCCGCGCTGGCGCCGAACCCGAACTGCGTACCGAGAGCGTGCGCGCCTTCAAGTCGCCCACACCGGCCCGCCGTGTGTGGCTGCGTTTCAAGCAGCAGCGTCTTGGCTACTGGAGCCTGATCGTGTTTCTCGTTGCGTTCGCGGCGAGTCTCGCGGGTCCGCTCTGGTGCAACGACAAGCCGATCGTCGTGCGCTCCGAGGGGCACCTGTATTTCCCGTTGTTCAAGGACTATCCGGAAACCGCGTTCGGCGGCGATTTCCCGACGCCTGCCGACTACCTCGATCCGTACATTCGCCACCGCTTCGACGCGCCGGGCAACTTCGCGATCTATCCGCCGAACCCGTACTACTACGACACGCTCAACTACTTCGCGAAAGTGCCGAACCCCGCGCCGCCGTCGCGCCAGAACTGGCTCGGCACCGACGAGAGCGGCCGCGACCTGTTTGCCCGCTTGCTCTATGGCTTTCGCGTGTCGGTGGAGTTTGCGCTCGTGCTGACTGCCATCGGCACGCTGCTCGGCGTGCTGGCGGGCGCCGTGCAAGGGTACTTCGGCGGCAAGGTCGATATCTTCGGGCAGCGTCTCATCGAGATCTGGAGCTCGCTCCCCGAGCTTTATCTGCTGATTATTTTCGCGGCGATCTTCGAACCGGGCTTCGTGCTGCTGATCGTGCTGCTTTCGCTGTTCGGCTGGATCGGCCTGTCTGACTACGTACGCGCCGAATTCCTGCGCAACCGCAACCAGGACTACGTGCTCGCCGCGCGCGCAATGGGCCTTTCGAACTGGCAGATCATCTGGCATCACGTGCTGCCCAATAGCCTCACGCCCGTCATCACCTTCCTGCCGTTTCGCATGAGCGGCGCGATTCTCGCGCTCACGAGTCTCGACTTCCTGGGCCTTGGCGTGCCCGCACCCACGCCGAGCCTCGGCGAGCTGCTCGCGCAGGGCAAGCGCAATCTCGACGCATGGTGGATCGCGCTCTCGACCTTCGGCGTGCTCGTGGCGACGCTGCTGCTGCTCACCTTCATCGGCGACGCGCTACGCAACGCGCTCGACACGCGCATTTCCGACGCCATGAAGGCCGGAGGCAACCAGTGAGCGTGCCTCAGGACGCAGCCGCGCCGCTCCTCTCGATCGAACACCTGAGCGTGCACTTTGACGAGACGCTCGCCGTCGATGACGTCACGCTCGCGATCGGGCGCGGCGAGCGCGTGGCGCTCGTCGGCGAGTCGGGCTCGGGAAAGACCGTCACCGCGCTCGCGGTTCTGCGCCTCCTGCAAGACGCGCAGATCAGCGGCGCCATCCGCCTCGACGGCGACGATCTGCTCGCGAAGAGCGAGCGCGCGATGCGCGGTCTGCGCGGCAACGACGTCGCGATGATCTTCCAGGAGCCGATGACGGCGCTCAATCCGCTCTACACGGTCGGCGAGCAAATCGCGGAAACCATCGTGCTGCACGACGGCGTCTCGAAGAAAGCAGCCTACGAGCAGGCTGTGGGCTTGCTCGAGCGCACAGGCATCACCGAGGCGCGGCGGCGCGTGTCGAGCTATCCGCATCAGCTCTCGGGCGGCCAGCGCCAGCGCGTGATGATCGCGATGGCGCTCGCGTGCCGTCCGCGCCTTTTGCTCGCCGACGAGCCGACCACGGCGCTCGACGTCACGATCCGCGGGCAGATCGTCGATCTGCTGCTTGAATTGCAGCGCGAGGAGGTGGAGCGCAATCGTGGCGCAGGCATGTCGGTGCTGCTCATCACGCACGACCTGAACCTCGTGCGCCGCTTCGCGCAGCGCGTGGCCGTGATGGAGAAGGGCAGGCTGGTCGAGTCGGGCAGCGTGGAGCAGATTTTCGAGGCGCCGCAACACCCGTACACGCAACGGCTGATCGCGAGCCGGCCAGAGCGCCACGTGCTGCCCGTCCTGCCGATCGCGCCGGTTCTCTTGCAGGCGAAGGATGTGATCGTCGACTTCGCAACGAAGTTGCCGGGCTTTCGCGGCTGGTGGCAAAAGGGGCGCTATCGCGCCGTGAACGACGCGAACATTGCGGTGCGCCAGGGCGAGACGCTCGGCATCGTCGGCGAATCCGGATCGGGCAAAACGACGCTGGCGATGGCGATGTTGGGGTTGCAGCGAACCGCGGGCGGCGTTGTCGAGTTCCAGGGGCGGCCGATCGCGAGCTATCGGGGGCGCGACAGGCTGGCGTTGCGCTCGCATCTGCAGGTTGTCTTTCAGGACCCGTTCAGTTCGCTTTCTCCGCGCCAGACCATCGAGCGCATCGTGGGGGAGGGGCTGTTGCTGCATCGGCCCGATCTTCCCAGCGAGGAGCGGCGCAAGCGCGTCGTCGGTGTGCTGCGTGAAGTGGGCCTCGATCGCACCGCCTTGCAACGATACCCGCATGAGTTTTCGGGCGGCCAGCGTCAGCGTATCGCCATTGCGCGCACGCTGGTGCTGGAGCCGCGCGTGATCGTGCTCGACGAACCGACCAGTGCGCTCGACGTGTCGATCCAGCAACAGGTGTTGCGATTGTTGACGGATTTGCAACGCAAGTACAACCTGGGCTACGTGTTCATCAGCCACGACCTGGAGGTGATCGGCGCAATGGCGCACCGGGTGGTGGTGATGCAGAACGGGGCGATTGTCGAGTCAGGAGAGGTCGCGAATATCTTCGATAACCCGACCCATCCTTACACCCGAAAATTGTTGAAAGCCGCCTTTGATCGCTAGGCTTTGGCGGAACTTTAGAGTGAATTTCGGTGAAATTCACCAATGAGGTGAATGTCGCGATTGAATTTTTCTATTTGTTTTGACACACAAATACTTACTGGCTAGTATCGTCCAAACTTTTCTACTAACTCCCTGATTTACGGGCAATTTCTACCGACCAATGCAGCACCGATACCTGACCCAGGCTTGCACGCGCGTCGTCGCCGGGATGTTCATCGGCGTACTGATGGCCGCAGCTCCCGGCGCGTTCGCCGACGAAGTAAGCAGCTTTAACCAGAATGCCTCATTTTCGCCGAGCAACCCGGCGAATCTGCAGTCCATCCCCGCAGTGCAGAGCGCGCTCCAGAATGCCAACCAGGCGACCCCGGCGGCGGCTCCGGCCCCGACCGAAGGCGGCGCCAAGGCGTTCCTTTCCGGCATGGCCGGCAAAGCCGGCGACGTCGTTGTCGGCGCACTCAACATGATTGGCGTGCGCTACCGCTGGGGCGGCAACACGCCCGACTCCGGCCTCGACTGCAGCGGCTTCGTGCGCTACGTGTTCCAGGACACGCTCGGCATGTCGCTGCCGCGCCGCGCCGAGGAAATGAGCCGCGTGGGCGAGAAGGTCAGCATGAGCAACCTGAAGCCGGGCGACCTCGTGTTCTTCAACACGATGCGCCGCACGTTCTCGCACGTCGGCATCTACATCGGCGACAACAAGTTCGTGCATTCGCCGTCCACGGGCAGCACGATCCGCGTCGACGACCTCGACGACGGCTACTGGGAAAAGCGCTTCACGGGTGCACGCCGTATCGAAACGTCGTTCACGCCGGACCAGCAGCAAAGCCTCAAGCGCGTGAGCGCACAGTTCGACGGCAACGGCGGCAACTGATCGGGGTGTCGTAGCGAACAAAAAAGCCTGCTTCTTGCGAAGCAGGCTTTTTGCGTTTTTTGCGCTCGTGCGCCCGCCGAAGGGGGCTCAGGTCAAGTGCTCAGGCCGTCAGGCGCGCCGCGGCGAGCTTGCGCTCGAGCTCCGGCATCATGCGCGCGCCCGCTTCCTCGCCCGCGAGAATCGCCGCGTTGCGCTGCGTGAAGTCGCTGCTCGACATCGCGTTGAGGTTCGGGCGGATCACGACATCGGCGTATTTGTCGAGCTCGTAGGTCTTGATCGTCTGGCCCATGATCGTGAAGGTCTGCATCAGCACGTCGAACTGGCTCAGCGTCGAGGCCGTTTCCGGGCGCGCCGAGATGTCCACGGCGATCACGAAGTCGGCGCCCATCTTGCGTGCGAACGAGGCCGGCACGGGGCTCACGAGGCCGCCATCCACGTATTCGTGGCCCGCAATCTTCACGGGCTCGAAAATCGACGGAATGCTGCACGACGCGCGCACGGCAATGCCCGTATTGCCGCGCTGGAACAGGATGGGCTGGCCCGTGCGCAGGTCGGTCGAGACGACGCCGAGCGGCTTCGCCATCTTCTCGATGGGCCGGTCGTGCAGCGTGGTGTTCAGATAGTTCTGGAGCGCCACGCCCTGCAGGAGGCCGCGCGTGCGAAACGGCATCGCCCAGTCGCTGATCGAGGCTTCGTCCATCGTCAGCGCGAGCTTGTTGAGCGCGAAACCGTTCATGCCCGAGGCGTAAAGCGCCGCGACGACCGAGCCTGCGCTCGTGCCGACCACGAAGTCGACTTGCACGTTGCGCGCCTCGAGCGCCTTGATCACGCCGATATGCGCGAAGCCGCGCGCCGCGCCGCCGCCGAGCGCGAGGCCCACGCGAATCGGGCGCGTCGGCCTCGCGACGGGCGGCGGGGGCGCGGTGGTGACGGGCGGCGGGACGCTGGCGGTCTGCGTGCCCGCGGTCGTGCACGCGGCAAGGACGGTGGAGGCGGCCGCAAGCGAAAAGTGCCGGCGGCTCAACGAGGGCGATGACTGCTTCAAGAAGGTTCTCCATGCGGTCCGCGGGCGTGTCCGGCAAGGAACGGCGCGGTACCCCGGTCTGCTCGCGCGGGCGGCCGAGTATCTGTATTTGCGCGCGCGACGCCGCATCGTAATGGCGGCGCGCCGACATCATAAGGCAAAGCGCGGCCGGTTTAGCAGGCGTGCATGTAACGCGATGTGTCCGCGATGTGACGCCAGATGACAGCGCGCTCGACGGCTTGCGGGCGCGCGGACGTTGGCAGGAGAGAAGCGGGGCGCCCGCATGCGCTGCGGGCCTCGCCCCCAGGCCGAAGCGGTGCATGGCGGGTATAATCCGGTCTCTAATTTTCCGGATTCCCGTTCGTGTGCGCGAGGCTGCGCGCGCCCCGGCGCTCTCGCGCTAGCCGCGCGGGCCGAACGCGCCGCGAACCCTGGCCATCCGCCGCCGTCGCTGCTTTTATCGCTGGCGCCGCGCTCTGGATGGCATCGCCTTCGAGTAATCGCCCATGACTACCTCTGTCGTCCGTACCCGCTTCGCGCCGAGCCCGACCGGCTTCATCCACCTCGGCAACATCCGTTCCGCGCTTTACCCGTGGGCGTTCGCGCGTCACAACAAGGGTGTCTTCGTGCTGCGGATCGAAGACACCGACCTCGAGCGTTCGACGTCGGAATCGGTCGATGCGATCCTCGAAGGCATGGAGTGGCTCGGCCTGAATTTCGACGAAGGTCCGTTCTACCAGATGCAGCGCATGGACCGTTATCGCGAAGTGCTCAAGCAGATGCAGGAGCAGGGCCTCGTGTACCCGTGCTACATGTCGACCGAAGAGCTGGACGCGCTGCGCGAGCGCCAGCGCGCCGCAGGCGAGAAGCCGCGCTACGACGGCACGTGGCGCCCGGAGCCGGGCAAGGTGCTGCCCACGCCGCCCGAGGGCGTGCAGCCGGTGCTGCGCTTCCGTAACCCGCTCACGGGCGTGGTGGCATGGGACGACGCCGTCAAGGGCCGCGTGGAGATCTCGAACGAAGAGCTCGACGACCTCGTGATCGCGCGCCCGGACGGCACACCGACCTACAACTTCTGCGTAGTCGTGGACGACGTCGACATGAAGATCACGCATGTGATTCGCGGCGACGACCACGTGAACAACACGCCGCGCCAGATCAACATCCTGCGCGCGCTCGGCGCCGAGCCGCCGGTCTACGCGCATCTGCCTACGGTGCTCAACGAGCAGGGCGAAAAGATGAGCAAGCGCCACGGCGCGATGAGCGTGATGGGCTATCGCGACGCAGGCTATCTGCCGGAAGCGGTGCTCAACTATCTCGCGCGCCTGGGCTGGTCGCACGGCGACGCCGAAGTGTTCACGTGCGAGCAGTTCGTGGAGTGGTTCGATCTCGAGCACCTGGGTAAGTCGCCCGCGCAGTACGACCACAACAAGCTCAACTGGCTCAACAACCACTACCTGAAGGAAGTGGACAGCGCGCGCCTCGCCGAGCTCTCGAAGCCGTTCTTCGCCGCGCTCGGCGTGGACGAAGCCGCGCTCGCCAAGGGCCCGTCGCTCGAAGGCGTGGTCGCGCTTTTCAAGGACCGTGCGAACACGATCAAGGAGATCGCCGAGAGCGCGATGATGTTCTACCGCGAGCCGCAGCCGGAAGCCGAAGCGCTCGCCCAGCACATCACGGAAGCCGTGCGCCCCGCGCTCGCCGATCTCGCCGCCGCGCTCAAGGGCGCGGAGTGGACGAAGGAGGGCGTCTCGGCCGCGCTCAAGGCCACGCTCGCCACGCACAAGCTCAAGATGCCGCAGCTCGCGATGCCGGCCCGCCTGCTCGTGGCGGGTACCACGCATACGCCGTCGGTCGACGCGGTGCTCGTGCTGTTCGGCCGCGATGCGGTGGTGAGTCGAATCGAGAAGGGTATTTCGGCTGCAAAGTAAAATTTTTGAAGAATTTTTCGCCCGGACCCTAGCGCCCGCGCGGCAGTTCTTGTAGTATTCGGGCTCCGTTGAATACGGAGCGCGAGATAGCCGCAGATAAGCAGCGAATCTCACGCAAAGAGCCGCAGAATCGGGCAACGATGTTTCAAGGAAACCTCGAAGCGCTTCAGAAAACGATTCAAAAGCTCTTGACGAAAGCGAAATTGATGTTTAAAATCTCGCTTCTGTTCTGCAAGGGGGTATAGCTCAGCTGGGAGAGCGCTTGCATGGCATGCAAGAGGTCAGCGGTTCGATCCCGCTTACCTCCACCAACAGAACGCGCAGTAAGCAGTAGAGTGTGGTAAAGGCATTATCTGAAAAGATCATGTCCCCTTCGTCTAGAGGCCTAGGACATCACCCTTTCACGGTGAGTACAGGGGTTCGAATCCCCTAGGGGACGCCAGACATGTGCGTCGTCAATGAGATTGGCGAGGTATCAGGTGGAAATAAACCATCCATCTGACTATGTCGAACTGGAGCGGTAGTTCAGTTGGTTAGAATACCGGCCTGTCACGCCGGGGGTCGCGGGTTCGAGTCCCGTCCGCTCCGCCAGATCGAGCCCGTTCAGAAACTGTGAGCGGGCTTTTTAGTTAAAGTGACGATTACAGGCGCAAGCCCGTGTTGTCCCCTTCGTCTAGAGGCCTAGGACATCACCCTTTCACGGTGAGTACAGGGGTTCGAATCCCCTAGGGGACGCCAAATCAAAATGCGGCGCCAAAGAGCAGTATGGCGACGCCGCCAGCGGGAATCGACCGACGCCCGCCGATGTGAGCAGCAATCTGGAGCGGTAGTTCAGTTGGTTAGAATACCGGCCTGTCACGCCGGGGGTCGCGGGTTCGAGTCCCGTCCGCTCCGCCAGAATCAAAGCCGTTCTGCAGTTGCTTCGGCAATTGCGAACTGCTGCAGTTCCGAGGCGTAAGCCTGCGCTTATGCCTGTGTTGTCCCCTTCGTCTAGAGGCCTAGGACATCACCCTTTCACGGTGAGTACAGGGGTTCGAATCCCCTAGGGGACGCCAAATCAAAATGCGGCGCCAAAGAGCAGTATGGCGACGCCGCCAGCGGGAATCGACCGACGCCCGCCGGTGAGCAGCAAGCTGGAGCGGTAGTTCAGTCGGTTAGAATACCGGCCTGTCACGCCGGGGGTCGCGGGTTCGAGTCCCGTCCGCTCCGCCAGAACGAAGCCCGTTGGATACGTCCAACGGGCTTTTTCTTTTTCCCCAGACGTTTCTCCTGCCTTCCATTCCCCATCCTTCAATTCGTTGGCCGTACGGACAATCTGCGATTGCCGGCGGCCGCGCGTTATCGTAGCGTTGTCGAAACTTCGTTTGCCCGCTTGCCGACATGTTCGCACCGAACGACATTCCGTCGCCGTTTCAGCTGCGCCGCGCCACCATGGACGATTTCGAGTTCGCGGAGACGCTCACGCGCAACAACATGGGTGGCTACTATCTGCGGCATCACCTCGTCTGGCGCGGTGATCTCTTTCTGGCGAGCTATCGCGAGTCGGAGAACTTCATCCTCGAACTCGACGGCGAAGCAATCGGCGTGCTGCGCGTGACGCAGGAGGGCGACTCGCTGCACATTCGCGACGTGCAGATCGCCCAGGGATATCGCGGCAATGGCGCCGGCACGTTCCTGCTCGATATCTCGCACCAATGGGCCCGCGAGCGCGGCCTGCGCGAGTTGCAACTGCGCGTGTTCGTCGATAACCCCGCAGCACGGCTCTATCTGCGCATGGGTTATCGCGTGGCGGGTCCGAGGCTTGCGCGCCTCGGCTCGATTCGCCACATGACGCGGCTTGTCTGAACCTGGCCGATCTCCCACTCAACGCGCGTTGTCGTCGCGATGGTCATCGCGCGCGGCGGCCACGGAATCTTCCGGTTCATCCTCGTCGCGATCGCCCGTGCCGCGCGCGATGAAGGCGCGCGGGCTCTCGCCGAAGGCGCGGCGAAACATCGCCGAAAACGCACTCTGGCTCTGGTAGCCGAGTTCCTGCGCCACGACGGCCATCGGGCGTCCCTGATTGAGCAGCGGGATCGCGCGCGCGAGAATCGCCTGCTGGCGCCACTGCGAAAAGCTCACCCCGAGTTCCTGACGAAAGAGCCGCGCGATCGTGCGCGTGCTCGCGCCCACCTGTGCGGCCCAGTATTCGAGCGAGCCGGGTCCCGCCGGGTCGGCGATCAGCGCTTCGCACAGCGCGCGCAGGCGCTTTTCCTCGGGCATCGGCACGGCGAGCGGCAGCGGCGCCGAGCGCGTGATCTCGTCGAGAGCCAGCGCGCCGAGCAGGCGCTCGCGTGCGGTGGGAATGCCGCGCTCGTCGAGGGCAGCGATCGTCTCGCGCAGGAGGCCGGAGACTTCGACCACGCGGCACGCGTCGAGGCCGGGCGGAATCACCGATTCGTCTACGTAGAGCGTGCGCAGGAACGCGTCCTCGACGATCGCCACTTCGTGTGTGATGTGTGGCGGCACCCAGATCGCGCGCGAGGGCGGCACCATCCACGTCGTGCCGGGCGTCGCCATGCGCAGCACGCCGCGCGACGAGTAGGCGAGTTGCGCCCACGCATGCGTGTGCTGCGCGATGCACACACCGGCCGGCATGGGCCGCGAGCGCACGCGGATGGGATGCGTGGGTGTCGGCGCGAACTCGGGCGGAATATCGACGAGTTCGGCGTGCGGCTGCGCCTCGTTGCGTGCGTCGCTGGATGCGAAGTGGGGCAGATCCTCGGGCATGACGGGCAGGGTGGCGGGTTCGGCGGGTTTGGCGACGACTTTGGCGACGAGTTTGGCGATTGATGCACCCATTGTAGACGTCTCGCGCTCCAAGGCCTGGGCCGCACGCATTGATGGCCGGGCAGAATGAGGGCGAATCGACAGCGTGCTCGTGTGGCGCGAGCCGCCCTGAAGGAGAGAAAAGCCATGAAATACGTGTTCGTCTACGGCACGCTGCGCGCGGGCGAGATCAACGACATCAACCTCGCGGCGGATCGCAACGCGATCGCGCGCCCGCGCCACCTCGGTCTCACCACGCTCGCCGGCCGGCTCTTCGACTTCGGCAGCTATCCTGGGATGGTGGCCGGGTGGGCCGATGCGCAATCGACGGTCGTTGGCGACGTCTACGAAATCGACGACGCGCTCCTCGCCGTGCTCGACGAAATCGAGCAGGTTTATCCAGGCGTCGACAATCTGTTCGTTTCGCAGGAAGTGGATATCGAGGTGCAGGGCGAACGCATCGCTTGCCTCTACTATCCGGTTGCATCCGCCGCTATTGCAGGACGCCCCGAGATCGCAGGCGGCGACTGGGTCGCGCATCGGCGCGCGCGCTGATCGTTCGAGACGCGGCGCATGAAAACACGAAGGCCCGGCGGGCTCACACCCGCCGGGCCTTTTGCATCGGCTAGTCGTTAGATATACCGAGCGATCAGATCTCTTCGTACAGCGGCAGCGTCAGGAACTCGACGAAGTTTTCCGACGTCGACATCTGCTCGAAGATCTGCGCGGCGCGCTCGTACGGCTTCGTGTCGCCGCCGACCGAGGCCTTCACCTTGTCCAGCTCCTGCGGGATCAGTTCGCGCACGAGTTCGGCCGTGACCTTGCGGCCGTCTTCGAGCTTGCCCTTGGGCGAGCGGATCCACTGCCACACCTGCGAGCGCGAGATTTCGGCGGTCGCGGCGTCTTCCATCAGGTTGTGGATCGGCACGCAGCCATTGCCCGCGAGCCACGAGCCGAGGTAGTGGATGCCTACGTTGATATTGTTGCGCAGGCCCGTTTCGGTGATCGGCGCCTCCGGACGGAAGTCGAGCAGATCCTTGCCCGCGACGTTCACATCGGCGCGCTGCTTGCCGATCTGGTTCGGCTTGTCGCCGAGCACCTTCACGAACTCTTCCATCGCGATGGGCACGAGGCCCGGGTGCGCAACCCAGCCGCCGTCGTAGCCATCCGTTGCGTCACGCGCCTTGTCCGAACGCACGCCGCCCATGGCCTTCTCGTTGGCGGCCGCGTCGTTCTTGATCGGGATGAGCGCGCTCATCCCGCCGATAGCCGGTGCGTTGCGCTTATGGCAGGTCTTGAGCAGTTCGAGCGCGTAGGCGCGCATGAACGGCACCGTCATCGTGATCTGCGCGCGGTCGGCAAGACAGAAGTCCTTGTCGTTCTTGAACTTCTTGATCGCCGAGAAGATGTAGTCCCAGCGGCCGGCGTTCAGACCCGAGCTGTGCTCGCGCAGTTCATAGAGGATTTCGTCCATCTCGAACGCGGCGAGGATCGTCTCGACCAGCACCGTCGCGCGGATCGTGCCGCGCGGGATTCCCACGCCTTCCTGCGCTGCGACGAAGATGTCGTTCCACAGACGCGCTTCGAGGTGGCTTTCCATCTTCGGCAGGTAGAAGTACGGGCCGCTGCCGCGCGAGATCAGTTCCTTCGCGTTGTGGAAGAGATAGAGCGCGAAGTCGAAGACGCCGCCCGACACACGCTGACCGTCCACCGTCACGTGCTTTTCGTCGAGGTGCCAGCCGCGCGGACGCACGATCAGCGTGGCGGTCTTGTCGTTGAGCTGGTAGGTCTTGCCGTTCTGTTCGAGCGAAATCGTGCGGCGCACTGCGTCCTTCAGGTTGAGCTGGCCGACGATCTGGTTTTCCCAGTTCGGCGAGTTCGAATCCTCGAAGTCGGTCATGTACGCGTCCGCCCCCGAGTTCAGCGCGTTGATGATCATCTTGCGCTCGACCGGGCCCGTGATTTCCACGCGGCGGCATTCGAGATCCTTCGGCAGCGCGGCGATCTTCCAGTCGCCTTCGCGGATCGATTTCGTGTCGGCAAGAAAGTCGGGGCGCTCGCCGGCATCGAGGCGCTTCGTGCGCTCGACGCGTGCCTTCAGCAGTTCCTGACGGCGGGGCTCGAACGCGCGGTGCAGCTTCGCGACAAGTTCGAGCGCTTCGGGCGTGAGGATCGTTTCGAAGCCGGGCTGGATGTCAGCCGTGATCTGCATGCCTTGCGGCAGTTGCAATGTGTTCGCCATTTGCTTGCTCCTTGGTCGGTCAGATTGTGAATGTGTGGTTGTTGTGGCTGCGGCGAGCGGCTGTCCGTCACGCGCCCGGGCTGGGGCGAGGGCGGCTTTGCCGCTCGGGCGCAGCGGTTTCGAGAAAAGCGGCGAGTTCTGCCATGCCGCCGCCAGTGCCATGCGGCGCCACGCCGAGTTCTTCGGCGGGTAGTCGCTGGCGGTTGATCCAGAACGTGGTGTAGCCGAACCAGCCGGCGCCCGCGGCGTCCCAGCCGTTCGACGACACGAACACCAGCTCGCGTGGCGCGGCGTCGAAAGCGGCGATGCCGAGCGAATACGCGGCGGCGGCCGGCTTGTAGGCACGCACCGCGTCGACCGAAAGCACGTGGTCGAAGAGGCTGCTCATGCCGGCGCTCTTCACCGCGATGTCGAGCATCTGCGGGTTGCCGTTCGAGAGGATCGCAAGGCCCATGCGTGTGCCGTCTTCGCGTGGCTCACGCAGGCGGCGCAGCACGGGCAGCACGTCGGGGAATGCCGAGAGGCAAGCGTATTCGTCCATGAGACGCTTTTCGCCCGCGCCCGTGAGCGACAGGTTCAGGCGGCGCGCGGCGTAGCGCAGCGCGTCGAGCGTGATGTCCCAGAACGGGCGGTAGCGCGCGCCGGCCGGGTCGGAGAGTGTGCGCAGCTGCGTGTACTCGATCTGCTTCAGGCGCCAGAGATGCGAGAGCGCTTCGCCCTGCCCGGGGAACATCTGCTCGGCGGCGGCGACGACCGAATGCACGTCGAAAAGCGTGCCGTACGCGTCGAAGATCACTGCCTTGGGAAATCGTGTTGAGGTGGGTGTCGTTGTGGCCGACATAGCCTTGCACTCCGTCTTCAGAGGTCGAGGTCGATTGTATTCATGAGTCGTATCACTGAAAAAGGCGGGATTGATCACTTGATCTTTTACTTTTACCCACCTAATCTGTCGGCCTACCTTCTCTTTTCCTCTGTTTCTGTCGCCCAGTGCGCGCAGTGTCCACCGATGGACCGCTTCAAACAGATCGAGACCTTCGTCACCGTGGCCGCCAAGGGCAGCCTTTCCGCCGCTGCCCAGGCCGAGGGCGTGGCGCCCGCCATCATCGGCCGGCGCATCGATGCGCTCGAAGAGCGCCTCGGCGTGAAGCTGCTCGTGCGCACCACGCGGCGCATCACGCTCACGTTCGAAGGATCGGCGTTCCTCGAGGACTGCCAGCGCATCATTCACGACATGCAGAACGCCGAGGCGAGTGTGTCCGAGGGTGGCGTGAAAGCGAGCGGGCACCTGCGCGTGTCCGCGCCGGCAGGCTTTGGGCGTCGCCATGTCGCGCCGCTCGTGCCCGATTTCACGGTCGCGCATCCGGACGTGAGCATCGCGCTCGATCTTTCGGATCGGCTCGTCGATCTCGTGAACGAAGGCTTCGACTGCGCCGTTCGCCTCGGCGAATTGCCCGATTCGTCCCTCGTGTCGCTCAAGCTCGGTGAGAACCGGCGCGTGTGCGTGGCTGCGCCGGCGTATCTGTCGCGCCGCGGCGAGCCCGAAACGCCCGCCGACCTCGCACGCCATAACTGCCTCGCCTTCGGCGCGAGTCTGAACCAGCAGCGCGGCTGGGCGTTCCAGCAGGACGGCAAAGTGGTGTCGATCCGCGTGGCGGGCACGATGGAATGCTCGGACGGCGCCGTGCTGCATGAGTGGTGTCTGGCGGGCCACGGTCTGGCGTGGCGCTCGTGGTGGGAAGTCGGCGAGGACATCGCGGCGGGCCGGCTCGTCACCGTGCTCGACGCGTTCGCCGCGCCGCCCATCGGCATTCACGCGGTGTTTCCGCAGCGCCGCCATCTGCCGCTGCGCGTGCGCCTCTTTCTCGACTATCTCAAGCATACCTACGGTCAACCCGGTTACTGGGGATAGGGCGCAGTGCGTGTTTCCGATATCCGGGATGACCCGCACGCACGGCTTGCAGCGATTCTTCGCGCACTACAATCGACCTGAGGGCCAGGCGCTCGCCCGCGCGAGACGCCGGCTGAGTTTTTGCCCGCGCTTCGACCCTTGACTGTGACCCTAGCCTTGCCCGTAATCCGATAGACCACGGAGGGCGCCATGTTCAAACACATCCTCGTACCGACGGACGGTTCGGAACTGTCGAAAAAGGCGATCGACGGCGCGATCGACCTCGCGCGTACCGTGGGCGCACGCGTCACGGCCTACGCGTGCCTGCCGCAATATCCGTACTCGCCTTACGCCGATGTGGTGATCGAGCCGCCCGGCGACTTCCAGACGCGCAGTGAGCGAGAGGCGCGAGTGCATCTGGACGAAATCGAGGCGGCGGCACGCAACGCGGGCGTGATCTGCGACAGTCGGACGAGCGTGCATCCATCGCCATATCTCGGCATCATCGAAGCCGCCGAAGCGGGCGGCTGCGACGTCATCTTCATGGCCTCGCACGGGCGTCGCGGGCTCGGCAGCCTGCTGATCGGCAGCGAGACGCAGCGCGTGCTCACCCATACGAAGATTCCGGTGATCGTGTATCGCTAGCTGGCGCTTTCCTGCAGATTCGCGATGAAGCACAAGGCCACGCTCGCCCGCTGCGTTGGCTGGGCGAGCCG
Organism: Paraburkholderia sp. CNPSo 3076; assembly: GCF_026343935.1. Taxonomy (NCBI): domain Bacteria; kingdom Pseudomonadati; phylum Pseudomonadota; class Betaproteobacteria; order Burkholderiales; family Burkholderiaceae; genus Paraburkholderia; species Paraburkholderia sp. CNPSo 3076. The sequence continues at coordinate 105,144 of NZ_JAPMAL010000002.1, read as the reverse complement.
CGGGCCGGATTCTGTCCAGCACGCGCGGCCTGTGTCCTCTACCGCTTCCTCCCTGAACGCCCGGCGGCACGTGCCTGGGCCGCGTCGGCAGGCAGCCGGCGCGCCCCGCCAAGGTACGCGTGCCGGCTGCCTGTTCGAGCGCGACGGCTTGCGCCGCCGCTGCTGCCGGTGGTCTTACGCCACCTTCTTGTCGAAGAACTGCTCGTCTTCCGTCGAGCCGTGCAGCGCCGTAGTCGACGCTTCGCGCTCGACCGTCTGCGTCACGGCGTCGAAGTAGCCGGTGCCCACTTCGCGCTGATGCTTCACGGCGGTGAAGCCCTTCTCGGCGGCGGCGAACTCGGCCTGCTGGAGTTCCACGAACGCGCTCATGTTCTGGCGCGCATAGCCGTGCGCAAGGTTGAACATCGAGTAGTTGAGCGAGTGGAAGCCCGCGAGCGTGATGAACTGGAATTTGTAGCCCATCGCGCCCAGTTCGCGCTGGAACCTGGCGATCGTCGCGTCGTCGAGGTTCTTCTTCCAGTTGAACGACGGCGAGCAGTTGTACGAGAGCAGCTTGCCCGGGAACCGCTTGTGGATCGCTTCGGCGAACTTCTTCGCGAACTCCAGATCCGGCTTGCCCGTTTCGCACCAGATCATGTCGGCGTACGGCGCGTAGGCGAGACCGCGCGAGATGGCCTGCTCGAGGCCGTTCTTCGTGCGGAAGAAACCTTCCACGGTGCGCTCGCCGGTGAGGAACGGGCGGTCGTTGTCGTCGATGTCCGAGGTCACGAGGTCGGCGGCTTCTGCGTCGGTGCGGGCGAGCAGCACGGTGGGCACGCCGCAGACGTCGGCGGCCAGACGCGCGGCCGTGAGCTTGGCGACGTTCTCGCGCGTCGGCACGAGCACCTTGCCGCCCATGTGGCCGCACTTCTTCACCGAGGCGAGCTGGTCTTCGAAATGCACGCCGGCCGCGCCCGCTTCGATCATCGCCTTCATCAGTTCGAACGCGTTGAGCACGCCGCCGAAGCCGGCTTCAGCGTCGGCCACGATCGGCTGGAAGAAGTCGGTGTAGCCCTCGTCGCCCGGGTTCTTGCCTTCGGACCACTGGATCTGGTCGGCGCGCGTGAGCGTGTTGTTGATGCGCTTGACCACCTGCGGCACCGAGTTGGCCGGGTAGAGCGACTGGTCCGGGTACATTTCGCCGGCGAGGTTGGCGTCGCCCGCGACCTGCCAGCCCGAGAGATAGATCGCCTTGAGACCGGCCTTCACTTGCTGCATGGCCTGGTTGCCCGTGAGCGCACCCAGTGCGTTGATGAACGGCTCGGTGTTCACGCCTTTCCAGAGCTTTTCAGCGCCGTGCTTCGCGAGCGTGTGCTCGGGCTGGATCGAGCCGCGCAGGCGCACCACGTCTTCAGCCGTGTAGTTGCGCTTGATGCCCTTCCAGCGCGGATCGGTTTCCCATTGCTGTTGGAGTTGCTGAGCTTGCTGTTGACGAGTCGACATGGTGTGCTCCTTCGTTTGCCTGATAGGTGGATCGCTGAAACGAAACGGCTGAACCGCGGAATGTCACGAAACGAACTTGCCGGGGTCTTGGATTCGGCGGTTTCGATTCGTGAACTCTTATATAAGAGTCTAGGCAAATCGACTGACCGGCAACAGGCAGGTAATGGGCTTTTTCCAGGTTTTTTATTTAAATAAAATCAATGCTTTGTGTAATTTATTTTGTGATGTGAAATGCTATTTTCCATCTTGCAATCGATCCCTTTGTGCCACGCAGCACGATTTTTTACGAAGCAAAAAAATTTTTCGTATCGTGAAATCCACGCGGAGATAAAAAAAGACCGGTGCCTGAGCACCGGTCCTGAGCATTTCGCTGCGGCGGCGGGGCGGCATGAAGGCCGCCCCGCGCGCCGTTTTGAACTATTTAGCTGTCGCGACGTGCGCCACGCGGGCCGTCGTTGCGGCGTGCGCCGTAACCGCCACCGCCTTCGCGCGAACGGCCGTAGCCTTCGCGTTGCTGGCCGTAGCCGCCGCGGTTGCCTTCGCCGCCGCGCGAGCCGCCGCCGAAGCCGCCTTCACGCGAACCCGAGTTGTAGCCGCCTTCACGGGCACCGTAGCCGCCGCGCGAGCCTTCCGGCTTGTTGCCCCAGCTGTTGCCGTTGCGATCGCCGCCGCCGTTGCCACTTTGGCCGCCGCGGGCGCCGTAGCCACCCGGCTTGCCGTTGCCACCACCGTTACCAAAGCGACGGCCACCGCCGTTGCCGCCGCCCGGACGGCCACGGCCGCCAAAGCCACGGTTCGCCGGCGGTGCCTTGCGCGGCTCGAAGCCTTCCACAACGTTCACCGGCAGCGGCGAGCGCACGAAGCGCTCGATGCGCTTGAGGGCGCCTTGCTCGGCATGATGCACGAGGCTCACCGCGGTGCCCGAGCGGCCAGCACGGCCGGTACGGCCGATACGGTGCACGTAGTCTTCGGCGAACTTCGGCAGGTCATAGTTGAAGACGTGCGTGATGCCGGGGATGTCGATGCCGCGCGCCGCGACGTCGGTCGCGACGAGCACGCGCACGCGACGCTCGCGCAGCGCACGGATCGTGCGGTTGCGCGCGCCTTGCGGCAGATCGCCGTGCAGTGCGGCGCTTTCGAAGCCAGCGTCGGCGAGCTTGCCGGCCAGTTGGTCGGCGTCCATCTTCGTGGCCGTGAACACGACAGCCTGATCGAGGCTTTCGTCACGCAGCAGATGGTCGAGCAGGCGATCCTTGTGATCGCGGTCGTCCACGTAGTGCACGGTTTGCGCGATGTTCGAGGCTGCCTCGACCTTGCGCACGATCTCAATGCGCTCCGGGTCCTTCAGCAGACGGCCTGTGATCGAAGCGATCTTGCCGTCGAGCGTGGCCGAGAACAGCATCGTCTGACGCGTTTCGGGCGTAGCGGCGACGATCGTGTCGATGTCGTCGATGAAGCCCATGTCGAGCATGCGGTCGGCTTCGTCGAGCACGAGCATCTTGAGTTCGGACAGATCGATGCGGCCGCGCTCGAGGTGATCGAGCAGACGGCCCGGGGTCGCCACGAGAATCTCGGGGTTCTTCGCGAGCAGCATCAGCTGCTGGCCGTAAGCCACACCGCCGAGAATGCTGACCGTGCGCAGACGGCGCAGGTGCTTGCCGTACGTCGAAGCGGCCGTGGTCACCTGCATCGCGAGTTCACGCGTGGGCGTGAGGACGAGCAGACCGGGGCGTGCCACCGGTTGCGGACGGCGCTGGCGGCGATCGCCTTGCTGGCCGTTCGCGCCTTGCGGGCGCGGCTCGCGCGGCTGGGCAGCCAGGGTCTTCTGGATCTGCGCGAAGCGCTCGATAGCGGGCAGCATAAAGGCTGCGGTCTTGCCCGAGCCGGTCGGGCTCGAGACCAGCAGGTCGCGGCCGGCGATGGCGGCAGGAATGGCGCGTTCCTGCACGGGCGTCGGGGCCTTGTAGCCCGCTGCGATCAGCCCGGAGACGATCTCCGGCGACAGACCGAGTGCCGCGAACGCCGAGCCGTCGGTGGCTTCAGCGGCCTGCGCGGGGGCTTCAGCGGAAGCGGCGGCGGCGGCGGAATGACCGAGGGCCTGATCGGCGATTGCGTCCAGGGGGCTTTGGGTATTGCTCGAAGTCATGAAAATCCTTGTTACACAGGAAATAGAACGTCGGCGCCAATCGGCATACCCAAGTCGTCGGATTTTGCGAACAAATCGAAAAACGGGGGCAATCCGCCCACAATGGCGGATTTTTCGTTAGAAGCTGTTTTGGGTGCGGCTCAGGCCGGGATTGGCCAGCCGCCAGCCTGATATTGACGGCCCGAAAAACAGGGCCATGGCAGGGGGGGACAGGTTCTAAACTGGATTGGAGCTTAACGCTACGAGGCGTTGTGCTGATCGAACGAGCGACCGGAGCGCAACGCAGCACGCAGTATATCTTGTTTTGTTGCGGCGCGCCAGAGCGACGCACCGCGAGTGAAACAGGCGCGGCGGCGTGACGCAGCAGGCGGGGCGCCTCAACTCGTCACGCGCGATAGTTGCGCCGGGTCAGCTGGTGGCGCCGCTCTTGAGCGATTCGACCAATTCCACATATTGCTGCCGGGCCGTTTCCTGCGCCGTGCCTTGCAGCGCGGCCCACGCTTCGTACTTGTACTTGCCGACGATATCGGTGAAGCCGGGCTTGTCGCCGTGCACGTCGCCTTCGGTGGCCTGCTTGAAGAGTGCATAGAGGCGCAGCAGCGTCAGATTGCCGGGACGCTCCGGCAGTTGCTGCACGTCTTGCTGGGCTTGGGCGAACTGCGTGTTCACGTCGCTCATGGTTGTTTCCTCCGCATAGTGGTTCAGGTCAGCGCGCCGATGGTAGCAGCGCAAACCCCTGAAAAGCTGGAGCGATTCCTCCACTCTCGCCGGGCACGGGTGAGTCAAACGAGGCCATGACGCCTGCGCCTGCGCCAGTTGGCGAGAGCCCTGGGCCCGTGCGGGGGGCGGGGCATTACAATAGCGCTCATGACCGAAACTGTGCTGCTTGCCCTCGATACTTCGACCGAATTTTGCTCGGTCGCGCTGCTTCGCGTCGCCCCTGGCGGCGCAGATCGTTCTCCCTCCACTGGCGGCGAGACCGCCCTCGCATCGCGCTCGGAAGTCAGCGTCTGGGTGCGCCACGAGGCCACGGGCGCTGTCTCCAGCACGCGACTCCTGCCGGCCATTGGCGAATTGTTCGACGAAGCCGGCCTCACGCTCGCCGACTGCGACGCGATCGCGTTCGGCGCGGGCCCGGGCTCCTTCACGGGGCTGCGCACGGCGACGGGCGTGGCGCAGGGGCTCGCGTTCGGCCTCGATATCCCGGTGGTGCCCGTGGGCACGCTGCTCGTGTGCGCGGAGAGCGCGCGGCTGCGCGATCCCGCCGCGACCCGCGTGCTGGCCGCGCTCGACGCGCGCATGGACGAAGCCTACTGGGCAGACTACGCGTGGGACGCCGCAACTGGCGACTGGCGCACGCTGCAGGCCGCATCGCTCGACTCGCCGGAGCATATCGCCGCGCCCGATGCGCCGTTCACGCTGGCGGGCAACGCCGCCGCCGCGTTCGGTGCGCGCCTGACAGCTGCCGCCGCCGCGCGCACGATCGACGCCGAGGCGCTGCCGCACGCGTTGCCGCTGGCGCACGCGGCGTTGCGCGCGTTTCGCGCGGGCCGTACGCAACCGGCCGACCAGGCCGCGCCCGAATACGTGCGCAACAAGGTCGCGCAGACCACGGCCGAGCGCCTTGCCGCGAAGGCCGCCTCCCATGGTGGCGCGGGTGGCGCGGGCGCAGGCGGCGAGAGTGCGCAATGAGCGGCGTGCTCATGACCGACCGCTACTTGTCGCCGATGACCGAAAGCGACCTGGACGAAGTCGCGATCATCGAGCGTTCCGCGTATGAGTTTCCGTGGTCGCGCGGCAACTTCGAGGACTCGCTGCGCAATGGCTACTACGGGCTGTGCATGCGCCACGTCACCGGCACGCTGCTTGGCTATTGCGTGCTGATGCCGGTGGTCGACGAGATGCATCTGCTGAATCTGTGCGTCGCGCCTCAGGCGCAGGGGGCGGGCGCGGGGCTCGCCATGCTGCGCGAAGCGGTGCGTATTGCGCGCACGCAGGCTCTCGAAGGCTTGCTGCTCGAAGTTCGGCCTTCGAATCACCGGGCAATCCGGCTGTACGAACAGTTCGGCTTCGTCACGATCGGCCGCCGCAAAAACTACTATCCGGCCCGGCATCACAGCCGCGAGGACGCACTCGTGATGCGTTTTTCTTTTGCAGGGGAGGGCGCGGATGTCGCTCGATGAGATCGCGCTGGAGGAGCTTGGGCTCGCGCCGCGCTGGGTGCGCAAAGGCGCGCGGGGTGCAGCGCCGCTCGAAGCGTTTCGCGAAGATGAGGCCGTTGCGCCGTCGTCCGCGCTGACGCGCGCCGAAGCCGAAGCCGAAGCGCCGGTGATGCAAACGACGCATACGGTCGCCGCGCCGCAGCCAGCCGAAGCACAACCGGCCGCCCCGGAGCGCGCGCAACCGCCGCCGCCCGTTGCGCGCGCCGCTTCGCCGTCGAAGCCCGCAGCGCATTCATCCGACGAACCGCCGCCCCTCACCGACGAAGATTTCGCCTGGTTCGACACTGTGGCCCAGCCGGTTCTGCCACACGACGCCGAGCACGCTCAGGCTGACGGCGCACCGCGCAACGATGTCGCGACGCTCGACTGGGACGCGCTCGCCGAACGCGTGGCCTCGTGCACGCACTGCCGCCTGTGCGAGAAGCGCACCAACACCGTGTTCGGCGTAGGCGACCGCGAGGCCGACTGGATGCTGATCGGCGAGGCGCCCGGCGAGAACGAGGACCGCCAGGGCGAGCCCTTCGTTGGCCAGGCCGGCAAGCTGCTCGACAACATGCTGCGGGCGCTCTCGCTCGCACGGGGTGAGAACGTCTATATCGCGAACGTTATCAAGTGCCGCCCGCCTGGCAACCGCAATCCGGAACCCGACGAGGTCGCGCGCTGCGAGCCGTATCTGCAGCGTCAGGTGGCGCTCGTGAAGCCGAAGATCATCGTCGCGCTCGGACGTTTCGCGGCGCAGAGCCTGCTCAAGACCGATGGCAGCATCGCGTCGCTGCGCGGACGCGTCCACGAGTACGAGGGCGTGCCCGTCATCGTCACCTATCACCCCGCTTATCTGCTGCGCAGCCTGCACGACAAGGCGAAGGCCTGGACCGACCTCTGTCTCGCGCGCGACACCTGGCGCGCGGCCTCCGGCGGCGAGCGATGAGCGCCGCGCGGCCCGCGGACGTGTCCGGTGCCCAATGCGCCGGGGGCGACGGCGGGCCGCAGGATGATGCTGGGTCAGAGCGCGTGCCCGGTACTGGCGCGAACCACGAGGTAATCGACCGCCTCGCCGATCCGGCCGTGCGCGATCTCGCGTGGCTGCTCTTCAGCGCCGATCTGTTGCGTGCGCAACCACCGCTCGCGCCGCTGGCGCAGTGGTGCGCCGATGCCGATGAAGCGCGCGCCACGCGTGACTGGCTCGCGCAACTCGATCGCAATCCGGCGCGTCTGCACGAAGCGCTCCTGGCCGCGCCGACACATCGCCTTGGCCGCTATGCCGAAAACTTGCTGGGATGGTTTCTCGCGCATGGACCCGCGGCGCAGCTCGTCGCGCAGAACGTGCCGCTGCGGCGTGCGGGGCTCACGCTCGGCGAGTGCGATTTTCTCGTGCGCACGCGTGCCGGAGAGCGCCTGCATTGGGAGCTGGCGGTGAAGTGCTACCTGCACGCGGGACCGGGCGAAGACGCCCGTGCATCGCTCGCCGAATTCGTCGGGCCGAATCTGCGCGATCGCTTTGATCTGAAACTCACGCATCTGCGCGACCGTCAACTGCGTTTGAGCGCGCGCGAAGAATTCGCCTCGCTGGGTTACGAAGGCCAGTGGCTCGCGCAGATGTTCGTGAAAGGCTGGCTTTTCTACCGGGCGGGAGAGGCGGCGCCGTCACGGGTGCAAGACGCCCCCGAGCTGGCCGCCGATCATGGGCGCGGCTGGTGGGTGACGCGTGCGGACTGGCCGGCTTTCGCCCGGGACCAGGCGGCAGATGGCTGGAGCGTGTTGCCGAGGCTCGCGTGGCTCGCGCCGCGCAGGCTGGCGGCTGCGCCCTGCGTCGACCCCAATGCATTAGCCGACGCGCTAGCCCGGCCAGACGACCCCGTACTGATCGCGGCATTCACGGCCGACACCACAGGCGGCTACCGAGAACAGTCGCGCGGCTTCATCGTTCCCGACGACTGGCCTGCGCGCGCCGCGGCATTTGCACGTCAATAAGCGCGCGAAAGCACGCTCACCACCAGCGCCAGAAGTGATGCACGGGTCCGACGCCATGACCGACGTCGAGTCGATCACTGGCCTCCAGCGCCGCCGTCAGATACTGCTTGGCTTCGCCAACGGCCGGTGCGAGCGCTCCGCGCTGCGGCCACAGTGCGGCAATGGCGGAAGAAAGCGTGCAGCCCGTGCCGTGTGTATTCGTGACCGGCACGCGCGGGCCGCCCAGGCGCAGCGTGCCGCCGGCTTCGATGAGCCAGTCGGGGCTGTCTGCGCTGCCCAGATGCCCGCCTTTCATCAGCACCGCCTGTGCACCGAGCGCGCGCAGCGCTTCGCCTTGCTCGACCATCGCGGCTTCATCTGCGGCGGGCGACACGCCGAGCAGCGCCGCGGCTTCCGGCAGATTCGGCGTGACGACGCCCGCTAGCGGCAGCAACTCCTCGCGCAGCGCGGCGACCGCTTCGGGCGCGAGCAGGGCGTGATTGCTCTTCGAGATCATTACGGTGTCGAGCACGACGCGCGGCGGCTGATGGCGGCGCAGCGCGTCGGCGACGGCGCGCACGATCTCCGCGTTGGCGAGCATGCCGATCTTCACGGCGTCGATGCGGATGTCGTCGAATACGGCGTCGAGCTGCGCGGTGACGAAACCCGCGTCGGGCGCGTGGATTGCGGTGACGCCGCGTGTGTTCTGCGCGGTGAGCGCCGTGATGACGCTCGCGCCGTACGCGCCGAGCGCGGAGAACGCCTTGAGGTCGGCCTGAATGCCCGCACCGCCGCCCGAGTCGGAGCCGGCGATCGTGAGAACGTTGGAAATCGGTGAAGTCATGGCAGCGTCAGGTGCGCGTCGCGCGCGGCCGGGTCGACAAGACGTGCCGCGCGTGCGCAGGGAAGGATCGATTCAGCAGACGTGGCGGCACGCACGGTGTGCCCACAGGCGCGCCCATCAATGCCTGTGATTTTCGCCGATCAGCGCGACCGAGTCGAACGAGCGTTGATTCGCCTGGTGGCGGCGCATCACGAGCCACATCATCAGACAGACGAACGTGCCGAACAGCACGATCACGATCGTCACCGGCACGTCGAGCCAGACGAGCACGGCGTAGAGGCACAGCATCACGAGCACCGAGAGGTTCTCGTTGAAGTTCTGCACGGCGATGGAGTGGCCGGCGGAGAGCAGCACGTGCCCGCGGTGCTGGAGCAGCGCGTTCATCGGCACCACGAAGAAGCCCGAAAGGCCGCCCACGACCATGAGGAAGAGATACGCAAAAATCAGGTAGCCGGGAATGCGCATGTGGCCAATATGCAGGCCCCAATGCGGCGGAAAGAGATGGCGCGTGTAGAACGCCATGAGCATGACCGCAAGACCCATGATGATGCCGACCGGCAACACCGAGAGCGACTTCTTGAGCGGCACGCGCGCGGCCGCGATCATGGCGCCAGCCGCCACGCCCACGGCCACCACGGCCTGGAGCACGGCGCCTTCGGAGAGCGACATGCCGAGCGAGACCTCGGCCCACTTGAGCACGATGAATTGCAGCGTCGCTCCGGCACCCCAGAAGAGCGTCGTGACCGCGAGCGAGATCTGGCCGAGCTTGTCGCCCCAGAGCGTGTTGAAGCAGTCGGCGAAATCGGTGATGAGGCGGATGACACCGTGTTGCTGGCGCGGGTAGCGCGCGCCGGTGTCGGGAATGCGCAGATTGAAGAGGGCGGCGATCACGTAAATCACCATGATGACGACCATCGCGGCTTCGGCGGGCGTGCTGATCGCGGCGGGCGTGTGGCGCAGCACATGCGAGGCGATGTGGGGGCTGATCAACGCGCCGCCGAGCACGGTGCCGAGGATGATCGAGCCGACTGTCGTGCCCTCGATCCAGCCGTTGGCGGCGACGAGGCGCTCAGGCGGCAGCAACTCGGTCAGGATGCCATACTTGGCGGGCGAATAAGCCGCCGCGCCGAAACCCACTACGCCATAGGCAAACAAGGGGTGGGTGCCGGCCAGCATCAGGGCGCAGCCCACGACCTTGATCGTGTTCGTGATGAACATCACGCGGCCCTTGGGGCGGGAATCTGCGAAGGCGCCGACGAAGGCGGCAAGAACGACGTAGGAGAGGACGAAGAACAGCTTGAGCAGCGGCGTCATCCAGTTCGGGGCGTGGAGATCTTTCAGCAGTGCAATTGCAGCGATCAGGAGCGCATTGTCGGCCAACGACGAAAAAAACTGCGCGGCCATGATGGTGTAAAAGCCTTTTTTCATCTGATGCGATGCTTTCCTCGCTGCGGTCCGTCCGCCCCGGACGGGTGGGAGGCATCCGGGCTTATTACGTTCGAAATGGGTTGTGCGCAGGGCTTTATATCACGAAAATAGGTGCACTCGGACTAGCACAATCCTTGAGCGCCCGTCAGGCGGGCCTGTCGGGTGCTGAAAACACCCTGTAAGCTCCTGATTCGAAAGCGTCTTTGCGAAAAAATCTCCCATGCCGCGCCCCCTCTCAGCAACGATCCACACCGCCGCACTCGCCAATAACCTCGCCGTCGTCCGCAAGTACGCGCCAAAGTCGAAAATCTGGGCCGTGGTGAAGGCCAACGCCTACGGGCACGGGCTTGCGCGCGCGTTTCCCGGCCTGCGCGCAACCGACGGTTTCGGCCTACTCGACCTCGAGGAGGCCGCGAAGCTGCGCGAACTCGGCTGGGCCGGGCCGATCCTGCTGCTCGAAGGTTTTTTCCGGCCGACCGACATCGACGTGATCGACCGCTACAGCCTCACGACCGTCGTGCACAGCGACGAGCAGATGCGCATGCTCGAAATGGCGCGTCTGTCGAAGCCGGTCAACGTCCAGCTCAAGATGAATAGCGGTATGAACCGGCTCGGCTACACGCCGGAGAAGTACCGCGCCGCATGGGAGCGTGCGCGTGCCTGTGCCGGCATCGGCCAGATCACGCTGATGACGCACTTCGCGGACGCCGACACGCCGCGCGGCGTCGGCGAGCAGATGGCAACGTTCGAGCGCGGCGCGCAAGGCATTGCTGGCGCGCGCAGTCTCGCCAATTCGGCCGCCACGCTCTGGCATCCTTCGACGCACTTCGACTGGGTGCGCCCCGGCATCATTCTTTATGGCGCTTCGCCTTCGGGCTTCGCCTCGGCGCTTGAAGGTACGGGCCTGCAGCCGGCCATGACGCTCGCGTCCGAACTCATCGCCACGCAGCACGTCGCCGAAGGGCAGACCGTTGGCTACGGTTCGGTCTTCACGGCGCGCAAGCCCATGCGCATCGGCGTGGTGGCGTGCGGTTATGCCGACGGCTATCCGCGCGTCGCGCCCGAAGGCACGCCTGTGATCGTCGACGGCGTGCTCACGCATGTGGTGGGCCGCGTCTCGATGGACATGCTCACCGTCGACCTCACGCCAGTGCACAGCGCGGGCGTGGGCGCACGCGTGGAGCTGTGGGGCAACAATCTGCCCATCGACGACGTCGCGAAAGCCTGCGGCACGATCGGCTACGAGCTGATGTGCGCCGTTGCGCCGCGTGTTCCCGTGCGGGCCGAATAACGCCATGGCAAAGAGCATGGCGAAGGTCAAGACACTGTATACATGCACCGAATGCGGCGGGCAGGCGCCCAAGTGGCAGGGCCAGTGCCCCGCGTGCGGCGCGTGGAACACGCTGGTGGAAGGCGTTGCCGAAACGGCGAGCTCTCACCGTTTCCAGTCGCTCGCGAAGAGCGCTCCGGTGCGGCGTCTCGCCGATATCGAGGCGTCCGACGTGCCGCGCTTCACGACCGGCGTGGGCGAGTTCGACCGCGTGCTGGGCGGCGGCCTCGTGGCGGGCGGCGTGGTGCTGATCGGCGGTGACCCCGGGATCGGCAAATCGACACTGCTGCTGCAGTCGCTCGCGCAAATCGCGGCCGAGCGTCGCGCACTTTATGTAAGCGGCGAAGAATCGGCGGCGCAGATCGCGTTGCGCGCGCAACGATTGGCGCTCCTCGATCCCGGCTCTATGGCGAGCGAACTGCAGTTGCTTGCCGAGATCCAGCTCGAAAAGATCCAGGCGACGATCGAGGCCGAGAAGCCCGACGTCGCGGTCATCGACTCGATCCAGACGATCTACTCCGAAGCGCTGACTTCCGCGCCCGGCTCGGTTGCGCAGGTGCGCGAGTGCGCGGCGCAGCTCACGCGCATCGCCAAGCAGTCGGGCACGGCGATCATCATGGTCGGCCACGTGACGAAGGAGGGCAACCTCGCGGGGCCGCGGGTGCTCGAGCACATCGTCGACACCGTGCTGTATTTCGAAGGCGACACGCATTCGTCGTTCCGGCTCGTGCGCGCGTTCAAAAACCGCTTCGGCGCGGTCAACGAACTGGGTGTGTTCGCGATGACCGAGAAGGGGTTGCGCGGCGTGGCGAACCCTTCGGCGCTCTTTCTCTCGCAGCATGAGCAGAGCGTGCCGGGCTCCTGCGTGCTCGTGACCCAGGAAGGCTCGCGGCCGCTGCTCGTCGAGGTGCAGGCGCTCGTCGACACGGCGCACGTGCCGAATCCGCGGCGCCTGGCCGTCGGCCTCGAACAGAACCGGCTTGCCATGCTGCTGGCGGTGCTGCATCGCCATGCCGGTATCGCGTGCTTCGATCAGGACGTGTTCCTCAACGCCGTGGGCGGCGTGAAGATCACGGAGCCCGCCGCCGATCTCGCCGTGCTGCTCGCCATTCACTCTTCGATGCGTAACAAGGCGTTGCCCAAGGGTCTGATCGTTTTTGGCGAAGTCGGCCTCGCGGGCGAGATCCGACCCTCGCCGCGCGGCCAGGATCGTCTGAAGGAAGCGGCGAAGCTGGGTTTTTCATGCGCCCTGATTCCCCGCGCCAATGCGCCGAAACAGCCGATCGAAGGTTTACAGGTGATTGCGGTGGAGCGCCTCGAGGAAGCAATCGACCGGGTGCGCGAGCTGGATTGAGCACGCCGCGCGCGTGCGGATGGCTTGTACTGGCGCGTAATGATTAGTAACAACCCTGGTTCCGGCTGTAACCATTTCAGACCGCGATTTCCCTATCCTTGGCGCGATGTTCAACCCGTGTCGAGCGGAAAGGATAGCGACTTGAAACAGACTGATACGTCCTTCGGCGGTCGTTCGATCGTCGTGCGCGGCTGCCGGGTGTCCGAGCCGCTCATGCAACCATGGGGCAGTACGTGCCGCATCGTCGAGTGGATCGATGGCGACGGGCGCATTTCGCGCCGCGTCGTGGCGGAAGACGTGACGGCGGCCGAGGTGCGCAGCACCATTGCGCACCACGTGGAAGGCCGCAAGTACGTGATGTACGACGACGAACGGACGCCGCGGCAAACGCTGCCGCGACGCTAAACAAAAATGGGCGCTGCGAAGCGCCCTTTTTTCATTGTGCTCGCGGGTGATGCGGGATACGGAGAGGGCTAGCCCCAGGGGCCGTAAGTGAAGGGCTTTTTGCCGCCTGGCGCGCCCGACGTGTCGGTGCCCTGGCCGGGCTGCGCAGGTTGGCCGGGTTGGACCGGCCGGGCAGGTTGGGCGGAGTGCGTGCCTTGCGGCTGAGCGCCTGGCTGAAAAGGCGCCGCCTGCATACCGGGCGCGGCCTGCTGCGTTTGCCTCGCGGCCATTTCGTCCATCATGGCTTGCAGCACTTCGGCATTGAAGAGGGGATGGCGCGAAGCCTCGCCCGGCGTGAGGACAGGCGAAACACAGGTGTCGATCGCCTCCAGACGGTCGATCCAGGTCTGCAGCGACTCCGACTCGATGATGGCCGCCAACTCGCGCGTGAGCGCGGCGGCATCCGCGCCGCCGATCGCCTGACCGAGACTCCAGTGGCGCTCGGTCCAGTCGTCGCGGCCGATGGCGTGGCACAGCGTCTGCCAGAACTTCAGTTCGAGCGCGCCGACGGCGAGCCAGCGCCCGTCTTGCGTGCGATAGAGGTTGTAGCAGGGCACGCCGCCGTTGAGCAGACCGCCGCCTGGCTGCAGCGCCGCGGCGTCGTCGTTGGCCAGCGCGACCTGGGCGACCACGTTGTGCGCGTAACTCGCGTGCGCCATCGAAACATCGACGAAACGGCCCTCGCCGCCGCGCGCCACATGCCAGAGCGCGGCGAGAATCTGGGTGACCGCGCTGAGTGCGCCGCCAAGCAGGTCGGCAATCTGAAAATTGGGCAGCACCGGCACGCTGTCGCGCGTGGCCAATTGGTCGAGCACGCCCGAATAGGCGACGTAGTTGATGTCATGGCCCGGATGGCCGGCGAAAGGGCCGGTCGTGCCGTAGCCCGTGATCGCGCAGTAGACGAGTTTCGGATTGACCTTGTGCAAGGCCTCGTAGCCTACGCCGAGGCGGTCCATTACACCGGGCCGGAAACTTTCGACGAGGACATCGGCGTCGCGTGCGAGCGCGAACAACACTGAGCGGCCGCTCTCGGTCTTCAAATCGACTCGCGTTTCGCGCTTGCCGCGATTGACGAGACGATAGAACGCGCCGGGGCGCGCGGCCACTTCGTCCACTGCGCTTTGCATCATCACGCGTGCCGCGTCGCCCGCACCGGGCGGCTCGATTTTCAGGACATCGGCGCCCATTTCCGCGAGCCGCAAGGTGGCCACGGGCCCGGGCAGAAGGCGGGTCAGATCCAGTACGCGAAGGCCCTGCAATGCGGCGGGTGACGACACTCGTGACTCCCTGGCGAACATACCTGGCGAAAGCGCCTAATGGCGCGATGGTGACTCAGCGCTGCGCTAGCCGATCTGCTCGAGTTCCTCGTGCGCATCGAGCCATTCGGCTTCGAGCGTATCGAGGCGCGAGGCGACTTCGGCCTGGCGGCGAATCGCTTCGGTCAGACGGCTCTTCTGCTCCGGCTCGTAGCTCGCCGGGTCGGCGACGAAGGCGTCGAGCGTGCTCTTTTCGCCGTTGAGCGCATCCATTTCCTTTTCGATTTTGCCGATTTTCGCCTGTAACGGCTTCTTCAGGTGCGCAACCTTCTGGCGCTGCTCCGCTTCCTGGCGGCGCTGTTCCTTGCGATTGACGCCATCGGCGGCACTTGCGCCGTTTTCCGCGTTCGCCGTGCCGGAAGCGGCCTCCTTGAGCGCCGCGCGTTGCTCGGCCGCGTGTTGCAGCAGCCAGTCGCGGTAGTCGTCAAGGTCGCCGTCGAACGGCTGCAGACGGTGCTTCGCCACCAACATGAACTGATCGGTCGTGGCGCGCAGCAAATGCCGGTCGTGCGAAACGAGGATCAGCGTGCCTTCGAACTGCGCGAGCGCCATGGTCAGCGCGTAGCGCGTTTCGAGGTCGAGGTGGTTGGTTGGCTCGTCGAGCAGCAGCAGGTTGGGCTTTTGCCAGATGATGAGCGCGAGCGCGAGGCGCGCCTTCTCGCCGCCCGAGAACGGGGCAATGGGCGCCGCGGCCATTTCGCCGGGGAAATTGAAGCCGCCGAGGAAGTCGCGCAGTTCCTGCTCGCGCGTGTCGGGCGCGAGACGCGCGAGATGCTGGAGCGGCGAGTCGTCCGGGCGCAACGTTTCGAGCTGGTGCTGCGCGAAATAGCCGATTTGCAGGCCCTTGCCCGTGCGCAGCTCGCCGGAGAGCGCCGCGAGCGTGCCCGCGAGCGTCTTGATGAGCGTGGACTTGCCCTGGCCGTTCGCACCGAGCAGGCCGATGCGCTGGCCGTTCTGGATCGAGAGCGTGACGCGCTCGACGATGGGCGTTTCGCTGCCGTCCTCGGCCCGATAGCCGCAGCGCACGTCTTCCATTACGAGCATGGGGTTGGGCGCGGAGTCGGGCGTGCGGAATTCGAACGTGAACGGCGAGCTGGCGTGCGCCGGTGCGATCAGCTCCATCTTTTCCAGCGCCTTCACGCGGCTTTGCGCCTGGCGCGCCTTGGTGGCCTTGGCCTTGAAGCGGTCGATGAAGCTTTGCAGGTGGGCAACGGTGCGCTGCTGCTTTTCATACGCACTTTGCTGCAGCGCCAGTTGTTGCGCACGCAGGATCTCGAACTGCGAGTAATTGCCGCCGTAACGCTTGATCTGCTGGTTCTCCAGATGCAGCGTGACGTTGCAGATCGAGTCGAGGAATTCGCGGTCGTGCGAGATCACGACGAGCGTGCCGGGATAGCGGTGCAGCCAGTCTTCGAGCCAGACGATCGCGTCCAGATCCAGGTGGTTCGTGGGCTCGTCGAGCAGCAGCAGGTCGGAGCGGCACATGAGCGCCTGCGCGAGGTTCAGGCGCATGCGCCAGCCGCCCGAGAAACTCGAGACGCTCTGGCGCGTTTGCTCGAGCGTGAAGCCGAGGCCGAGCAGCAGCGCTTCGGCTCGCGCGGGGGCAGTGTAGCCATCGGCGTCGGCGAAGGCGCCGTGCGCTTCGGCTTCGGCCGCGCCATCGTGCGCCGCCGAAGCCGCGGCGATGCGGGCCTCGATTTCGCGCAGCGCGGCGTCGCCGTCCAGCGCGTAGTCGAGCGCGGTGCGGTCGACGGCCGGGGTTTCCTGCGCGACGTGCGCGATGCGCCAGGACGGCGGCAGCGAGAAGTCGCCGGCGTCGGCGTGCAGCTCGCCGCGCAGCACGGCGAACAGGGTCGATTTGCCCGCGCCGTTTGCGCCGATGAGACCGACCTTTTCGCCGGGGTTCAGCGTGAACGACGTCTGTTCGAAAAGCGGCTTGGTGCCGCGGGCAAGACTGAATTGGTTGAAGCGGATCACGACGGCGTCGGCGGGAAGAAAACGAAGGAAGGCGCTATTTTAGACCGGGACGCGCAGACCGGGGCGCGTAGACCGGTGCGCGCAGCCTGCGCCGCGCTCCGGCCGGCATTGACCGAACGGCTAGCCGTCTGGTCGAGTGCTAATTGCCCGCTTTCTCACGTAGACTGGCGCTTTTCCACGGGAGAGCCAGATGACATCGATCTATTCGTTTTCGGCGCAACCGCTCGGCGGCGGCGAGCCGGTGAGCCTCGAGCGCTACACGGGCAAGGTGCTCCTGATCGTCAATACCGCGAGCGAGTGCGGATTCACGCCGCAGTACGCGGGCCTGCAAAAGCTCCACGACCAGTACGCCGCGCGCGGGCTTGCGGTGCTCGGCTTTCCGTGCAACCAGTTCGGCAAGCAGGAACCCGGCGACGCCGCGCAGATCGGCAGCTTCTGCGAGAAGAACTACGGCGTCGCGTTCCCGATGTTCGAAAAGATCGACGTGAACGGGGCGAACGCGCATCCGCTGTATCGCTGGCTCACGGGCGAGGCGCCGGGGCTGCTCGGGCTGGGAGGCATCAAGTGGAATTTCACGAAGTTTCTGGTCGACCGCAACGGCGGCGTGGTGAAGCGCTATGCGCCCATGACGAAACCCGAGGCCATCGCAGCGGACATCGAAAAGCAGCTCTGAGCGCAGCCGGGCGGCACAGGCGCGCTAGAGAATCGGCGCGAAGAGCCGCGCGAGATGCATCGTGATCTTGCGCCACGCGGGCGCGTCGCGATACTCGCTGCGATCGATCTCGAACGCCTGTTCGAAGTCGCGCAGCAGCATCGCTTCGACTTCGGCCGCGAAGCCGCGATGCACGGTCAGCACCATGATCTCGAAGTTCAGGCGAAACGACCGGTTATCCAGATTCGCGCTGCCGATGGCCGCAGCCACGTCGTCGATCAGCACGACCTTCTGGTGCAAAAAACCGGGCTTGTAGCGAAAGATGCGGATGCCCGCGCGCACCGCGTCGAAGGCGTACAGCATCGATGCCTCGAAGACCACGTAATGGTCGCGCCGGCTCGGGATCATGATGCGCACGTCCACGCCGCGCAGCGCTGCGAGGCGCAGGGCCGAAAACACGGCTTCGTCGGGCACGAGGTAGGGCGTCGTGATCCAGAGGCGTTTTTTCGCGGCGTTGATCGCCTCGACGAAGAAGAGCGAGCAGGTCTCCTGGCGGTCCGCCGGCCCCGTGGGCAAGACGAGGCAGTACATGTCGTCGCCGTCCCGCGGCACGACGGTGGGCGCCTCGCAGCCGGGAAGCTGCTGGGTGGCCCAGTACCAGTCCTCGGTGAAGGCGAACTGCACGTTGGCGACCGCCGGTCCGCGCAGTTCGATATGCGTATCGCGCCACGGAGAGAGGCGCGCGTTCGCGCCCAGGTATTCGATACCCACGTTGTGGCCGCCCACGAACGCGTGCTGGCCGTCCACCACGACGATCTTGCGGTGGTTGCGGAAATTGAGCTGGAAGCGATTCACGAAGTGGCGCTTCGTGGAGAACGGGTGCACTTCCACGCCGCCGTCCTGCAACTCGTGCACGTAGCTGGCGGGCAGGTCGAACGAGCCGATGCTGTCGTACAGGAAGTACACGCGCACGCCGCGTCTGCTGCAGTCGAGCAGCACGTCCTTGAGCATGTCGCCGAGCGCGTCGGCTCGCACGATGAAGAACTGCACGATCACGTAGTGCCGGGCTTGCTCGATCGCATCGAAAATGGCGGAGAAGGTCGCTTCGCCATTCACGAGCGTGCGCACCGCGTTGCCCGGCACGAGCGGCATCCCGCCCAGGCGCGCGAACGTGCGGATCACGCGCACGCCCAGTTCGTCGGCAGGCCATTCGCCCGTGGAGACGAGTTTGTCCCATTCGGGCGCGTGGGCGCGTGAGCGCAAGGTTTCGTTGCGCAGGCGCCTCGCGTCCGCATAGCCCGCGAACTTGCTGCGGCCGAGAAAGAGATACGGGACGAGCGTGAGGTAGGGCATCGTCGCGAGCGAGACGGCCCAGGCAATCGCGCCTTGCGAGGTGCGCGTGTTGAGGATGGCGTGGCACGCTGCGATCAGTCCGAGCAGATGGATGATCGCGAGCAGCGTGCCGAGGTGTGACCAGTCGAATCGCATAAATGCGTGGGACGCTCCTTCAGCCGGACGCAGGACCGGCCCACGCCGGGAAGCGCACGGCCGGAGGGCTCAATCTTACCGAACCCGCTGCGGCGACGGCGATCGTCCCGATCCTGCAAGCAGCGAGACACGGCGCACGGGCGCCGCGGCTCGCCCGGACAAGACGGGCAGGACGCTCAAACCGGCAGGTCGCAGGCCTGAATCAGGAAAACCTGATCGTCGCCGCCGCTCGTCGAGAGCCAGACGAGATCGAGGCCGCCGAACGCCGCTTCCACGTTCTCGCGCTCGTTGCCGATCTCGACCACCAGCACACCGTCGTCGGTGAGCCAGTTGCGTGCGTCCTTGATGATGCGGCGCACGATGTCCATGCCGTCCGCGCCGCCCGCGAGCGCGATTTCCGGCTCGTGACGGTACTCGGGCGGCAGCGCCTGCATCGAGTCGGCGTTCACGTACGGCGGGTTCGTGATGATCACGTCGTAGCGGCGCTCGGGCAGCGGCGCGTAAAGGTCGCCTTCGAAGAGGGCGATGCGCTCGTCGAGATCGTGTTCGTGCACGTTGCGCCGCGCGACTTCGAGGGCGGGCGCGGACAGATCGACGGCGTCGATGTCGGCATTCGGGAACGCGTGCGCCGCAAGAATCGCCAGGCTGGCCGAGCCGGTGCAGAGCTCCAGCACCGCGCCGACCTGCTCGGGATCTTCCACGTAGGGCTGCAGGCCGTCTGCGAGCAGCTCGCCAATGAACGAGCGCGGCACGATGACGCGCTCATCCACGTAGAAGCGCAGGCCGTGCATCCACGCTTCCTGCGTGATGTAAGCGGCGGGTACGCGATCGGTCGCGCGGCGCTCGATCACGCCGAGCACCGTGTCGATTTCCTCGCTCGTGAGGCGCGCGTCGAGAAATGGGTCGAGCAGGTCGAGCGGCAAGTGCAGCGTGTGCAGGATCAGGTACGCGGCTTCGTCGTAGGCGTTGTTCGAGCCGTGGCCGAACGCGAGTTGCGCGGCCGAAAAGCGCGAGACACCGTAGCGCAGCAGGTCGCGAACGGTGGCGAAGGTAGCAGCGAGCGGATGGGTCATGTTCTGGACTCCAGAGCGTGTTCGGTTGGCCGGTCAGGCGATCAGCTGTTCGAGCACGCGGCGATAGACGTTCTTGAGCGGATCGATGAATTTCACTTCGATATGCTCATCGATCTTGTGGATGCTGGCGTTCGGCGGCCCGAACTCCACCACCTGCTCGCACATACGCGCGATGAAGCGGCCATCGGACGTGCCCCCCGTGGTCGACAGTTCGGTCGTGACGCCGGTTTCGTCGTGGATCGCTTTTCCGAGCGCGTCCGAGAGCGCGCCGCGCGGCGTCAGGAAGGGCAGGCCGCTCACGCTCCAGTGCAGGTCGTATTCGAGGCCGTGCTTGTCGAGGATCGCGTGCACGCGCTGTTGCAGGCCTTCCACCGTGCTCGCGGTCGAGAAGCGGAAGTTGAACATCACATCGGCGTGGCCCGGAATCACGTTGCTCGCGCCGGTGCCGCTGTGCAGGTTCGACACCTGCCACGTGGTGGGCGGGAAGTACTCGTTGCCGTCGTCCCACTTTTCGGCGACGAGTTCGGCGAGCGCGGGCGCCAGCAGGTGCACCGGGTTCTTCGCGAGATGCGGATAGGCGATATGCCCCTGCACACCCTTCACGACGAGCTTGCCCGACATCGAGCCGCGGCGGCCGTTTTTCACGCAGTCGCCGAGCGTATGCGTCGAAGTCGGCTCGCCCACGATGCAGTAATCCATTTTCTCGCCGCGCGCCTGCAGCGCCTCGACGACCTTCACGGTGCCATCGGTGGCCGGGCCTTCTTCGTCGCTCGTGATGAGGAACGCGATGGCGCCGCGATGCTGCGGATGCGCCGCCACGAACTCTTCGCTCGCCACCACGAAGGCCGCGAGCGAAGTCTTCATATCGGCGGCGCCGCGGCCATAGAGAATGCCGTCGCGATGCGAGGGCTGGAACGGCGGCGAACTCCATTGCTCGATGGGGCCGGTGGGCACGACGTCGGTGTGGCCCGCGAAGGCGAGCAGCGAGCCTTGCGCGCCTGCGGTGCCGCGCTTGACGGCCCACAGGTTGGTCACGCCGTTGGATTCGATCGTTTCGCACGCGAAGCCGAGCGCGCTGAGGCGTTCGGTCATGATGCGCTGGCAGTGCTGGTCGTCGGGCGTGACGGACGCGCGCGCGATCAGGGATTCGGTAAGGGCGAGGGTGGCGGACATAAAAAGACCACTTTCAATAAAAATGCCGGCGCCGCTGATGGAGCAGGGGCCGGCAACAACTTGTCATGACCGTGCGCGCCCGACTTGCCATGGAGCCGTTCAGGCGCACCGGTCTCATGCGGCGCTCAAGCGAACAGCTCCGCATACTGGTCGGCGGAAAAGCCGAGCGTCTTCACGCGGCCGTTCACCACAACGACGGGCCGCTTGATGATCGACGGCTTGTGGATCATCAGCGCGATCGCGCCGGTGGTCGTGTCGGCTTCGGCCTTGTGCACGTCCGACAGGCCGCGCCAGGTCGTGCCGCGCTTGTTGATCAGCTGATCGAGCGAGACGTCCTTGAGCCAGTCCTGGACGAGCGCATTCGAGACGCCCGCCTTCTTGAAGTCGTGAAACTCGAACTCGACGCCGTGCTCTTCGAGCCACACACGGGCCTTCTTCACGGTGTCGCAGTTCGGAATGCCGTAGACAACGGTCTTGGCGGACTTCGCCATCAGTCGCCTCGCAGCAGCTCGTTCAGGCCGACCTTCGCGCGTGTTTTCGCGTCGACCTTCTTGACGATCACGGCGCAGTACAGGCTGTGCGAGCCGTCCTTCGAGGGCAGGTTGCCCGCGACCACGACCGAGCCCGCCGGAATGCGGCCATACGAAACTTCGCCGGTTTCGCGGTCGTAAATCTTGGTCGACTGGCCGAGGTACACGCCCATCGAGATGACCGAGTTCTCTTCGACGATCACGCCTTCCACGACTTCCGAGCGCGCGCCGATGAAGCAGTTGTCTTCGATGATGACCGGGTTGGCCTGCAGCGGCTCCAGCACGCCGCCGATGCCGACGCCGCCCGAGAGGTGCACGTTCTTGCCGATCTGCGCGCACGAACCGACCGTGGCCCACGTATCGACCATCGTGCCTTCATCGACATACGCGCCGATGTTGGTGTACGACGGCATCAGCACGACGTTCTTCGCGATGAACGAGCCGCGGCGCGCGATGGCCGGCGGCACGACGCGGAAGCCGCCCGCGGCGAAGTCTTCGGCCGTGTAATTGGCGAACTTCGAGGGCACCTTGTCGTAGAACTGGCTGTAGCCGCCGGCGGGCATCGGTGCGTTGTCTTCCAGGCGGAACGACAGCAGCACGGCCTTCTTCACCCATTGGTTGACGACCCAGTCGCCGTCCTTCTTCTCGGCGCAGCGCAGCGCGCCTTTGTCCAGCTCGGCGATGACGTGGGCGACGGCTTCGCGCACGTCGTTCGGGGCCGACTTGGGCGAGAAGTCGGCGCGGTTTTCCCAGGCGGTGTCGATGATCTGCTGAAGTTGTTGCGACATGGTGGTGATTTCGTGAGATTGATGGTTGAAAGCGGTGTTGCGCGCCGCGAGGTGCAGGACCCCGGCGCGCACGCAAAGGCTTTACGGTTTGAGCGAGCGGCAGAACTCGACGATGCGCTGCGCGCCCTCGATGCACTCCTCGACGTCGGCGACGAGCGCCATGCGCACGAAGTCTTTACCCGGATTCGTGCCATGCGCCTCGCGCGCGAGGAACGAGCCGGGCAGAACCGTCACATTATAGTCGGCGTAGAGACGCTGGGCGAACGCGGTGTCCGTGAGGCCGGTGCGCGCGACGTTGGCCCACAGATAGAACGCGGCGTCGGGCAATTTCACGTCGAGCACGTCGGCGAGCATCGGCGTGACGGTCGAGAACTTCCGCACGTATTTCGCGCGGTTTTCGCGCACGTGCGCCTCGTCGCACCAGGCCGCGATGCTGGCGGACTGCCACACGGGCGACATGGCCGAGCCGTGATAGGTGCGGTACAGCAGGAACTGCTTGAGGATGGCGGCGTCCCCGGCCACGAAGCCCGAGCGCATGCCCGGCGCGTTCGAGCGCTTCGACAGGCTCGACAGCATCACGAGGCGCTCGAAGCCGCGGCCCAGCTTGTGCGCCGCTTCGAGACCGCCGAGCGGCGGCGTGGCTTCGTCGAAGTAGATTTCCGAGTAGCACTCGTCCGAGGCGATCACGAAGCCGTAGCGGTCGGAGAGCGCGAACAGCTCGCGCCAGTCGTCGAGCGTGAACACGGCACCCGTGGGATTGCCCGGCGAGCACACGTACAGCAGCTGCGTGCGGGCCCAGACTTCTTCGGGAACCTGCGAATAATCGCAGGCGAAGTTGCGGGCCGGATCGCTGTTCACGAAGTACGGCTCGCCGCCGCCCAGCAGCGCGGCGCCTTCGTAGATCTGGTAGAAAGGGTTCGGGCAGAGTACGATCGCCCGCTTTGCCGGGTCTTTCACGCCCGCTGTCGGGTCGATCACGGCCTGCGCTAGCGCGAACAGCGCCTCGCGCGAGCCCGAGACGGGCAGGATTTCCGTGTTCGCATCGATGGCCGGCAGCCCATAGCGCGCCTTCACCCAGTTTGCAATCGACTCGCGCAGCGCCGGGGTGCCCGCCGTGGCCGGGTACGACGAAAGGCCGTCGAGCGAAGCGACGATGGCGTCGCGGATCAGCGCCGGAGTGGGGTGTTTCGGCTCGCCGATCCCGAAGCTGATGTGGCGCAGGTCGGCGTTCGGCGTGACGTCCTTGAAGAGCACGCGCAGCTTTTCGAAGGGATAGGACTGAAGGGTGTCGAGTAGCGGATTCACTTTGGGCTGGACAGGCGTGGGCGAAAGACGGATGGCGTGGCGCGCAGGATCGGAGTGGCCACTGCGGGCCGGCGAGCCAGTTGCACCGCGCTGGGCGAAAAACGCGGATGCGCGGCCGCGGATGCGCGGCGCGGCCCTGCGGCTGCAAGCGGTCGATTATAGCGTGGCGCTGCTGCTGCTGCGGGCGCCGGTCCGATCCCGCCCTGGCGCCGCCCGTGCTTGCCGGGCAACGAAATAAAGGAAAAGCATGAAATTTTCGAATGACGACGCGCGTGCTGCGAACGCGCGGCCACGACAAGGGAAGCCCAAGCAATGAGCCAGAGCACGGGCTTGCGCGCCGCCTGGCCGACGCTTGCCATCATGGTTGGCGCGTCCGTCTGGGGTTTTGTCTGGTATCCGCTGCGCATGCTGGCGGCCGCGGGGCTCACCGGAACGGCTTCCAGCGCTGCGACGAGCGCGGCCGGCTGCCTCTTCGTGCTGGTGCTGCGCTGGCGTTCGCTCGCGACCGTGCGCTGGCACTGGGTGCTGCCGATGCTCGGACTCGCCGCGGGCGTGACGAACGTCGGTTTCGTGTGGGGCGCGATCCACGGCGAAGTGATGCGCGTGCTGCTGCTCTTCTATCTGACCCCGGCGTGGACGGCGATTTTCGCGCACTTCATCCTGCACGAGCGCCTGAACTGGGCGGGCGGCGCGCTTTCGGCGCTTTCGCTGCTGGGTGCGGTGCTGATGCTCTGGTCGCCGCAGCTCGGTGTGCCGCTGCCCGCCAACGCGGCCGAATGGGCGGGTCTTATCGGCGGCATGGGTTTCGCGATGAGCAACGTGCTCGTCGTGAAGACGAGCCGCGTGCTGCCGCACATGAAGCCGGAGATGCGCACCGCCGTGATCTTCGCGGGCGCGGCGCTGTTCGGCGCGCTGACCTCGTGTTTCGAGCCGATGTCGGCCGCGCCGGCGGGCGAGCATCTCGCACGCGTCGTGCTGCTCGTGCTCGCGCTCGGCGTCGTGCTCGGCAGCAACAACATGCTCGTGCAGTACGGGCTTGCCCGCGTGCCGGCGAACCGTGCCTCGATCATCATGCTGTTCGAGATCGTCGTGACGGCGCTCACGTCGTGGCTCTTCGCCGGTGAGACGCCGGGCCCGCGCGAATGGGCTGGCGGTGCGTGCATCGTGCTTGCTTCCCTGCTGTCGAGCTGGGTGCACCGGCAGCAGGACGCGCGCAAGGGCGGCGCGCACGCGAGCGCCGACGCGAGCGTCATGACCCACGCCGACGCCAGCCGCACCGATGACGCGGACGACGCCGACAGCAACGGCCCCGGCGGCGACGATGGCAACGGCGGCGGTAACGGCGATGGCAGCGTAGGCGGCGGCACGGGGCCAGGGCCTTCCCGCGCGCGGAATGGCGCGCGTGCGATGGTATGATTGCCGCTGATTCCCGCCGGCCGCACGCGCGCATGCGCGTTCGTACGGCGAGCCGTGGCGGCTGCCCAGTGCGCACTCCGCCGTCGCGCGATCGATACCGGATGCGCGGCGGCAAGCGACGTACGGCACGGGCGGTCCCGTTCACCACTATTCCAACAGCGATATCGCCGTGCGTCTGACTTCGATTAAACTCGCTGGCTTCAAATCATTCGTCGATCCCACGCATTTCCAGGTTCCGGGCCAACTCGTCGGGGTGGTCGGGCCAAACGGCTGTGGGAAATCCAACATCATCGACGCGGTGCGCTGGGTGCTGGGTGAATCCCGGGCGTCCGAGCTGCGCGGCGAGTCGATGCAGGACGTCATCTTCAACGGTTCCACCGCGCGCAAGCCGGGCAGCCGCGCGAGCGTCGAACTGGTGTTCGACAACGCGGATGGCCGCGCCGCCGGGCAGTGGGGCCAGTATGCCGAGATCGCCGTGAAGCGCGTGCTCACGCGCGACGGCACGTCGAGCTACTACATCAACAACCTGCCGGCTCGCCGGCGCGATATCCAGGACATTTTCCTGGGGACGGGCCTCGGCCCGCGCGCCTACGCGATCATCGGGCAGGGCATGATCGCGCGGATCATCGAGGCGAAGCCCGAAGAGCTGCGCGTGTTCCTCGAAGAAGCCGCGGGCGTTTCGAAATACAAGGAACGCCGGCGCGAGACCGAGAATCGTCTGCACGACACGCGCGAGAACCTCACGCGCGTCGAGGACATCGTGCGCGAGCTGTCCAGCAACCTCGAAAAGCTCGAGGGCCAGGCGGTCGTTGCCACGAAATACCGCGAGCTGCAGTCCGAGGGCGAGGAAAAGCAGCGCCTCCTGTGGCTCCTGCGCAAGAACGAGGCAGCGGGCGAGCAGCAACGCCAGCAGCGCGCGATCGAGCAGGCGCAGATCGACCTGGAGCGCCACACCGCGCAGCTGCGCGAAGTGGAAGCGCAGCTCGAAACGCTGCGCGTGGCCCACTACTCGGCAAGCGACGCCATGCAGGGCGCGCAGGGCTCGCTTTACGAAGCGAACGCCGAGGTGAGCCGCCTCGAGGCCGAGATCAAGTTCATCGTTGAGTCGCGCAATCGCGTGCAGGCGCAGATCGCCGCGCTCACCGCGCAGCGCGAGCAATGGCAGGTCCAGGCGCAGAAGGCGCAGGACGATATCGAAGACGCCGAAGAACAACTGGCGATCGCCGAGGAAAAGGCAGCGCTGGCCGAGGAAGATGCGGCGGCGAAGCAGGAAGCGCTGCCCGCGCTCGAAAACCGCTGGCGCGACGCGCAGGCGCATCTGAACGACGAGCGCGCGGGCATCGCGCGCACCGAGCAGGCCATCAAGCTCGAAGCCGCGCATCAGCGCAACGCCGACCAGATGCTCCAGCAGCTTCAGCAGCGCCACGAGCGTCTGAAGTCGGAAGAAGGCGGCCTCGACGCGCCGGACGAAGCCCAGCTCGAAGAGCTGCGCATGCAGCTGGCCGAGCAGGAGGAAGTCCTGCACGAAGCGCAGGCGCGCCTGGCCGACGCGCAGGAAACGGTGCCGCGCCTCGACGCGGAACGCCGCGCCGCGCACGAGCGCGTGCAGGCGGAAAACGCACAGATCCACCAGTTCGAAGCCCGCCTCGCTGCACTCAAGCAGTTGCAGGAAAACGTACAGACGGAAGGCAAGATCCAGCCGTGGCTCGAACGTCACGAACTGGGCGCGTTGCCGCGGCTGTGGAAGAAGCTGCACGTCGAAGCGGGTTGGGAAACGGCGCTCGAATCGGTGCTGCGCGAGCGGCTCGCCGCGCTCGAGGTGTCGAACCTCGACTGGGTGAAGGCATTCGCGAGCGACGCTCCGCCTGCGAAGCTCGCGTTCTATTCGCCGCCGGCCGCGGGTCAGGCTCCTGCTGCGGCCGCGGGCCTCACGCCGCTGCTCTCGCTCGTGCGGATCGACGATGCGGGCTTGCGCGCGGTGCTCACCGAATGGCTCGGCTCGACCTACGTCGCGGGCGATCTCGCCGAGGCGCTCGCCCAGCGCGCGCAATTGCCCGGCAGCGGCGCGTTCGTCGTGAAGGCCGGTCATATGGTGACGCGCGTGGGTGTGCAGCTGTACGCCGCCGACACCGAGCAGGCCGGCATGCTCGCGCGTCAGCAGGAAATCGAGAATCTCGAGCGCCAGGTGCGCGCCCAGACGCTGCTCGCCGACGAGGCACGCACGGCTGTCGTGCGCGCGGAAGCGGCGCACACACAGGCGGCCCAGGTGCTCACGGATGTGCGCCAGCAGGCCGAGCGCGCGACCCAGCGCGTGCACGCGCTGCAAATGGATGTGCTCAAGCTGACCCAGGCGCATGAGCGCTACACGGCGCGCAGTACGCAGATCCGCGAAGAGCTCGACGAGATTCGCACGCAGATCGAAGAGCAGCGCGCGTTGCGCGCGGAGTCGGAAGCGAACTTCGAGCGCCACGATGTGGAACTCGCCGAACTGCAGGCCCGCTTCGAGGACAACCAGCTCGCCTTCGAGGCGCTCGACGAGGAACTCGGCGCGGCTCGCAACGAGGCGCGCGACCTCGAACGCGCGGCGGCCGACGCGCGCTTTGCCGCGCGCAACATGGCGAACCGCATCGAAGAGTTGAAGCGCAACATTCAGGTCGCGCACGACCAGAGCGAACGCGTGGCCGCGTCGCTCGAAGACGCGCGCGCCGAACTGGAAACGATCAACGAGCAGACCGCGCACACGGGCCTGCAGGACGCGCTGGAAATTCGCGCGCAGAAGGAAGACACGCTGCGCGCCGCGCGCGCCGAACTCGACGACCTGAGCGCCAGGCTACGCGCCGCCGACGAAACGCGCCTCGCCGCGGAACGCGCGCTGCAGCCGTTGCGCGACCGCATCACCGAACTTCAGCTGAAGGAGCAGGCCGCGCGCCTGAACGGCGAGCAGTTCGTCGAGCAGCTGCAGGCCGCGGGCGTCGACGAGGCCGCGCTGCAGGAAAAGCTCACGGCCGATATGAAGCCGTCGTATCTGCAAGGCGAGGTCACGCGCATCAACAACGCGATCACGGCGCTTGGGCCCGTGAACATGGCCGCGCTCGACGAGCTGGCCGCGGCGAAGGAGCGCAAGACCTTCCTCGACGCGCAGTCGGCCGACCTCACGAGCGCGATCGAAACGCTCGAAGACGCGATCCGCAAGATCGACCAGGAAACGCGCACGCTGCTGCAGGGCACGTTCGACGAAGTGAACCGTCATTTCGGCGAGCTGTTCCCGCGCCTGTTCGGTGGTGGTCAGGCGAAGCTCATCATGACCGGCGACGAGATTCTCGACGCCGGCGTGCAGGTGATGGCGCAACCGCCCGGGAAGAAGAATTCGACGATTCACCTGCTCTCCGGCGGCGAGAAAGCACTCACGGCCACGGCCCTCGTGTTCGCGATGTTCCAGCTCAACCCGGCGCCGTTCTGTTTGCTCGACGAAGTGGACGCGCCGCTCGACGACGCGAACACCGAGCGCTTCGCGAACCTTGTTCGCGCGATGTCGGACAAAACACAGTTCCTGTTCATTTCGCACAACAAGATCGCCATGGAGATGGCGCAGCAGCTCATTGGCGTGACGATGCAGGAGCAGGGCGTTTCGCGCATCGTCGCGGTCGACATGGAAACTGCGGCGGGTTTCGCCCAGAATACGGTCTAATCGATTTATACGGTCTAACGGACGGCGCGCGATGCGCGGCCGGCGGCGCCATCGGTTAGGCAGCCGCCGCGCGCAATGCGCTTGCCACAGAAACGGCGCACAGAATGCGCGCGCCGTCGAATAAGAATTGCTGATGGAGCATGCATGGATGAGTTGACTCTCGGGTTGATCGGCGCGGGCGCCGTGGTAGTCGGGGGCGTGGTGGTGTACAACGCATGGCAGGGCGCGAGGGTGCGCCGGCGCATGCCGCGCCCGATGCCCGAAGAGGCGGTCGAAGCGCCGCAGCGCGACGAGTTCCAGGAGCCGAGCCCGTTCATCGAACCGGCGCATGCTCCGTCGCGCCGCGAGCCGTCGCTCGCGGGCAGCACGGAAGCCGGGCGAGTGGAGCCGGGTTTCGGGACCGCGGCGCCACTCGACACGCCGGCCGACATCCAGGCGGAAACGACGACACCCAACGGCTTTCCGGAGGCTGAATCCGCTGCGGACGAGGGGGGCGACAAGGCGCCGGCTGCGAGTGCGGCTGCCCCGCAACCCGCAAAGGACGACGCGGACGAAGCCGGGCGCATCGAACCAGTCATGCCGGCCGCCACGACGATCTCTTCGGCGCCGCCCGCCGTGGTCGACCGTCGCATCGACTGCATCGTGCCGATCCGGCTTGGCGCGCCGGTGGCGGGCGAGCGGGTGATTCCGTTGGCGCAGCGGCTGCGCCGCGCGGGCAGCAAGCCGGTTCACATCGAAGGCAAACCCGACGGGGGCGACGGCTGGGAGTTGCTCCAGAGCGGTGTGCGCTACGAAGAACTGCGCGCGGCTGCGCAACTCGCGAATCGCAACGGTCCGCTCAACGAACTCGAGTTCTCGGAATTCGTGACCGGCGTGCAGCAGTTTGCCGACGCGCTCGACGCCGCGCCTGAGTTTCCGGACATGATGGAGACGGTCGCCATGGCGCGCGAGCTGGACGGCTTCGCGGCGCAATGCGACGCACAGCTTTCCGTCAACGTGATGTCGGATGGCGCGCCGTGGTCGGCAAACTACGTGCAGGCCGTGGCCGCGCAGGACGGCTTGCTGCTTTCGCGCGACGGCACGCGCTTCGTGAAGCTCGACGCGAAGCAGAGCCCCGTTTTCATGCTGCAGTTCGGCGACACCAACTTCCTGCGCGACGACCTCACGTACAAGGGCGGCGAGCTGATCACGCTGATCCTCGACGTGCCCGTGGCCGACGAAGACATCCTGCCGTTCCGACTGATGTGCGACTACGCGAAGTCGCTTGCGGAGCGCATTGGCGGCCGCGTGGTCGACGACCAGCGCCGGCCGCTGCCGGAATCGGTGCTGCAGTCGATCGACAAGCAGCTCATGACGCTTTACGCGAAGCTGGAGCAGGCCGGCATTCCGGCCGGCTCGCCGGCCACGCGGCGACTGTTCAGCCAGTAACGCCGCAGGCCGGCAAGCGGCCAACAGACAAGGCGCGACGCCGTAAGGGCGCCGCGCTTTTTTTTTGCGCGCAGGCGGCGCGGCGCGTGGGCGTCGGCACGCGTGTTGCGGTGCACTCAGGTTCGCCTCGCTGGACTCGCGCGTCAATGGGACGGACGCAGCGTTAGCCATTCGGCCAGGACGCTGGCGAGGCCCGTTCGGCGGCGCACGAAGATGGCCGTTCGGTCGATGCGACACGCGCCGCTTCCTGAGATAATCTGACGTCCGAAATCTCTTCCAACAGCGAGTTGCCCAAGGCATGGTCCGTACTCCCGCCCGTCCTCCCGAAGAAGCCACCGCTGCGCAGCGCGCGGTGTGGTTGCGCGCCGAACTCGAGCGTGCGAATCACGCCTACTACGTGCTCGACCAGCCAGAGCTGCCCGACGCGGAATACGACAAGCTGTTCGGCGAACTTCAGCAGATCGAGGCCGAGCATCCCGACCTCATCACGCCCGATTCGCCCACTCAGCGCGTGGGTGGCGAAGTCGCCGGGGGCTTCGAGCCCGTGGTCCACGACGTGCCGATGCTGTCGCTCAACAACGGCTTTGCCGACGAGGACATTGTCGCGTTCGACAAGCGCGTGGCCGATGCGCTCGGCAAGATCGAGGGCGCCGGAATCGTCGAGGTCGAATACGCCGCTGAACTGAAGTTCGACGGCCTCGCCATCTCGCTGCGCTATGTCGACGGCGTGTTCGTCCAGGCCTCCACGCGCGGCGACGGCGCGACCGGCGAGAACGTCACGGAGAACGTGCGCACGATCCGCTCGCTGCCATTGCGCCTGAAGGGCAAGCGCGTGCCGAAGGTGCTCGACGTGCGCGGCGAGGTGCTGATGTTCCGCCGCGACTTCGAACGTATGAACCAGCGTCAGCGCGACGCCGGGCACAAGGAATTCGCGAACCCGCGCAACGCGGCGGCGGGCAGTCTGCGCCAGCTCGATCCGAAAATCACGGCGCAGCGGCCGCTGTCGTTTTTCGCTTACGGCATTGGCGTGCTCGAGGGCGAGCCGATGCCGGCCACCCATAGCGAACTGCTCGACTGGTACGCGGAAATGGGCCTGCCGGTCAATGCCGAGCGAGCGGTTGTGAAGGGCGCGCAAGGTCTCCTGGAATTCTTCCGCGCCGTGGGCGAGAAGCGCGACGGCCTGCCGTACGACATTGACGGCGTGGTCTACAAGGTGAACCGCCGCGACGAGCAGGACGCGCTCGGCTTCGTCTCGCGTGCGCCGCGCTTCGCGCTCGCGCACAAGTTCCCGGCCCAGGAGGCGCTCACGAAGCTGCTGGCCATCGACGTTCAGGTGGGCCGCACGGGCGCGATTACGCCGGTGGCGCGGCTCGAGCCGGTGTTCGTCGGCGGCGCGACAGTGACCAACGCCACGCTGCACAACGAAGACGAAGTGCGGCGCAAGGACATCCGCATCGGCGACACGGTGATCGTGCGGCGCGCCGGCGACGTGATTCCCGAGGTGGTCAGTGCGCTCATGGACCGCCGTCCGGCCGATGCCCACGAGTTCGTGATGCCGACCGAATGCCCGGTCTGCGGATCGCGCATCGAGCGTCTGCCCGACGAGGCAATCGCCCGCTGCACGGGTGGCCTGTTCTGTCCGGCCCAGCGCAAGCAGGCGCTCTGGCACTTCGCCCAGCGCCGCGCGCTCGATATCGACGGCCTGGGCGAGAAGATCATCGACCAACTGGTCGACCAGAACCTCGTGCGCACGCCCGCCGATCTGTTCAATCTCGGCTTCGGCACGCTCGCGCAGCTCGAGCGCATGGCGGACAAGTCGGCGCAGAACCTGCTCGACTCGCTCGAGAAGGCCAAGGCCACGACGCTTGCGCGCTTCGTCTACGCGCTCGGTATCCGGCACGTGGGCGAATCGACGGCCAAGGATCTTGCGAAGCACTTTGGCTCGCTCGATCCGATCATGAGCGCGTCGGTCGAAGAATTGCTCGAAGTCAACGATGTGGGCCCTATCGTCGCGCTCGCGATACACGAGTTTTTTGCGGAGGAGCATAACCGCACGGTGATCGAGCAACTGCGCGCACCGGGCAAAGTAACATGGGCGGAAGGCCCGCCCGCGCCGAAGGCGCCGGTGGGTGTGCTGGCCGGCAAGACGGTGGTGCTCACCGGCACGCTGCCCACGCTCGCGCGCGACGAGGCGAAGGAGATGCTGGAAGCAGCCGGTGCGAAGGTCGCCGGCTCGGTGTCGAAGAAGACCGATTACGTGGTGGCGGGCGCCGATGCGGGCAGCAAGCTCGCAAAAGCCGAGGAACTCGGCGTGCCGGTGCTCGACGAAGAAGGAATGCGCAAGCTCCTGGAGGGGCAAACGACATGATTCGCGAAATTCTCAGAATGGGCGATCCGCGCCTGCTTGGCATTGCGAGGCCGGTCGATCACTTCGATACGCCCGAGTTGCACGAACTCATTGCCGATATGTTCGACACCATGCACGCGGCGAACGGCGCCGGACTCGCCGCCCCGCAGATCGGCGTCGACTTGCAGGTGGTGATCTTCGGTTTCGAACAGAACGAGCGCTATCCCGAGGCGCCGGCCGTGCCGCAAACGGTGCTCATCAACCCGGTCATCCATCCGCTGTCGCACGACATGGAAGAGGGCTGGGAGGGGTGTCTTTCGGTGCCGGGCATGCGCGGCGCCGTGAGCCGCTATTCGATGATCCGCTATGACGGCTTCGATCAGTACGGCACGCCCATCGAGCGTGTGGCCGAGGGCTTTCACGCGCGGGTCGTCCAGCACGAATGCGATCACCTCATCGGCAAGCTGTACCCCATGCGCATTACCGACTTCTCGAAGTTCGGCTTTACCGAGGTTCTGTTTCCGGAACTCGACCCGAACAGCGACGACTGACGATCGAAGCATCAAGAAAAACGGGAGCCAGATGGCTCCCGTTCTCATTCGGCGCGGCGTCGGGCGCCGATGTGGCCCGACGTGGCGTTAGAACGCTTCGTCGGCGGCCAGATAGCGCCATTGGCCTTGCGGCAGCGCGCCAAGCAGCACGCGGCCCATGCGCACACGCTTGAGGCCCACGACCTTCAGGCCGACCAGTTCGCACATGCGGCGGATCTGGCGCTTCTTGCCCTCGCGCAGCACGAAACGCAACTGCTCGCCGTTTTGCCAGCTCACCTGCGCGGGCTTGAGCGGCACGTCGTCGAGCGACAGGCCGTGGCGCAACTGCGCGAGCAACTCGGGCGGGAAGTGCTGGTCGATTTCGGTCTCGATGTCGTTGTAGGTGACGCGCACGAGGTATTCCTTGTCGATGTCCGAACTCTCGCCGATCAACTGCTTGGCCACGCGACCGTCCTGGGTCAGCACGAGCAGGCCGGTCGAGTCGATGTCGAGCCGGCCAGCCGGCGCGAGCGTGCGCAGATGCTTCGCCGAGAAGCGGATACCCGAGTGGTCGCCGTCCCAATGGTTCTCGCCGGTGACGAGCGTGGCGGCGGGCTCATAGCCGTCCTCGGCCTGGCCCGACACATAGCCCACGGGCTTGTGCAGCAGGATCGTCACCTGGCGCGCCTGTGCCGCGAGCGCGGCCGGATCGACTTCGATGCGCTGATTCGGTGTGACCTTGGCGCCTAGCGTGTCGACGACTTCGCCGTCCACATACACCCAGCCCTTTTCGATCCATTCGTCGGCTTCGCGGCGCGAGCACAGGCCCAGTTCGGACATGCGCTTGGACAGGCGCAGGGTGTTGTCGCCATCGACTTCTTCCCGCGGTGTGCGGCGCGGTGCGGATTCGCCGTCATCGGTGCGGCGCGGGGGCTTACCGGCGGATTTGACAGGGCTGGCGATCTTGCGGCCGCCACCGCCTTCGTCGGCGCTGCGGCGTGCACGCGGCGCGGCGCCTTCGCGGTCATCGCGCGAGGTGGCTTTCACCGGGCGCGCGAAACGGCGCTCCGTGCCCTCGTCGCCGGCGCGCGTGGGGCGGCGGTCGTCACTGTTCGTGCGGCGGGCGAAGCGTCCCTCGCTGCCTTCGCCGCGGCCGCGCGGCGGACGGCGATCGTCGCCTTCGCTGCGCCGTTCGAAGCGACGCTCGCCACCTTCCTCGCGGCTACGCGGCGGGCGACGGTCGTCGCCCTCGGCGCGGCGCGCGAAGGGGCGTGCACCGCCTTCCTCACGGCTACGCGGCGGGCGGCGGTCATCGCCTTCGGGGCGACGCGCGAAGGGGCGTGCGCCACCTTCTTCGCGGCTGCGCGGTGGGCGGCGGTCATCGCCCTCGGCGCGGCGCGCGAAGGGGCGTGCACCACCTTCGTCACGGCTGCGAGGCGGGCGTCGGTCGTCGCCTTCGGGGCGGCGCGCGAAGCGTCGGTCGCCACCTTCTTCGCGGCTACGCTGCGGGCGGCGATCATCGCCTTCGGTGCGTCGTTCGAAGCGACGCTCGCCACCTTCGTCGCGGCTGCGGGGCGGGCGTCGGTCGTCGCCTTCGGCACGGCGCGTGAAGGGGCGTGCACCGCCTTCGTCGCGGCCACGCGCGGGGCGGCGATCATCGCCTTCGGCGCGTCGTTCGAAGCGACGCTCGCCACCTTCTTCGCGGCTGCGAGGCGGGCGGCGATCGTCACCTTCCGGGCGGCGCGCGAAGGAGCGTGCGCCACCTTCGTCGCGGCTGCGAGGCGGGCGACGGTCATCACCCTCAGTGCGGCGCGCGAAGGGGCGTGCGCTGCCTTCTTCGCGGCTACGCGGCGGGCGACGGTCATCGCCTTCGGGGCGACGCGTGAAACGGCGCTCATCACCTTCGTTACGGCCGCGCGCAAATCCACGTGCCTCATCGCCGGAGCGACGGGCCGGGCGGCGCTCGTCGCCGAACCCGCCTTCGCGAGCGGGTCGCGCCGGGCGCTCGCCCGGACGCGTATCGCCGGTGCGAGGCGTGGCGCGGCCGGCCGAGGTGCGGGCACGCTTCCCAGCGGAAGTCTTCGCAGCCGATGCCGGCCTGGCGTCCGCCGGTCGCGCCTCGGCCGGTCGTACCGGCTTACGCGCGGTTGTACTGCCGCGGCGGACGGGGGCGCGTTCCGGAGTGGTCGGGCGCGGATGTTTGGCTGTCAGTTTGGCTCGCATGGATCTGGGTATTTCGCTTGGGTCATTCACACTGCGATCGCGCGCAGCAATTCGGTTTCGACGTGAATCTGCTGGCGGTTGTCGGAGAGTCCCGAACCGTCGAGCAGAAACACGTCTTCCACCCGTTCGCCGAGCGTATTGATCCGCGCCGCATGGACGCCGACATGATGCTCCGCGAGCACGCGCGCGATGGAATAGAGGAGGCCCGGCCGGTCGTTCGCCGACACGGACAGGATGTAGTATTGGCCGCGCTCGTCGGCCCGCAGGTCGACGCGCGGCGTCACCGGGAAGGTGCGCGACAGGCGCGAGAGACGGCCCTTCGACGGCTCGGGCAGTGCATTGCCCGTCGCCTTCAGGCGCGCCGCGAGTTCCTGCTCGACGAGGTTCGCGATATCGCGATAATGCACGTCGCCCTCGGTGTGGGCGACGATGAAGTTATCGAGCGCGTAGCCGTGGCGTGTGGTGCTCACGCGCGCGTCGAGCACGGAAAGGCCGCTGCGGTCGAAGTACGCGCACATCGTCGCGAACAGGTCGGGGCGGTCCTGTGCGTAGACGAGCACCTGCAGCGCCTCGCCGATCGGCGACGGGCGCGCGCGCACGACCGGCTCCGGCGCCTCGACGTGGCGATAGAGCACGCGCGTTTGCCAGGCGATATCGGCGGCGTCGTGGCGCAGGAAGTAGCCAACGTCGAGCTTCTCCCAGAGCGCGCGGTGGGCGTGCTCCGGCACGGTCTCGAGACGCAGCAGCGCGAGCGCCAGCTCCTGGCGCGTCTTGAGCTCCGAGTGCGCGTCAGGCTTGGCGCCACCGAGCACGGCGAGCGTCGAGCGGTAGAGGTCTTCAAGCAGCTTGCCTTTCCAGTTGTTCCAGACCTTCGGGCTCGTGCCGCGAATGTCGGCGACCGTCAGCAGGTAGAGCGCCGAAAGACGCCGTTCCGTGCCAACGAGTTCGGCGAAGCGCTTGACGACCTCGGGGTCGGTGATGTCCTGCTTCTGGGCAACCTGGCTCATCATGAGGTGCTGCTGCACGAGCCAGACGACCAGGTCCGCGTCGTCGCCCGTGATGTCGTGCTCGCGGCAAAAGCGCCGCGCGTCGGCCATGCCGAGCTGCGAGTGGTCGCCGCCGCGGCCCTTGGCGATGTCGTGGAACAGCGCCGCGACGTAAAGCACCCAGGGCCGCTCGAAGTTGGCGATGAGCTGGCTGCAGAACGGATACTCGTGCGCATGCTCGGCCACGGCGAAGCGGCGCATATTGCGCAGCACCATCAGGATGTGCTGATCGACCGTATAGACGTGATAGAGGTCGTGCTGCATCTGCCCGACGATGCGGCGGAAATTCAATAGATAGCGCCCGAGCACGCTCGTCTGGTTCATGAGCCGCATGGCGTGCGTGATGCCGGCCGGCTGCTTGAGGATCTCCATGAAGAGCCGGCGGTTCTCCGGGTCGCGGCGCCAGCGCAGGTCCATGGTCTCGCGCGCGTTGTAGAGCGCGCGCAGCGTGCGCGCCGACAAGCCCTTCACGCCGGGCACCTGCTCGTAGAGCAGGAACGCTTCGAGAATCGCGTGCGGCTCGCGTTCGAACACGTCGTCACTGACGATTTCCAGCATTCCCTGCTTCTCGACGAAGTGCTCAGAGAGCGTGCGCGTGATGCCACTTGTGCTCGGAAAGAGCTGCGCCTCGATGTTCTGGATCAGGATGGTGGACAACTGCGTGACCGCCTTCGCGGCCCAGTAGTAGCGGCGCATGAGCTGCTCGCTCGCGCGCCGCGCGCTGCTGGCCTTGTAGCCGAAGCTTTCGGCCACGGCCGTCTGCAGGTCGAACACGAGGATGTCCTGGCGGCGGCCCGCGATCACATGCAGGCGCGCGCGCAACGCCTTGAGAAATGCCTCGTTGCGGCGCAGTTCGCGCGCCTCGCGCCCGGTGATGAGGCCGCGCTGGTCCAGCTCCTTCCAGCTGCTGCCGAAGGCGGCGGCCTCGGTGATCCAGAGGATCAGCTGCAGGTCGCGCAGGCCGCCGGGGCTTTCCTTGACGTTGGGTTCGAGCGAATAGGGCGTGTCCTGGAAGCGCGCGTGGCGCTGGCGCATTTCGAGCACTTTCGCCTGGAAGAACGCACGCGGGTCCATGGCGTCGCGATAGCGCTGCGCGAAGTCGCCGAACAGCGTCGCGCTGCCCGTGATGCGGCGCGCCTCGAGGAGCGACGTGCGTACGGTCACGTCGTTGGCGGCTTCTTCGAGGCATTGCGAGACGCTGCGCACGCTGCTGCCGATATCGAGTCCGAGATCCCACGCAAGGCCGATAAAACGCTCGATGCGTTCTTCGAGCGGCGCGAGCGGCTCGTCGTCCGGCAGCAGGACGAGGATGTCGACGTCGGACCAGGGCGCAAGCTCGCCGCGCCCGAAGCCGCCGACCGCCACAAGCGCCAGCGTGGCCGGCAGCTCGCACAGGTTCCAGGCGCTGCGCAAGGTGTCGTCGGTGGTGCGGGCGAGGGCGCGCATCAACGAGTCGACATTGGTCGCGGTCTTGAAACGCTCGAGCAACTGGGCCTTGGCGGCCTTGTAGTCGGACTTCAGCGACGACGTATCGGGAACGGCGACAGCGGGAACACTCATGGGCTCGGGTCGTGTCTGGCGTGGTTGGGCGGGCGGCTGGTCGTGCGCGCGGCAGGCCTCGCGATGGCGGCTGGCCGCGTTGCTTCGTCGGTTAATGCGTCGGCTGCTTTGCAGGCGGCCCCATCGTGCTGCGGGTGCCGGGCGGCGTCCGCATGTCGTGCCTCGCTCGCGTTGGGCGTGCTGGCCCGGGGCGCGGGCCGTTCTCTACGAGCATATCCATTTTGCGCCGGATCGCGCCAGGAAGCGCTTTCCGGCACTTTTTCCGGCGGTCAGGCCGCTGTGCCCGCCATCTGCGCGACGATGGCCGGCTTGGCGGGCGTACCCGCCGAGACCGTCAGGACCTCGTAGCCCGTTTCGGTCACGAGTACCGTGTGCTCCCACTGTGCCGAGAGGCTGCGGTCCTTCGTCTTGACGGTCCACTGGTCGGGCATGGTGCGAATGTCGCGGCGGCCGGCGTTGATCATCGGCTCGACGGTGAAGATCATGCCGGGCACGAGTTCGATGCCGGTGCCCGGCCGGCCGTAGTGCAGGACCTGCGGGTCTTCGTGGAACACCGTGCCGATGCCGTGGCCGCAGTATTCGCGCACCACGCTGTAGCCCTGGCTTTCGGCGTAGCGCTGAATGGCATGGCCGATGTCGCCCAGATGGCCGCCGGGACGCACCTGGTCGATGCCGAGCCACATGCATTCATAGGTGGTCTGCACGAGGCGCTTCGCGAGGATCGAGCCTTCGCCGACGATGAACATGCGGCTCGTGTCGCCGAAATAGCCTTCCTTGATGACGGTGATGTCGATATTGAGCGCGTCGCCGTTCTTCAGCGCCTTGTCGCCCGGAATACCGTGACAGATCACGTCGTTCACGGAAGTACAGATCGCCTTCGGGTAGGGCGGGTAGCCCGGCGGCTGATAGTTCAGCGGCGCGGGCACTGTGCCCTGCACATCGGTCATGTATTCGTGGCACAGGCGGTCGAGCTCACCCGTCGTCACGCCCGCAGTGACGAACGGCGTGATGTAATCGAGCACCTCGCTCGCCAGTCGGCAGGCGACGCGCATTTGCGCGATGTCTTGTTCGTTCTTGATCGAAATGGCCATGGTTTGCGCCCGAAAATGCAGTCGAATATTGAATTATCGCACCTAATGCCAGTGATCGCTGGCTTTTGAAATGGCGGGTCGCGATCCGGCGCGCGCTGCATGCGCCATGGATGGCGCCGTATTCCGCGGGTAATAGCTGTCTTGAGTAAAGGGCAGTCTGCGTGCTATACTCTTCGGCTAAGTCGCTTCCCATATCTTTCGAATTCACGTTCGAAAGAAATACGCAAGTACAAAGAGTACCTGCGGGGGCGGCTGGATCCGCCGTTGCCGCGGAGCGCTTTGCCAAAGACGGATTTTGGCGGGTGCGCGAAGAACATTCGGAAGCATCTTCTTCAGGCAGCACACTCGCAAGCCGGCGCACCCAGGGTGTCGGGCGCGTCGATCTCCGGAAACGGGAGGGCGCACCGATACGGCAGCCGGCTTCAGACCCAAACCCTAGCGGAGAATTGCAACATGGCAGTTACCATGCGCCAAATGCTGGAAGCCGGTGTCCACTTCGGTCACCAAACGCGCTTCTGGAACCCGAAGATGGCCCCCTTCATCTTCGGTCATCGCAACAAGATTCACATCATCAACCTCGAAAAGACGCTGCCGATGTACAACGACGCACTGAAGTACGTGCGTCAGCTGGCAGCGAACCGCGGCACGATCCTGTTCGTCGGCACGAAGCGTCAATCGCGCGACACGATCGCCCAGGAAGCGCAACGCGCTGGCATGCCGTTCGTGAACGCACGCTGGCTCGGCGGCATGCTGACCAACTTCAAGACGCTGAAGGTTTCGATCAAGCGCCTGAAGGACATGGAAGCAGCCGTGGAAGCGGGCGAGCTCGAGAAGATGAGCAAGAAGGAAGCGCTCCTGTTCGAACGCGAAATCGCCAAGCTGCAAAAGTCGATCGGCGGCGTGAAGGATATGGGCGGCATTCCGGACGCGATCTTCGTGGTCGACGTCGGCTATCACAAGATTGCCGTGACGGAAGCGAACAAGCTGGGCATCCCCGTGATCGCCGTGGTCGATACGAACCACTCGCCGGAAGGCATCGATTACGTGATCCCGGGCAACGACGACGCGAGCAAGGCCGTTGCGCTCTACACGCAAGGCGTGGCTGACGCGATCCTCGAAGGCCGCGCCAACGCGGTCAACGAAGTGGTTGCAGCGGCGCGCGGCAACGACGGCGACGACGAGTTCGTCGAGGTCAATTCGGAGGCGTAAGCTGCCCCGTGTCCGGCAAGAAAAGGGGGCTTTCCATAGGCCCCTTTTTTTTAAGCCGCGACTTTCGTCGCCGCGACATATGCGCGGCACCGTAGCCCTGTAGAAGCAGCTGTAAAAAAGCGTTTCACCGCAGGCTCAAACGGAAACGAATTTCTGCCGGCCGCGTCGAAAGGCGGGCGGCGTGTACCAGACAGACTCAAGGAGCGAATGATGGCGGCAATTACCGCAAGCATGGTGGCAGAACTGCGCGCGAAGACCGATGCGCCGATGATGGAATGCAAGAAGGCGCTGACGGAAGCCGACGGCGACCTCGCGCGTGCCGAAGAATTGCTGCGCGTGAAGCTCGGCAACAAGGCCAGCAAGGCCGCTTCGCGCGTCACGGCCGAAGGCGTGATCTCGTCGTTCATCGGTAGCGGCGCTGGCGCGATCGTCGAACTGAACTGCGAAACCGACTTCGTTTCGAAGAACGATGACTTCATCGGCTTCTCGAAGAAGATCGCTGAACTCGTCGCCACGCAAAACCCGGCTGACGTCGCCGCTCTGTCGGCGCTGCCGCTGGACGGCTCGACGGTCGACGCAGTGCGCCTCGCACTGGTCGGCAAGATCGGCGAAAACCTCTCGATCCGCCGCTTCGCGCGTTTCGAAACCGCCAACCAGCTGGCTGCATACCTGCACGGCACGCGCATCGGCGTGCTGGTCGAGTACACAGGTGCGCAAGAGCAAGTGGGCAAGGACGTCGCGATGCACATCGCCGCGATGAAGCCGGTCTCGCTGTCGTCGGACGACGTGCCGGCCGACCTGATCGCCAAGGAGCGCAGCATCGCCGAGCAGAAGGCCGCCGAATCGGGCAAGCCGGCTGAGATCGTCGCGAAGATGGTCGAAGGTTCGGTCCAGAAGTACCTGAAGGAAGTCTCGCTGCTGAACCAGCCGTTCGTTAAGAACGACAAGCAGACGATCGAGCAGATGCTCAAGGCTGCTGGCACGACGGTGCAGAAGTTCGCCCTCTTCGTGGTGGGCGAAGGCATCGAGAAGCGCCAGGACGACTTCGCTGCCGAAGTGGCTGCGCAAGTCGCTGCTGCAAAGCAGCAATAAAGACCGGTAAGCCCGCCTGCCGCGCCCTGCACGGCAGGCGGCGACCGCAGTTGTTGCAGTACCGCAGTTAGCACCGTAGTTTGCTGAGTTGTAAGCCGGGGCGGAGCAATCCGCCGTGGCGGGCAGCGTAGCGGCGACGCGCATGGTAGTCCCCCGCCGTGCGCGGCGTCGGAAATCTTCGCTATTTCTGGCGGCGCTTGCCCGAAGCCGTATTTCACCCCTACAGTTTCAAGTTATTGCCCTTTGCGCGCGATCCTGGATACCTCCATGCCCACACCCGCCTATAAACGCGTCCTGCTCAAACTTTCCGGCGAAGCCCTGATGGGCGATGATGCCTTCGGCATCAATCGCGCCACGATCGAACGTATGGTGGCAGACGTGGCCGAGGTGGTGCGTCTGGGCACCCAACTCGCAGTCGTGATCGGCGGCGGCAACATTTTCCGCGGCGTCGCGGGCGGCGCGGCCGGTATGGACCGCGCAACGGCCGATTACATGGGCATGCTGGCCACGATGATGAACGCGCTCGCGCTGCAGGACGCCATGCGTCACGCGGGCATCGAGGCGCGCGTGCAGTCGGCGCTGCGCATGGATCAGGTCGTTGAGCCGTACATCCGCCCCCGCGCGATTCGCCAGCTCGAAGAAGGCAAGGTCGTGATCTTCGCCGCCGGCACGGGCAACCCGTTCTTCACCACCGACACGGCTGCTGCGCTGCGCGGCTCGGAAGTCGGCGCCGAAGTCGTGCTGAAGGCCACCAAGGTCGATGGCGTCTACTCGGCCGATCCGAAGAAGGACCCGACCGCCACGCGCTACTCGACGATCAGCTTCGATGAGGCAATTGGCCGCAACCTGCAGGTGATGGACGCCACCGCGTTCGCGCTGTGCCGCGACCAGAAGCTGCCGATCCGGGTTTTTTCCATCGTCAAGCCGGGTGCGCTCAAGCGCATCGTTCTGGGCGAAGACGAAGGTACGCTCGTCCACGTGTAAACTCTCGTCTCACGAGAGGTTCGAACACGGGCCGCGCCGCCCATCAGCGCGCTGGCGGGCTCGTTCCGTTATGAAGGTTCGGAGGTATCAAAATGGCTGTGGCTGACATCAAAAAGGGCGCCGAGCAGAAAATGCAGCGCTCGATCGACGCGTTCAAGAGCGATCTGGCAAAAATCCGAACGGGCCGCGCCCATACCGGTCTGCTCGACCACATCCAGGTCGACTACTACGGTTCGCCCGTGCCCATCTCGCAGGTCGCGAACCTCACGCTCGTCGACGCGCGCACGATCGGCGTGCAGGCTTGGGAAAAGAAGATGGTGCCGGTCATCGAAAAGGCGATCCGCGAGTCGGATCTCGGCCTGAACCCGGCCACGCACGGCGACCTTATCCGCGTGCCGATGCCCGCGCTCACCGAAGAGCGCCGCAAGGAGCTCACGAAGGTCGTCAAGAACGAAGGTGAAACGGCGAAGGTCGCCGTGCGCAACCTGCGTCGCGACGCCAACGAGCAACTCAAGAAGCTCGTGAAGGACAAGGAAATTTCCGAAGACGACGAGCGCCGTGGCGGCGACGAAGTCCAGAAGCTGACTGACCGCTTCGTGACCGAGATCGACAAGCTCGTCCAGACGAAGGAAGCCGAGATCATGACGGTCTGAGGCCTCAGGCCTTCCAGATTCGCCAGATTTCCGGCGGCTTCCCTTTTTTTATCGCAGTTACAGTCCGACGGCCATGACCTATACCAGCTCAACCGTTCGCGTGCCCGACGTGGCGGCCGTGCCGCGCCACATCGCGATCATCATGGACGGCAATGGCCGTTGGGCGACCCAGCGGCGCCTGCCGCGCGTCGCGGGCCACACGCGCGGCGTCGACGCCGTGCGTTCGGTCGTCGAGTCGTGCGTGGAGCGCGGCGTCGAATACGTGACGCTCTTCGCCTTCAGTTCCGAGAACTGGCGCCGCCCGACCGACGAAGTGTCGTTCCTCATGCGCCTTTTCGTCACCGCGCTCGAGCGCGAGGTGGCGCGCCTGCACGCGAACGGCATCCGCCTGCGCGTGGTCGGCGACCTGTCGATGTTCAATGAGCGCATCCAGGACCTGATTCGCCGCGCGGAAACCAAAACCGCGCGCAACACCCGTCTCACGCTCACGATCGCCGCCAACTACGGCGGCCGCTGGGATATCCTGCAGGCCACGCGCAAGCTGGTCGAGGAAGCCGCGGCCACGGGCCAGGCGGTTCCCGTCACCGAAGACACGCTGTCCCAGCATCTGGCAATGGCCTACGCGCCCGAGCCGGATCTCTTCATCCGCACGGGCGGCGAGCAGCGAGTGAGCAACTTCCTGCTCTGGCAACTCGCCTACGCCGAGTTCTATTTCACCGACACGTTCTGGCCGGATTTCGACGCCGAAGCGCTCAGCCGCGCCATTGCGTCGTATGCCGAGCGCGAGCGCCGCTTCGGCCGCACGAGCGCGCAGGTCGTCGCCCAGAACGCCGATTCCCTTTCATGCTGAAGACCCGCGTCATTACGGCGCTCGTCCTGCTGGCAGTCTTCCTGCCGGTCACGCTGTTCGCGCCGGTGGCGGCGTTCGGCGCGCTGATCGGCGTCGTGGTCGTGTTCGCCGCGTGGGAGTGGGCGCGCCTCCTGAAGGCGGGCGCGACCGGCTCGATCGTCTACGCCGTGATCGCGGCGGCCGCCGTGGCGCTCAGTACGCGCCTGCCGGCGCCCCGGCCGCTCTTTCAGGCGGCGGGCGTGTTCTGGATCATCGCCGGCCCTTACGTGCTGCTGCGCAAGCCGGTGCTCGCGGCGGGCGCCTGGCGCGGCTTCCTGCTGGCCGCCGGGCTCGTCGTTTTCGCGGCCTGCTGGCACGCCCTCGTTGCCGCGCGCACGGCCGGCGTGGCGTTCGTTTTGTCCCTGTTGCTCGTGGTCTGGCTGGCCGATATCGGCGCATACTTTGCAGGTAAGGCATTCGGAAAGCATAAGCTTGCGCTTTCGATCAGCCCCGGCAAGACCTGGGAGGGCGCCGTGGGCGGCTGGGCCGCCGTGATGGTGGTGTCGGGCGCGGCGATCGCGCTGCACGCGTTCGAACCCACGCTGTATTCCGCGCTAGCCGCCCAGATCGGGCTCGGCCGTGCGCTTTTTGTACTTACCGTGCTGGTCGCGTTCAGCGTGATCGGCGATCTGTTCGAGTCGATGCTGAAGCGCCAGGCTGGCGTGAAGGATTCGAGCGGCCTCCTGCCGGGCCACGGCGGAGTCCTCGACCGCATCGACGCGCTGCTGCCCGTGCTGCCGCTTGCCATGTTGCTGCTCGGCTAAAGGGGCTTGGCCAGGACGCTCGGCTAGAGATTTGAATATGCAAAAACGACTCACACTGCTCGGTTCCACGGGCTCGATTGGAGACAGCACGCTCGACGTCGTCGCGCGTCATCCGCAACGCTTCTCGGTCTATGCGCTCACCGCGCATCGCAACGGCGAGAAGCTCGTCGAACAATGCCTGCGCTTCGCCCCCGAGGTGGCCGTGGTCGGCGACGCCGACACCGCCGCACAGGTCGAGCGCAAGCTGCGCGCGGCCGGCTCGAAGACCGTCGTGACCTATGGGCCGCAGGCGCTCGTCGAAGTCT
This sequence comes from Paraburkholderia sp. CNPSo 3076, assembly GCF_026343935.1. Classification (NCBI taxonomy): domain Bacteria; kingdom Pseudomonadati; phylum Pseudomonadota; class Betaproteobacteria; order Burkholderiales; family Burkholderiaceae; genus Paraburkholderia; species Paraburkholderia sp. CNPSo 3076. The sequence continues at coordinate 60,417 of NZ_JAPMAL010000002.1, read as the reverse complement.
CGAAGAGCGATGGCTGCGGCACCGTGGTCGCGGCCATTGTCGGCGCGGCGGGTCTCGCGCCCACGCTCGCAGCGGCGAAGGCCGGCAAGCAGATCCTGCTCGCCAACAAGGAAGCGCTCGTGATGTCGGGCGACATCTTCATCGATGCCGTGTGCGACAGCGGCGCCGTGCTGCTGCCGCTCGACAGCGAGCACAACGCCGTGTTCCAGTGCTTCCCGCGCGAAAACGCGCAGCGCGAGGGCGTCACGAAGATCATCCTGACCGCTTCGGGCGGCCCGTTCCGCACCCGCGAGCCCTCGACGCTCGTGAACGTGACGCCCGACGAGGCCTGCAAGCACCCGAACTGGTCGATGGGCCGCAAGATCTCGGTCGATTCGGCCACGATGATGAACAAGGGCCTCGAAGTGATCGAGGCGCATTATCTGTTCGACCTGCCGGGCGAGCGCATCGACGTGCTGATCCACCCGCAGAGCGTGATCCACTCGATGGTTTCGTACGCCGACGGTTCGGTGCTCGCGCAACTAGGCAACCCCGACATGCGCACGCCGATCGCGCACGCGCTGGCGTATCCGGATCGTGTCGATTCCGGCGTCGCGCAACTCGATCTCGCGCAAATCGCGACGCTCACGTTCGAAAAGCCCGACTACGCGCGCTTTCCATGTCTCGCACTCGCGATGCAGGCATTGGGCGCCGGCGGCGTGGCGAGCGCGGCGCTCAACGCGGCGAACGAAGTTGCGGTGGAAGCATTTTTGAACCGGCGCATCGGCTTCATGGCCATCGCCCAGACGGTGGATGCCGTACTTAACGCGCTCGAGAACCGCAACGCGTCGAGTCTCGAAGTCGTGCTCGAAGCCGACGCGGCCGCCCGCCGCGCGGCTCACACCATCATCGACAGCCTGCCGGTGCCGGCCTGACAGGTCAGCGAGGGGCTTGCGGAAGGGCCCTGGCGGCCCCTCAGGCACGCGAGCCTGACCTCGGGGCCGCTCCCGCACCGGTGCGCTGCTTCCAGCCCAGGAGGCGCTCATGAACCTGCTTACCGAACTGGTCGCATTCGTCGTGGCGATCGGCGTGCTGGTCGTCGTGCACGAATACGGGCACTACAGCGTCGCGCGCCTGTGCGGCGTGAAGGTCCTGCGTTTCTCGATCGGCTTTGGCCGGCCGCTCGTGCAGTGGGTCAGCAAGACGAGCGGCACCGAGTGGACCATCGCGGCGCTGCCGCTCGGCGGTTACGTGAAGATGCTCGACGAACGCGAGTCGCCCGAGCAGATTCCCGCGAGCGATTTGCCGCACGCGTTCAACCGCCAGTCGGTCGGCAAGCGCATCGCGATCGTCGCGGCGGGGCCGATCGCCAATTTCGTGCTGGCCGTCGTGCTCTTTTCCGTGGTGTACGCGAGCGGGGTGACCGAGCAGAAGGCCATTGTCGCAGCGCCGCCCGCGCAATCGGCGGCAGCTCGTGCCGGCTTCCAGGGCGGCGAAATGATTCTTTCGGTGAGCGATGCAAACGGCAGCCGCACCGAGCCCGTGCGTTCGTGGTCTGACCTGCGCTGGAAACTGCTTGCCACGGCGTTCGACCAGGGCCGTGTCGTCCTTGCCGCGCGCGATGGCGAAGGCACCTACGATTTCCCGCTCGATCTCTCGCAACTGACCAGCAAGGATCTCGACGACGACTTCCTGGCGAAGCTCGGCCTCGAGGCGGGCGGCAACACGCTCAAGGTGGCGGCCGTGGAGGCGGGTAGTGCGGCGCAACATGCCGGGCTGCAAGCGGGCGATCAACTGCGCGCCGTCGACGGCCGGCCCGTGGACAGCGCAAGCACTTTCATCGCGTACGTGAAGGCGCGTGCGGGCAAGCCTGTGCGGCTCACGGTCGCGCGCGGCGACGCTGCCCCGCACGCGCAGCAAACGCTCGCGCTCATGGTCACGCCCGCGCTGCAACGCGACGCGCAAACGGGCGAAGAAGTGGGTCGAATCGGTGCGGCGCTCTCGGCGCAGGCGCCTTCCGTGGACGTGCGCTATGGGCCGCTCGAGAGCGTGCGGCTCGGTGCGTATCGCACTTGGGACATCGCCGTGTATTCGCTGCGGATGTTCGGCCGCATGATCACGGGCGAAGCATCGCTGAAGAATCTGTCGGGCCCGGTGACGATTGCCGACTATGCCGGCAAGAGCGCGAGACTCGGTCCTTCAGCGTTCCTGTCGTTCCTCGCGCTCGTGAGCATCAGCCTCGGCGTATTGAATCTGCTCCCAATTCCGGTATTGGACGGGGGGCATCTGTTATATTATGCGGTTGAAGCCGTAACGGGCAAAGCCGTCTCGGACCGCTGGCAGCTCGTACTGCAGCGCGCGGGACTTGCCTGCATCGTCGCACTGTCGGCGATCGCGTTGTTCAACGATCTGGCTCGGTTAATCCATTTTTAAAGATGTCTGGCGGCGTCCGTGGGCGTGCCGCCTGACCTGATGCAGCTATACATAATTGGGGAAGCACGTTGTTTAGACCTCATCGCTTGGTTCCAAAAACGGTTGCGGCCGCGGCGATCGCCGCACATGGACTCGTTGCCCACGCAGCAACGACGCCTTTCGTGGTTCAGGACATCCGCATCGAAGGGCTGCAACGCGTCGAGCCGGGCACGGTGTTCGCCTACCTGCCGATCAAGCAGGGCGACACGTTCACCGACGACAAGGCGTCCGAGGCCATCCGCGCACTCTATGCGACGGGCTTCTTCAACGACGTGAAGATCGCCACCGAAGGCGGCGTCGTGGTGGTGCAGGTGCAGGAGCGCCCGGCCATCGGCACGATCGACTTCGCGGGCATCAAGGAATTCGACAAGGACAACCTCACGAAGGCGCTGCGCGCGGTCGGCCTCTCGCAAGGCCGCTACTACGACAAGGCGCTCGTCGACAAGGCCGAGCAGGAGCTCAAGCGCCAGTACCTCACGCGCGGCTTCTACGCCGCCGAGGTCACGACCACGGTTACGCCGATCGACCGCAATCGCGTCGGTCTGCTGTTTTCGGTCGTTGAAGGTCCGAGCGCGAAGATCCGCCAGATCAACTTCATCGGCAACAAGACGTACAGCAGCGGCACGCTCCTTGCGGAGATGCAGCTGTCCACGCCGAACTGGTTCTCGTGGTACACGAAGAACGACCTCTACTCGAAGGAAAAGCTCACGGGCGACCTCGAGAACGTGCGCTCGTACTACCTGAACCACGGCTACCTCGAGTTCAACATCGACTCAACGCAGGTCTCGATCTCGCCCGACAAGAAGGACATGTACCTCACCATCGGCATTCACGAAGGTGAGCCGTACAAGGTATCGGGCATCCAGCTGTCGGGCAACCTGCTCGACCGCGAGGCCGAGCTCAAGAAACTCATCAAGATCAAGCCGGGCGATACCTTCTCGGCCGAAAAGCTGCAGGCAACGACCAAGGCCATCGTCGACAAGCTCGGCGAGTACGGTTACGCGTTCGCGACCGTCAACGCGCTGCCGCAGATCGATCAGGCGAATCACACGGTCAACCTCACGCTGCAGGTCGATCCGAGCCGCCGTGTGTACGTGCGCCGCATCAACGTGGTGGGCAACACGCGTACCCGCGACGAAGTCGTGCGCCGCGAAATGCGCCAGCTCGAAAGCTCGTGGTTCGATTCGAACCGCCTCGCGCTCTCGAAGGACCGCATCAACCGTCTGGGCTACTTCACCGACGTCGACGTGACCACGGTGCCCGTGGAAGGCACGGCCGACCAGGTGGACGTGAACGTGAAGGTCGCCGAAAAGCCGACCGGCGCGATCACGCTGGGTGCGGGCTTCTCGTCCACGGACAAGGTGGTGCTGTCGGCGGGCGTGTCGCAGGACAACGTGTTCGGTTCGGGCACCTCGCTCTCGCTGAACGTGAACACCGCGAAGACGTACCGCACGCTGGCACTCACGCAGGTGGACCCGTACTTCACGGTGGACGGCATCAAGCGCATTACCGACGTCTACTACCGCACGTACCAGCCGCTGTACTACTCGACCGATTCGAGCTTCCGCATCATCACGATGGGCGGCGACCTCAAGTTCGGCATCCCGTTCTCGGAAGTCGACACGGTCTACTTCGGCGCGGGCTTCGAGCAGGACACGCTCGACGTCGACTCGAACACGCCGCAGAGCTATATCGACTACGTGAACCAGTTTGGCCGCGTGTCGAACAATGTGCCGCTCACGGTGGGCTGGTCGCGCGACGCGCGTGACAGCGCGCTCGTGCCGAGCAAGGGCTACTTCACGCAGGCGAATGCCGAGTACGGCACGCCGGTTGGCGGCACGCAATACTACAAGGCCGACATCCAGGCGCAGTACTACTACTCGTTCGCGCGTGGCTTCGTGCTGGGCTTGAACTTCCAGGGCGGCTACGGTAATGGCCTCAGCGGCAAGCCGTACCCGATCTTCAAGAACTACTACGCCGGTGGTATCGGTTCGGTGCGTGGCTACGAGCCGAGTTCGCTGGGTCCGCGCGACAAGACGACGAACGACCCGATCGGCGGTTCGAAGATGCTGGTCGGCAACATCGAGTTGACCTTCCCGCTGCCGGGCACGGGCTATGACCGGACGCTGCGCGTCTTCACGTTCGTCGATGGTGGTAACGTCTGGGGCACGGAAGGCAACAGTATTGGCGCCAATGGCTTGCGTTACAGCTACGGCTTCGGTCTCGCGTGGATTTCGCCGATCGGTCCGCTCAAGCTGAGCCTGGGCTTCCCGGTTACCAAGCACGAAGGCGACCAGTACCAGAAGTTCCAGTTCCAGATCGGGACGGCATTCTGACGTATGTTTTGCCCGGCGTTCGTTGCGCGCGCAGCGCGCGGCGCCGGAATCCAGGAAACGAGAGGATGACTTTGCTAACGGGTATGTTTTCCAGACGGACGATCGGGGCGATGACCGTGTCGCTGGCGCTCCTCGGTTTTGGCATGGGCGTGGCGCAGGCGCAGGAAGCCAGGATCGCGGCGGTGAACTCCGATCGCATCCTGCGCGAATCCGTTCCCGCGAAGGCCGCGCAGACCAAGCTCGAAGCCGAGTTCGCCAAGCGCGACAAGGATCTGCAGGACATGGCGCAGCGCCTGAAGTCGATGTCCGATTCGCTCGACAAGAACGGCCCGTCGATGTCGCCGACCGATCGCGCATCGAAGCAGCGCGACCTGTCTGCGCTCGACAGCGACTTTCAGCGCAAGCAACGCGAATTCCGCGAAGACCTGAACCAGCGCCGCAATGAGGAACTGGCCGCGGTGCTCGACCGGGCGAACAAGGTGATCAAGCAGATCGCCGAGCAGCAGCATTACGACCTGATCGTGCAGGAAGCGGTGTACGTGAGCCCGCGCATCGACATTACCGACCAGGTGCTGAAGGCACTCGCAGCGAATAGCACGGGCGGCAGTAGCAGCAACTAAGGCAACGAAAAGCAACTAAGGCAGGAGCAGCACGCGCATGGCATTTACGCTTGAGGACATCGTCGGGCGGTTCGGCGGCGAGGTGGTGGGCGATGCGACGCAACGCGTCAGTTCGCTGGCGCCGCTCGACCAGGCCGGTCCGCAACAGCTCGCGTTCCTCGCCAATCCGAAGTATCTCGCGCAGGTCGAGACGACCGGCGCGGGCGCGGTGCTCATCAGCCCGGGCGACCTCGAGAAGCTCGCATCGCGCGAAGGACGCAACTTCATCGTCACACCGAATCCGTATGCTTACTTCGCGCGTGTCGCGCAGGCGTATATCGACCTCGCCGCGCCGAAGGCGCAGCCGGGCATCCACGCCAGCGCCCACGTCGACGCGAAGGCGCAGATTGCCGCGAGCGCGGTGATCGGCCCGAACGTCACGGTCGAAGCAGGCGCGGTGATCGGGGAAAACGTGCGGCTCGACGCGAACGTCTTCATCGGCCGCGGCACGCAGGTGGGCGAGGGCTCGCACCTGTATCCGGGCGTGACCGTCTATCACAGCTGCAAGCTTGGCGCGCGCGCCATCGTGCATGCCGGCGCCGTGATCGGCTCGGACGGCTTTGGTTTCGCCCCCGATTTCACGGGTGAGGGCGACGCGCGCACGGGTAGCTGGGTCAAGATTCCGCAGGTGGGCGGCGTGGCCATCGGGCCGGACGTCGAGATCGGCGCGAACACCACGATCGACCGCGGCGCGATGGCCGATACGATCATCGAAGACTGCGTGAAGATCGACAACCTCGTGCAGATCGGCCACAACTGCAAGATCGGCGCGTACACGGTCATCGCGGGCTGCGCTGGCATTGCGGGCAGCACGACGATCGGACGCCATTGCATGATCGGCGGTGCAGTGGGCATCGCGGGGCACGTCACGCTGGGCGACTACGTGATCGTCACGGCGAAGTCGGGTGTCTCGAAGTCGTTGCCGAAGGCTGGCATCTACACGAGCGCTTTCCCCGCGGTCGATCACGCCGACTGGAACAAGAGCGCCGCGCTGTTGCGTAACATCGACAAGCTGCGCGACCGTATCAAGGCGCTCGAGGCGGCGGTCGCCCAGAAGCCGCCGGGCGAATAAGAAAGCAGTATCGAGGTAGCGGGCGGCGTGTCGCGGGAGCGGCGCGCCGCTTTGCGTCGCGGACGAGCAAAGCTCCCCGCCGGGGCTACCCGCCCGGGGCTACCCGCCCGGGGCAATACGCATGCACGGGAGCCCGGGCGTGGCGCATACTTCGCGTCAGCGCGGGCGTGTTTGGTCAGACGCCTCGAATATCGAAATCGAAAGTCACACGCGCAATTCCTGCGTGAGCAGAACCACCATGAACATCGAAAAACTCAACTTCGACATCCACAAGATTCTCACGCTGCTGCCGCACCGCTATCCGTTCCTGATGGTGGACCGGGTCATCGAGCTGGAGCCGCACAAGAGCATCAAGGCGTTGAAGAACGTGACGGTCAACGAGCCCTTTTTCACGGGACACTTCCCGCAGCGTCCGGTCATGCCCGGCGTGATGATTCTCGAGGCGCTGGCGCAAACCGCCGCGCTGCTCACGTTCTCGGAGGAAGAGCAGGACTTCGAGAATACGCTGTACTACTTCGTGGGCATCGACGGGGCGCGCTTCAAGCGCGTGGTCGAGCCGGGTGACCAGCTCATCCTCAACGTGACGTTCGAGCGCTACATGCGCGGCATCTGGAAGTTCAAGGCGGTGGCCGAAGTGGAAGGCTCTGTGGCCTGCGAGGCGGAACTCATGTGCACCGTCAAGAAAATGGACGCGGCGCAATAAGAAGCGCCGCCGCATGCCGCAGCGCGCCTTGACCTCGAGGCGCCGGCGCACGGAAACAGAATCGGAGAGCGAGGACGAATGAGCAGGATCCATCCCACTGCGGTCGTCGAGTCGGGCGCGCAGATCGACGAGTCGGTCGAAATCGGGCCGTTCGCGGTCATCGGTGCGAACGTCACCATCGGTGCGCGCACGAAGGTCGGTTCGCATAGCGTGCTCGAAGGCCACACGACGATTGGCGAAGACAACACGATCGGCCACTACGCGTCGATCGGCGGCCGTCCGCAGGACATGAAGTACAAGGGCGAGCCCACGAAGCTCGTGATTGGCAGCCGCAACACCATCCGCGAGTTCACGACGCTGCATACGGGCACGGTGCAGGACACCGGCGTCACGATCATCGGCGACGACAACTGGATCATGGCCTACGTGCACGTGGGCCACGACTGCCGTCTGGGCGACAACGTCATCATGTCGAGCAACGCGCAGCTCGCGGGCCACGTGTTCGTCGAAGACCACGCGATCGTCGGTGGCATGACCGGCGTGCACCAGTTCGTGCGCATCGGCGCGCATTCGATGGTCGGCGGCGCCTCGGCGCTCGTGCAGGACGTGCCGCCGTTCGTGATCGCCGCCGGCAACAAGGCGGTGCCGCACGGCATCAACGTCGAAGGTCTGCGCCGTCGCGGCTTTTCGGCTGACGCGATTTCCGCGCTGCGCTCGGCGTATCGCACGCTCTACAAGAACGGGCTCTCGCTCGAAGAGGCGAAGGTGCAGCTCGCCGACCTCGCGCAGGCGGGCGGCGACGGCGACGTGCACGTGAAGGCGCTGCTCGACTTCGTCGAGCAGTCGCAACGCGGCATCATTCGCTGATCGATGGCGCTGCAAACGCGTCCGCTGCGCCTTGCGATGGTCGCCGGCGAGCCGTCCGGCGACCTGCTTGCGTCGTCACTGCTCGCGGGTCTCAAAGCCCGCTTGCCCGACACTACGCAGTACTACGGAATCGGTGGTCCGCGCATGATGGCCGCTGGCTTCGACGCGCACTGGCCGATGGAAAAGCTCTCGGTGCGCGGCTACGTCGAGGCGTTGCGGCACATCCCCGAGATTCTGCGCATCCGCAACGAGCTCAAGCATCAGCTGCTGGCCGAACCGCCGGACGCGTTCATCGGCGTGGACGCGCCTGACTTCAACTTCGGCCTCGAGCACGCGCTGCGCGATGCGGGCATTCCGACGATCCACTTCGTCTGCCCGTCGATCTGGGCGTGGCGTGGCGGGCGTATCAAGAAGATCCAGAAGGCCGTGGATCACATGCTTTGCGTGTTTCCGTTCGAAACGGCGCTCCTCGAGAAGTCCGGGGTGGCGGCATCGTACGTGGGTCATCCGCTCGCCGACGAGATTCCGCTCGAACCGGACCTGACCGGCGCGCGCCGCACGCTGGGCATGCCGGAAAGCGGCCCGGTGATCGCGGTGCTGCCGGGCAGCCGCCGCTCGGAAATCAACCTGATCGGCCCGACCTTCTTCGACGCGATGCAGATCATGCAGCGTCGCGAGCCGGCGCTGCGCTTCGTGATGCCGGCGGCAACACCGGCTATCCACGCGCAACTGCGGGAACTCGCGAACGCGCATCAGGGCCTCGCGCTCACGATCATCGACGGCCAGTCGCAACTCGCCATGACGGCCGCCGACGCGATCCTCGTGAAGAGCGGCACGGTCACGCTCGAAGCGGCGCTGCTCAAGAAGCCGATGGTCATCTCCTACAAGGTGCCCTGGCTCACGGGGCAGATCATGCGCCGCCAGGCTTATCTGCCTTACGTGGGCCTGCCGAACATTCTCGCGGGCCGCTTCGTCGTGCCGGAAATCCTGCAGCATTTCGCCACGCCAGAGGCGCTTGCCGACGCGACGCTCACGCAGTTGCAGGACGAGGCAAACCGGCGCACGCTGACCGAGGTGTTCACGCAGATGCATCTGACCCTGCGCCAGAACACCGCGGAGCGCGCGGCCGAGGTGGTCGCGCGCATCGTCGAAGGCCGAAAGGGGCGCGCATGAGCGAGGACACGATCAAGCGCACGACCAGGCGTACGACAGCGCCGGCGGTGAAAAAGCCGCCGTCGCAGGCGGCGCTGAAGCTCGCCGCGCGTCGCAAGGCGGCGCGGCAGGCCGGACTGCTGTTCGAATCGCCGGACGACGTGATCTGCGGCGTGGATGAGGCCGGCCGCGGGCCGCTCGCCGGGCCGGTGGTCGCAGCGGCCGTGATTCTCGATCCGGCCCGGCCGATTCGCGGGCTCAACGATTCGAAGATGCTGACGGCGCAGGCGCGCGAAACGCTCTACGAGCGCATCGTCGAACGCTCGCTCGCGTGGTGCGTCGCGTCGGCGAGCGTCGAGGAAATCGACACGCTCAACATCCTGCACGCGACGATGCTGGCGATGCGGCGTGCAGTCGAAGGCTTGAGCATCGTGCCGACGCTCGCGAAGATAGACGGCAATCGCTGCCCGGTGATGCCGGTGCGCGGCGAGGCGGTGATCGGCGGCGACGCGCTGGTGCCGAGCATTTCGGCGGCGTCGATCATCGCCAAGGTCACGCGCGACCGCATGCTGGTCGATCTGCACCAAGTCCACCCGCACTACGGTTTCGACGCCCATGCAGGCTACGGCACGCCGCAGCACCTCGAAGCGTTGCGCGTGCATGGTCCGTGCGAGCATCACCGGCGCTCGTTCGCGCCCGTGCGCGAGGCCTATGCGCTACACGGCATCGTCCTGACCGGTGCTTTGACGGTGGTCAGCGACGCCGCCGGCCTCGAAGCAGACGACGCCTTCGCGCCGCTGCCTTGAGCCGCCGCTGACGGCGTCTCGCGCGAGCCGGCGCCGTTTCGCGTAGTGCCGGCGCCGCCGTTTTTCTATCTCCCTATCCTCATTTGACACGCCAGAGCCGCCCGTGAAAGCCATTACCTCGCGCGACAATCCGCTCTACAAGCGCCTGAAGGCGCTCGCCGGCTCGACGCATCAACAGCGGCGCAGTCATCAGGCCCTGCTCGAAGGCTTCCATCTCGCGAGCGCGTGGCTCGGCGGCGGCACGCAGCCCGAATACTGCGTCGTGACCGAAGGCGCGCTCGCGCATGAAGAAGCGCAGGCGATCGTCGCCCGCGTGGACGAGCGCCGCGTGATCACACTGCCCGATGCACTCTTCGGGCAGCTCTCGAACGTCGTGCACGGCGTGGGGCTGCTGCTGCTCGTCGATATGCCTGAAGCGCAGTTGCCCGAGCGTGTCGGCTCGACTTGCCTCGTGCTCGACGGACTGCAGGACGCCGGCAACGTCGGCTCGATCCTGCGCAGCGCGGCGGCGGCGGGCATCGACAAGGTGTTCTGCACGCCGGGCACGGCCTATGTGTGGTCGTCGAAGGTGCTGCGCTCGGCGATGGGTGCGCATTTCCTCTTGCAGGTCTACGAGAACGTGGAGGCCGAAGCGCTCGTCGGGATGCTCGGCGTGCCGGTCGTCATCACCGATTCGCATGGCGCGCAGGCGATCGACGAGGCCGATCTCACGGGTCAGGTCGCGTGGGTGTTCGGCAACGAAGGGGCGGGCGTCTCGCAGGTATGGCGCGACGCGGCCGCGCTGCGCGTGACGATTCCGCAGCCGGGCGGCATGGAGTCGCTCAACGTCGCGGCAGCGGCGGCCGTGTGCGTGTTCGAGCAATGCCGGCAGCAGCGGCACCTACGTTGACGTTCGCCCCCACGAACGAAAAAGCCCGCGTGATGCGGGCTTTTTCGTTTCAGGCGCGCCGTTTCAATACGACGGCTTGTCGATGCGGATTTCCTGCAGGATCGTGGTGGCGATTTCCTCGATCGACTTGTGCGTCGACGAGAGCCACTTGATGCCTTCGCGCCGCATCATCGCTTCGGCTTCGTTGACCTCGTAGCGGCAATTTTCCAGCGCGGCGTACTTGCTGCCTGGGCGCCGCTCGTTGCGGATCTCGGTCAGGCGCTGTGGATCGATCGAGAGGCCGAATATCTTCGTGCGATGCGACAGCAACGCGTTCGGCAGCTTGCCGCGCTCGAAATCGTCCGGGATGAGCGGGTAGTTCGCGGCCTTCACACCGTACTGCATCGCGAGATACAGGCTCGTCGGCGTCTTGCCGCTGCGCGACACGCCCACGAGGATCACGTCGGCGTCGGCGAGATTGCGGTCGGACTGGCCGTCGTCGTGCGCGAGCGAGAAGTTGATCGCCTCGATACGGTTCTTGTATTCGTCGGTGTCGGCGTTCTGGTGGCCGCGGCCCATGGCGTGGCTCGACTTGAGCTCCAGTTCCTGCTCGAGCGGCTCCACGAAGGTCTGGAACATGTCCATCACGAGCGCATTCGCGCGCTTGACGATCTCGTTCGAGTTGCTGTCCACGAGCGTGGTGAACACGATGGGGCGGCGCCCTTCCTGCACGGCGGCTTCGTTGATCTTCTCGGCGGTCGAGTAGGCCTTTTCGGACGAATCGACGAAGGGCACGCGCACGAGGCGGAATTTCTGGTCGAACTGCGACAGGATCGAATGCGCGAAAGTTTCGGCAGTGATCCCGGTACCGTCGGAGACGATGAATACGGTAGGCGGCATCGGTTGAGGCTGGGTACGTGAGCTGCAGGGCCGCTCGGGACAGGCTTGGGCGCCCGGAAAGCCCCGTCCGGCGGGACCGAGGGGCAATTCTCGCCGCCTGGCACAAATTCCAGAGTCGGCACGGTAGAATAACGGCAACCTGTTGGATAAGCAATTGCAGTGCAACCGCGCCAAACAGCCGCCTATCGCGGTGCATTCTGGTGTCAATTTGCAGCGATTCCATCTAACTCCATGGATTCGCGCGCATCTTCGTGCTTTTCCATTGAATGGAAATTCGTTCGCGCCCCGTGAGCGATTGCTTCTCCAACAGGTTGCGCAAGACGCGAATCCGCTTCCAATGGCGGACCGCGTTCGAGCCCACTTGCGCAATCGTGAATTTTTTTCACACTTAGGGGCTTGTATGACTAACACCGTTGCCAAGGATCAGGCGTATGTAGTGCCTTTCGAGCAGTTGCGGATGACCGATGTCGAGATCGTGGGCGGCAAGAACGCCTCGCTCGGCGAGATGATCAGCCAGTTGGCTGAGGCAGGCGTGCGGGTGCCCACGGGCTTCGCGACGACCGCGCTCGCCTTCCGCGACTTCCTGAAACATAACAACCTGACCGAACGGATCGCCGCTCGTCTGGAGACGTTCGACGTCGACGACGTGAAGGCGCTGGCCGAAGCGGGCAAGGAGATCCGTCAATGGATCATCGATGCGCCGCTGCAGCCGAAACTCGAAGCGGAAATCCGCGCCGGTTTCGAGACGCTGCAGAACGGTTCGCCGTCTGAGCTCTCGTTCGCCGTGCGTTCGTCGGCAACGGCGGAAGACTTGCCCGACGCGTCGTTTGCCGGTCAGCAGGAAAGCTACCTCAACGTGGTGGGCATCGAAGACGTGCTCGATCGCCTCAAGCACGTGTTCGCGTCGCTCTACAACGACCGCGCCATTTCCTATCGCGTCCACAAGGGCTTTACCCACGCCGAAGTCGCGCTGTCGGCTGGCGTGCAGCGCATGGTCCGTTCGGACCGCGGCGCCGCAGGCGTGATGTTCACGCTGGACACGGAATCGGGCTTCAAGGACGCCGTCTTCATTACGTCGAGCTACGGCCTTGGCGAAACGGTCGTGCAGGGCGCCGTGAATCCGGACGAGTTCTACGTCTTCAAGACCACGCTCGCTCAAGGCAAGGCGCCGATCATCCGCCGCTCGATCGGCTCGAAGCTCATCAAGATGGAATTCACGCAGCCGGGCGAGCCGGGCCGCGTGAAGACGGTCGACGTCTCGCACGAACAGCGCAACCGCTTCTCGATCACCGACGAAGACGTGATCGAGCTGGCCAGGTACGCCGTCATCATCGAGAAGCATTACCAGCGCCCGATGGACATCGAGTGGGGCAAGGACGGCCTCGACGGCAAGATCTTCATTCTCCAGGCGCGTCCTGAGACCGTGAAGAGCCAGGCCGCCGGCAAGGTCGAGCAGCGCTTCAAGCTCAAGGGCCAGTCGCAGGTGCTCGCAACGGGCCGCGCGATCGGCCAGAAGATCGGCGCGGGCCGCGTGAAGGTGATTCACGATCCGTCCGAAATGGAACGCGTGCAGCCGGGCGACGTGCTCGTCGCCGACATGACCGACCCGAACTGGGAGCCGGTGATGAAGCGCGCTTCGGCGATCGTCACGAACCGTGGCGGCCGTACCTGCCACGCGGCGATCATCGCGCGTGAGCTGGGCGTGCCGGCCGTGGTGGGCTGCGGCGACGCGACCGACGTGCTGAAGGACGGCGCGCTCGTGACGGTTTCGTGCGCGGAAGGCGACGAAGGCCGCATCTACGACGGTCTGCTGGAAACCGAAGTCAGCGAAGTGCAGCGTGGCGATCTGCCGGCCATTCCGGTCAAGATCATGATGAACGTGGGCAATCCGCAGCTCGCGTTCGACTTCTCGCAACTGCCGAATGCGGGTGTTGGCCTCGCGCGTCTCGAGTTCATCATCAACAACAACATCGGCGTGCACCCGAAGGCGATTCTCGAGTACCCGAATGTCGACGCGGACCTGAAGAAGGCCGTGGAAAGCGTGGCACGCGGCCACGCCTCGCCGCGCGCGTTCTACGTCGACAAGCTCACGGAAGGCATCGCCACGATCGCGGCGGCGTTCTATCCGAAGCCCGTGATCGTGCGTCTGTCGGACTTCAAGTCGAACGAGTACAAGAAGCTGATCGGCGGTTCGCGCTACGAGCCGGACGAAGAAAACCCGATGCTGGGTTTCCGCGGCGCGTCGCGTTACATCGCCGAGGACTTCGCGCAGGCGTTCGAAATGGAGTGCCTGGCGCTCAAGCGGGTGCGTGAAGAAATGGGTCTCGCGAACGTCGAGATCATGGTGCCGTTCGTGCGTACGCTCAAGCAGGCGGAGCGCGTGGTCGGCCTGCTCGAGAAGTTCGGCCTGAAGCGCGGCGTGAACGACCTCAAGCTGATCATGATGTGCGAAGTGCCGTCGAACGCCATTCTCGCCGAAGAGTTCCTGCAGTACTTCGACGGCTTCTCGATCGGCTCGAACGACCTCACGCAGCTCACGCTCGGCCTCGACCGGGACTCGGGCATGGAACTGCTGGCCGTCGACTTCGACGAGCGCGATCCGGCTGTCAAGTTCATGCTCAAGCGCGCGATCGAAACCTGCCGCCGTCTGAACAAGTATGTCGGCATCTGCGGTCAGGGCCCCTCCGACCACCCGGACTTCGCACAGTGGCTCGCGGAAGAGGGCATCGCTTCGATCTCGCTGAACCCGGATTCGGTTGTCGAGACGTGGCAGCAGCTGGCGAAGTCGCAGTCGAAGTAAGCGCGGTGCCGGGGGCGTAAGTCTTCGGCACATGCGGAGCATGATGCAGCTTCCCGTGCGTCGTTGCACGGTGCGGAAAAAAGTGTCAGCTTCGTGCTATAACACCCCGGTCTATCCGGGGTGTTTTACTTTGGGAGGTCGTCGTGGGTCCGCATGGATTGTTCTGGTGGATTGCCGCTGGCGTGCTCATCGTCGCCGAGCTGATGACCGGCACGTTTTACCTCTTGATGATCGCGCTCGGCTTGCTCGCCGGCGCGCTCAGCTATGAGCTTGGCGCGCCGCTCGACGTGCAGCTGATCGTCGCGGCGGTGGTCGGGCTCGCGGCCGTGGTTACGCTGCGGCGCTCGCGCTTTGGCCGCCGCCGGCGCATGACCGACGCCTCGACCGATCCGGGTGTGAACCTCGATATTGGCGCGACACTGGCTGTCGTCGCATGGCGCGACGGTCGCGCGCGCACGATGTATCGCGGCGCCGAATGGGACGTCGAACTCGCGCCCGGCGAGCCCGAAGATGCGCCTCTCTATGAAATCAAGGCAGTGCGTGGCAGTTGCCTCGTCGTCGCGGCCAAGCGCGAGCGGCGCGAAGCCAGTGCGCCCGGCACCGCTCGCGACGACGCACGCCATGCGTGACGGGCCGAATTCAGAATCACACCAACACACCACACAGAAGCGAACGGAGGTCCCGTATGCAAGTCCCAGTCGTCGGCCTGATTCTGCTCGTGATCGTCGTCGTGCTGATCGCGCAGACCATCAAGATCGTGCCGCAACAGCATGCCTGGGTGCTCGAACGGCTTGGGCGCTACCACGCCACGCTCACGCCGGGGTTGACGATCGTGCTGCCGTTCGTGGATCGCGTGGCCTACAAGCACGTGCTCAAGGAGATTCCGCTCGACGTGCCGAGCCAGGTCTGCATCACGCGCGACAACACGCAGCTTCAGGTGGATGGCGTGCTGTACTTCCAGGTGACCGATCCGATGAAGGCGTCGTACGGCTCGAGCAATTTCGTGTTCGCAATTACGCAGCTTTCGCAGACCACGCTGCGCTCGGTGATCGGCAAGCTCGAACTCGACAAGACCTTCGAGGAACGCGACTTCATCAACCATAGCGTCGTGTCGGCGCTCGATGAAGCCGCATCGAACTGGGGCGTCAAGGTGTTGCGCTACGAAATCAAGGATCTCACGCCGCCGAAGGAAATCCTCCACGCCATGCAGGCGCAGATCACCGCCGAGCGGGAAAAGCGCGCACTCATCGCGGCCTCGGAAGGCCGCAAGCAGGAACAGATCAACCTGGCCGCCGGTGCGCGCGAGGCGGCGATCCAGAAGTCGGAAGGCGAGCGTCAGGCGGCGATCAACCAGGCGCAGGGTCAGGCGGCCGCCATTCTCGCGGTGGCCGAGGCGAACGCGCAGGCCATCCAGAAGGTCGGCAACTCGATCCAGGCGCAGGGCGGGATGGATGCCGTCAATCTCAAGGTCGCCGAACAATACGTGAATGCCTTCGCCAATCTGGCGAAGCAGGGCAATACGCTGATCGTGCCGGGCAACATGGGCGACCTGAGCACGATGATCGCTTCGGCGCTGACGATCGTGAACCGGGCGGGCCTGCGCGAGGGGCAGATCAGCGGGGCTGGGGCGACGAAGGGCGCATAAGCGCTCAGGCCGCCGAACATGACAGCGGGCTGCGTGAGCGGCCCGTTCTCCATCTGAAGGCTTGAGGAAGAATCAGGTGGGCGAGCGCATCAGGCGCGCCTTTTCGCGCTCCCAGTCGCGCTTCTTCTCGGTTTCGCGCTTGTCGTGCAGCTTCTTGCCCTTGGCGAGGCCGATCTCGCACTTCACGCGGCCGCCCTTGTAGTGAAAGTTCAGCGGCACGAGCGTGAAGCCGCGCTGCTCCACTTTGCCGATCAGCTTGTCGATTTCTTCGCGCTTCAGGAGCAGTTTGCGGATGCGCGTGGGATCGGGCTGGATGTGCGTCGAGGCCTCGGGCAGCGGGCTGATGTGCGTGCCGATCAGGTAGAGCTCGCCGTCCTTGATCATGACGTAGCTTTCCTTGATGTTGGCTCGCCCGGCGCGCATGGCCTTGACTTCCCATCCTTCCAGCACGAGCCCAGCCTCGTGGCGCTCTTCGATGAAGTAATCGAAGAACGCTTTTCTGTTGTCGATGATGCTCATAGGAAAATGGGATCGGCCCAACTCGTTTAAAATTGCGATTTTAGCAAAGCGGGCTTCCGAAAGCCCGTAGCGCTTTCACCCTAGCCACGCATTGCGCAATTTATGGCGGATGTCCAGAAAACCGTGTTGATTCGCCATTCGGCGGAACAAATGTTCGACCTCGTCACCGACGTCGCCGACTATCCCAACTTCCTGCCGTGGTGCGGCGGCATCGAGATTCGCCGTCAGGACGACAGCGGTATGGAGGCGAAGATCGACATCAACTTCAAGGGCATCAAGCAACACTTCGCCACGCGCAACTCGCAAAAGCGGCCCGAGCGCATCGACATGGAATTCGCCGATGGCCCGTTTCGCAAGTTCACGGGCTACTGGCGTTTCACGCCGCTGCGCGCCGACGCCTGCAAGATCGAGTTTGCGCTGCATTACGAGTTTTCAAACATCATTCTCGAGAAGCTCATCGGGCCAGTGTTCCATCACATCGCGAACACCTTCGTCGACTCCTTTGTGAAGCGCGCCGACCAGCGCTACGGCAAGCCATGAGCGCGAATCTCTCCATCGACGTCTGCTACGCGCTGCCGGATGCGCAGACGCTCATCAGCATCGAACTGCCCGCGGGCGCGACCGTCCAGCAGGCCATTGATGCGAGCGGCATTCTCGCGCGCCATCCCGAGATCGATCTGGCGCAGCTCAAGGTGGGCGTGTACGGCAAGCTCAAGCCGCTCGACACTGTGCTCGCCGACCACGACCGCGTGGAGATCTATCGGCCGCTGATCGTCGATCCCAAGATGGCGCGCCAGCGCCGTGTCGACAAGACCCGCAAGGAAGGCTCGATCGAAGGGCGCAAGTGGTTGCCCAAGGACTCGCGCTAGGGCTCGAGCCGGGTTGCCACGGATTTGCCGCACAAACGTAATGGGCGGGACAGCTTGCGCTGTCTCGCCCATTCGGCTTCTTGCGGCCCGGTGCGCTCAGGCGGTGGTCGTGCGGCCGTTTCGCTTCGCGTCGGCGTCGGGTTGCGCGAGGCGGCTTTCGTTGCCGATGCCCGGCAGATCGCCGTCCGGCACGATGCCGTCGCCGTGCGCGGTATCTTCGGGGCCGCCCGAGTGCTGACGCACCGACCGGCTCACGCCCGCCACCAGCAGCACGATCGCGGCGATTTCCAGCCCGCGCGGCAGCCGGTGATCGTAGATAAAGCCGTAGAGCAGGGCGAACAGCGTCTCGAACACGATCATCTGGCCCGAGAGCGTGAGCGGCAAGCGCTTGGCGGCCGCGTTCCAGAGGCCGTTGCCGAGCCATGACGCGCCGATCGCGAGCACCAGATTCAACTGCCAGAACGTGGTCCAGCGGCCGGCGGCCACGGTTTCCTGCACCCAGTGCGACGGCACGACGAGGATACCGAGCCAGAGCAGGCCGCCGAGCGCGCCCGTGACCACGCCCCAGAGCACCGACCACTCGTTGCCGCTGAAATGCGCATTGCGCTGCAGATAACGCGCGTTCTCGACCGCGAACCAGGTCCAGCAGACGAGCGCGCCGACGGCGCAGCCAATGCCCGCAATGCGCGTGAAGACGCTCGCACCGCCTGCCTCGCTGGCGCCGGTGAACACGTCCACGTTGATGCAGACGATGCCGGCCGCGATCATCGCAAGCGGCCAGGCCAGACGCGAAAGCGGCACGGCGCCATGGTCGCGGCGGCCGAGCAGCGTGACTGTGACGGGCAGCACGCCGACGATCAGCGAGGCCGGCGCGATGCCCACCAGATGAATCGCGCTTGCGAGAAACAGGTAATAAAGCACGTTGCCCACGAGCGCGAGTTTCACGAGCGCGACGAGATCGGCGCGTGTCATGCGCGGCCAGACGCGGCGCAGCATGGGCACGAGCGCGGCGAGCGAGACGAGCCCATACATCGCGTAGCGGCCCGCGCTCAGGAGCAATGGCGAGAACTCTGCCAGTTGCCGGGGTACGACGAACACCGTTCCCCATAACGCGCCGGCGAGCACGCCGTACAACACACCACGCTGCATTTGGATTGCCTCCAGAAACTTCGGGCGGCCCAGGCGGGCCGTTTTGACGGGACGGCCCGAAGCATAACTGGAGGCGTGCGCACCCGTCTTGTTCAATCCTGCATCGTGCGCCCGATATTCGGGTCGGAGGCGAGCCGCGCCCGCACGGCTCTCGCCGGCAGGGCCGGAGCGTGGAAATAATCCCGAAAACGGCGCTAAGCTACTGTTAGCGCTGATGATTTCCAGGGCGCTATCGCGTATAATCTGCTTTTGCGCCTATAGGATTTGCCATGCGTCTGATCCAGAAAGCACTCACGTTCGATGACGTGCTCCTCGTCCCCGCCTTTTCCGACGTTCTCCCGCGCGACACCAGCCTGAAGACCCGGCTGACCCGCAATATCTCCCTGAACATTCCGCTCGTGTCGGCCGCTATGGATACCGTCACGGAAGGCCGTCTGGCAATCGCCATGGCGCAGCAGGGTGGCGTCGGCATCGTCCACAAGAACCTCACGCCGGCCGAGCAGGCGCGCGAGGTCGCGAAGGTGAAGCGCTTCGAGTCGGGCGTCGTGCGCGATCCGATCACGGTTCCGCCGCAAATGAAGGTCGCCGACGTCATCGCGCTCTCGCAGCAGCATGGCATTTCGGGTTTCCCGGTCGTGGAAGGTGCGCAACTCGTCGGCATCGTCACGAACCGCGACCTGCGTTTCGAAACGCGTCTGGATGAGCCGGTGCGCTCGATCATGACACCGCGCGAGCGCCTCGTCACCGTCAAGGAAGGCACGCCGCTCGTCGAAGCCAAGGCGCTCATGCACAGCCACCGCCTCGAGCGCGTGCTGGTCATAAACGACGCGTTCGAGCTGCGCGGTCTCATGACCGTCAAGGACATCACCAAGCAGACCGAGCACCCGGCTGCCTGTAAGGACGAGCACGGCAAGCTGCGCGCGGGCGCGGCAGTCGGCGTCGGTCCCGACAACGAAGAGCGCGTCGAGCTGCTGGTGCAAGCCGGCGTGGACGTGATCGTCGTGGATACGGCGCACGGCCATAGCAAGGGCGTGCTCGAGCGCGTTCGCTGGGTCAAGAAGAACTTCCCGCATGTCGAAGTGATCGGCGGCAACATCGCCACGGCCGACGCGGCGCGCGCGCTTGTCGAGTACGGCGCGGACGGCGTGAAGGTCGGCATCGGTCCGGGCTCGATCTGCACGACGCGTATCGTGGCCGGCGTGGGCGTGCCGCAGATCAGCGCGATCTCCAATGTCTCGGAAGCGCTCAAGGGCACGGGCGTGCCATGCATCGCCGACGGCGGCGTGCGCTACTCGGGCGACGTTTCGAAGGCGCTGGCCGCCGGCGCGAACGCCGTGATGATGGGCAGCATGTTCGCGGGCACCGAAGAGTCGCCGGGCGACGTGTTCCTGTACCAGGGCCGCCAGTACAAGTCGTATCGCGGCATGGGCTCGGTCGGCGCGATGAAGGACGGCGCCGCAGACCGCTACTTCCAGGACAACTCGGCGAACATCGACAAGCTCGTGCCGGAAGGCATCGAAGGCCGTGTCGCCTACAAGGGTCCCATCAACGCCATCCTGTTCCAGCTGATCGGCGGCGTGCGCGCCTCGATGGGCTACTGCGGCTGCCGTACGATCGAAGACCTGCATGCGAAGGCGGAGTTCGTGCAGATTACCGGCGCCGGCCTGCACGAGTCGCACGTGCACGACGTGCAGATCACGAAGGAAGCGCCCAACTATCACGTGGACTAAACCTCGATGAAGCCGCTGCTGCGCGTGCTGCTGATTGTCGATGCGTTGACGTTGCTGGGGTTCGGCGTGCTGTTCGTTCTCACGCCCTGGACCCTGGTCTACAACGCGTTGCAACTGGTGCAAACGCAGCCGGCGCTCGTTGGGCAGGCTTTCGGTCTGGTGCTGCTGGGTTTCGCGTGGCTCGCGCTGCGCGCGGCCTTCCACGGGGAGATGACGGTGCCCGTGGGCCGCACCGTGGGGCACGTCAACTGGATTGCGGGCGTGCTGATGCTGGTCTGGCTGATCGGCGTGCGTAGTCCGCAACTCACGGGCTTCGGCCAGTTGGTGGCTGGCGCGGTGGGCGTCTGGCTGATCGTCCTGGGGTTGGGCGGTGCGCGGCTGGCGGGTTTGGTGCGCAAGCGCGAAAGAACTACGCCGGCCGAAGCCGCCGCGCAGCGGCGCGAAGCACGCGAGGCTCGCAAGGCCGCCAAGGCGCGGCGGGAGGAGCCGGTGACGTACGCGAAGCCCGGTCCTGCGCGAACGGCGTGGGGCGGTGCGCGTGAGCCGAACCGGCCCGCAGCGCCGGTCGAGCCCGTGGTCGAAGTCCCGACCGTGACGCCCGCGGCGGTCCCGCCGGTTACGCCCCGTCCGTCGCCGCTTACGCCGCCGCCTGCCAGCCCGGCGCAAGCTCAAGAGGCGCGCCAGGCGGCTCGCGACGAAGCGGCCGACGCACCGAGGCCGCCGCTGCGTGGCTGAGGCCGCGCGCAAACCCGGCCTCCGAAACAGCAGACGCAGTGCGCCCGAAGCACACCCGAACTTGCGCCACCCGGTGCCGCCGTAGCGCGGGGCTCCGGTCCTGATGAATTCACGCTGCGCGCGTTTGAACTGTCGCGCGGCTTTATGTATCCGTTCTTTTTTAGGTCTCGTCCGCAGCCATGCACGACAAAATCCTGATCCTCGACTTCGGCTCGCAAGTCACCCAGCTCATCGCTCGCCGCGTGCGCGAAGCCCACGTTTATTCGGAAATCCATCCGTACGATGTGGACGACGCGTTCGTGCGCGAATTCGCGCCGAAGGGCATCATCCTCTCCGGCGGCCCGAATTCGGTCACCGACACCGACACGCCGCGCGCGCCGCAAGCCGTTTTCGAACTGGGCGTGCCGGTTCTCGGCATTTGCTACGGCATGCAGACGATGGCCGAGCAGCTCGGCGGTAAGGTGGACGGCGGGCACCTGCGCGAATTCGGCTACGCCGAAGTGCGCGCGCGCAACCACACGAGCTTCCTCGAAGGCATCGAAGACTTCCGCACGAGCGAAGGCCACGGCATGCTCAAGGTGTGGATGAGCCACGGCGACAAGGTCACGGAAATGCCGGCGGGCTTCCAGCTGATGGCATCGACGGAATCGTGCCCGATCGCGGCCATGGCCGACGAAGCGCGCCACTTCTACGGCCTGCAATGGCACCCGGAAGTCACGCACACAGTGCAGGGCCGCGCGATGCTCGAGCGCTTCGTGCTCGGCATCTGCGGCGCGAAGGCCGACTGGGAGATGGGCCACTACATCGACGAAGCCGTCGAGACGATCCGCAAGCAGGTGGGCAACGAGCACGTGATTCTCGGCCTCTCGGGCGGCGTGGATTCGTCGGTCGCGGCGGCGCTGCTGCATCGTGCGATTGGCGACCAGTTGACCTGCGTGTTCGTCGATCACGGCCTGCTGCGTCTGAACGAAGCCGAGCAGGTGATGTCGATGTTCGCCGACAACCTCGGCGTGAAGGTGATCCACGTCGACGCGAGCGAAGCGTTCATGTCGAAGCTCGCGGGCGTGACCGATCCGGAAGCGAAGCGCAAGATCATCGGCGCGGAGTTCGTCGAAGTGTTCCAGACGGAAGCGGGCAAGCTCACCGATGCCAAATGGCTCGCGCAAGGCACGATCTATCCGGACGTCATCGAGTCGGCAGGCAAGGGCAAGAAGGCCGCGCACACGATCAAGAGCCACCACAACGTGGGCGGCCTGCCGGAAACGCTCAACCTCAAGCTGCTCGAACCGCTGCGCGAACTCTTCAAGGACGAAGTGCGCGAACTGGGCGTGAAGCTCGGCCTGCCGCACGAAATGGTCTATCGCCATCCGTTCCCGGGCCCGGGCCTTGGCGTGCGCATTCTCGGCGAAGTGAAGCGCGATTTTGCGGATCTGCTGCGTCGTGCCGATGCGATCTTCATCGAGACGCTGCGCAACACGATCGACAAGGAAACCGGCAAGTCGTGGTACGAGCTCACGAGCCAGGCGTTCGCCGTGTTCCTGCCGGTGAAGAGCGTGGGCGTGATGGGCGATGGCCGCACCTACGAGTATGTCGTTGCGCTGCGCGCGGTGCAGACGCTCGACTTCATGACGGCGCACTGGGCGCACCTGCCGCACGAACTGCTGGGCCACGTGTCGAACCGCATCATCAATGAAGTGCGCGGCATCAACCGTGTGGTGTACGACATCTCGGGCAAGCCGCCCGCGACGATCGAGTGGGAGTGAGGTTCTCCCGCTAG
Organism: Paraburkholderia sp. CNPSo 3076; assembly: GCF_026343935.1. Taxonomy (NCBI): domain Bacteria; kingdom Pseudomonadati; phylum Pseudomonadota; class Betaproteobacteria; order Burkholderiales; family Burkholderiaceae; genus Paraburkholderia; species Paraburkholderia sp. CNPSo 3076. The sequence goes on along the minus strand of NZ_JAPMAL010000002.1, from coordinate 37,379 downwards.
CCTGCTGGCGATGCAAAAAACCCGCGTCCGGCACATTGTGCCGGCGCGGGTTTCTTTGCTTCTGGTGCGTGCCGGTTGTACCTCAGCGGCAGGCTTCAGGCGAAAAAGGAACTGGCGCGTTACGAATATCGCGCGATCAGCACGATCACGTGGATGGAGGTCATGGTCGGCGCGCAGCCGGACGACGAGGCGGCGATTCGCGGCTGGCTGGCATCGTTCGATGTGCTCGACCTCGACCACCGCATTGCAGACCGCGCCGTCACGATCCGCAGGACCAAGAAGGTGCGTCTGCGCGACGCGATCGTCTGGGCGACTGCTCAGGTTCACTCGCTGCTGCTAGTGTCGCGCAACACGAAGGACTTTCCGGCCGACGAGCCGGGCATCCGCGTGCCGTACAAGGCCTAGTGCACGGTAAGGCAAGCGTCGCAAGCCGGGCTATCCAAGGCCCGGCTTGCGCAGAATGATGCGCTCAATGCTTCAGGCACGTATCCGCGTTCTTCCAGGTGCATACGTCGAGGCCCGTGTGAACGATGGGTTTCACCGTTTTCCCTTCCGCCAGGTCGCGCATCACCATCGCCGCCTGATAGCCCATTTCCTCAGGCCGCTGCCCGACCAGCGCATTGACCTTGTGATCCTTGAGGGCCTGCAGCTCCGGTCCGAGCGTATCGGCTGAGACGATCACGAACTGGCCGCTGTTGATCTTGTCCATGATCGGCGCGACGACCTGCGAGTACGCCTCGGGTGCGAAGAGCGGCCAACCGCCCTCGAACACGAACGCCTGCAGCGTGCTGGCGTTCGCGGTGAGCGTGTCCTGCATCATCTGGTTCGCTTTCGCGGCGTCGTCGTTCACGTAGAGCGGGCAGGCGCTGATCTCGTGCCAGTTGTTTTCGCCCGCCAGCTTCTTGATGCCTTTCTTGCCCGAGAGCACGTCGCGCGTGCCCTGGGCGCGCTGGTTGATGTTCTCGGCCGCGGGGTTGCCCATCACGAGGCAGATGTTGCCGCCCTTGGGCATCAGCGTCTTCAACTGCTCGCCGAGCTTTACGCCCAGCTCGTAGTTGTCGGTGCCCACATACGACTTGCGCAACGACTGGTCCTTCGGCAACAGATCGGCGTCCGCGGTGATGATCGGGATCTTCGCGTTGCGGCGGCGGATCACTTCGGCAATGGCCGGCGCGTTCGACGGCGAAATCGCAATCGCCGCGACGCCCTTGGTCAGCAGGTCGTCGACGATCTGCACTTCGGCGCTTTCGTCCGCGGCTGTCGCGGGGCCGGTGTAGTAGCAGTTGTAACCCTGTTTGCTGAGCTCCTTGTTGGCCCGGTCGCAGCCTTGGTGCATGAGGTCGAAGTACGGATTGTCGAGGCCCTTCACGACCAGCGCGAGGGTCTTGTCGGCTGCGTAGGCGGAAGAGGCCAGCATGGCGAGCCCCCCGATCGCAGCGAGATACATCCACGCTTTCTTCATGGTTTCCTCCTGTGCGGCGCCGGTTGTACGGCGCGCGTGTCTCGTACAGTTTTCGTCATCGCAAGGAAAGCCCGCGCCCGTGCCTTGGGCTTTCTGCGGAACCTCGCGCAACGAGTCGCGTTTCTTGTGATGGCTCACGTCCGGCGGTTCCGCGTGCAGTCCGGCCGCGCCTCCCTGAAATCCGTTCAGTCTTCTTGCCGCTCGCCGCCGAGCCGGTTGAACAGCACGGCGATGATGATGAAGCCGCCCACGACCGTGCCCTGCCAGAACGAGTCCACGCCGAGCAGGATCAGGCTGTTGCGGATCACCTCGATGAGCGCGGCGCCGACGATCGTGCCGAACGCGCTGCCCACGCCGCCCGCGAGATTGGTGCCGCCGATCACCGTGGCGGCGATCACGCGGAGTTCGTCGCCGGTGCCGAGGCCGGTGGTCACCGCGCCGAGCCAGCCCACTTCGAGAATGGCCGCGACGCCTGCCATCAGGCCGCCCAGCACATACACCGAGCAGATCACCCGCCGCACCGGCACGCCCGTGAGATTTGCCGCATGACGGTTGCCGCCGACCGCGAAGACATAGCGGCCCCAGCGCGTGAAGGCGAAGGCGAACCAGAACAGCACGCCGAGGACAATCAGAAACCACACGGGATTGGCCACGCCGAGCGTTTTGCCGCCGCCGAGCACGAGGAGCTTGTGCCCGTCGGGTCCGAATTCGAAGATGGTCCGGCTTCCGGAGATCACGAGCGCGAGGCTGCGGCCTACGCTCAGCATGCCGAGCGTCACGACGAACGGCTGCATGTTGAGATATGCGATGAGCAGGCCGTTCATGAGGCCGACCAGCCCCGCAGTGAGCAGCCCGAGGCCGATGCCGGCCCAGATCGGGTAGCCCGCGTTCATCGTGACGGAAAGCACGATGCCGCTCAGGCCAATCGTCGAGCCGACCGAAATGTCGATCCCGCCCGTGACGATGATGGCCATCATCCCCAGCGCGACAATGGCGACGAAGGCGAAGTTGCGCGTGACGTTGAAGAGGTTTTGCGGCGTGGCGAACGTCGAGGTAACGAACGAGAGCAGGACGCAGGCAGCGAGCGTCGCCAGCACCACCCAGAACACCTGGCTCGCGAGCAGTCCGCTCCAGCGCGTGTGGGTCTTCGCGGATTGGGGGTCGTCAAGCAAAGTCGGCATCGGGTTTGGCCTTTGCGGCGCATCGTTCAATTTCGGGTCTCCTGTCGGCAGCACTTAGCGCTTCAGCGCTTAGTGCTGCCCCATGCAAAGCTGTCGGCAGCACTTGGCGCTTCAGCGCTTAGTGCGGCCTCATGCAACGCAATCGCGCGCGGGCATCTTCAGGCGGCGGCGATGGCTCCGGTGATCAGGCCGGTGACTTCCTCCGGCGAAGAGGCTTCGATCTGCTTGTCCGCAACCATGCGCCCGCGCCGCATGACGACCACGCGGTGGGCGACTTCGAAAACGTCAGGCATGCGGTGACTGATGAGAATGACGGCAATACCGTGTTCGGACAGGCGTTTGATGAGGTCGAGCACCTGCACTACCTGGCGCACGCTGATCGCGGCGGTGGGTTCGTCCATGAGCACGAGCCGCGCCTCGGACAGTCGCGTGCGCGCAATCGCCACGGCCTGCCGCTGGCCGCCCGACATCTGGCGGACGAGATCGCGCGGGCGCGTTTCGGACTTCAGTTCCTTGAAAAGCTCGGCGGCGCGCCGGTACATGGCCGCGTGATCGAGCACGCGAAAGGGCCATATGCCGATGCGCGGCTCGCGCCCGAGAAAGACGTTGGCCGCCGCCGTGAGGTTGTCGCAGAGCGCGAGGTCCTGATACACGACCTCGATGCCCTTGGCGCGGGCGTCCACGGGTCTGCCGAAATGAACGGGCTTGCCGTCGATGAGAACTTCGCCATGGGAGGGCGGGAAGTTGCCGGCGATGACCTTTACCAGCGTGGATTTTCCGGCCCCGTTGTCGCCCATCAGTCCGACCACCTGGCCGGGTTCCAGGCTCAACGTCACGTCGGTCAGCGCCTGAATAGCGCCGAAGTGCCTGGAAACGCCTCTGAGCTCAAGAAGACTCATGGACTGTCGCGCTCGCGCTTGTGAAGCCGCCCGTTGCAGTGTCCAGGGTGGCCAGTAGACATGCTAACTAGCATGTTTTTTAGAGCACGATGGGCCTTTTAGCAAGACTATTTCATCAGCCGGTCCTGCTGCGCCGCTAGCAGGCCGCCGATGAGATAAAATTGCATTTTCGCCGAAAAACCCCGCCAGGCGGACCTGGCGCGCTTGTCTCAGGCTTCCAGCGGCATCGCGCTCGTCCCCTTGAGTTCATCGAGGCAGACGATCGACTGCACACTGTTCACGCCGGGGGCGCGCATCAGCGTATCGAGCAGGAACTCGGAAAGCGCTTTGAGATCGCGCGCCACCACCTTCAGAACGTAGTCGATATCGCCAGTCACGGAGTAGCACTCCTGCACCTGCGGCAACGTCGCGACGAGCTCCTTGAACTTGATGAGCTCGCGCATGTGCCCGCGCTCCATCGTTACCTGAATGAAGGCGACCACGCCGAAGCCGAGCGCCTGCGCGTCGAGGCGTGTCTCGTAGCGCCGGATCACGCCGAGCTCCTCGAGCCGCCGGTGACGCCTGAGTGTCTGCGCGGGCGAGAGCTTGATCGCGGCCGCGAGTTCGAGGTTCGAAGCGCGGCCGTGCTCCTGCAGTGCGGCGAGAAGCCGCATGTCGATCGTATCGAGCGCGAGATTCTGCATTTATCTTGCGTGAGATGGGTTTAAGGCGAGAGGGAATTGTATCAATCAGGGTTTGCCTGCGTACGAGATGAAATCATATTTTTCCGCGCCAACTATACACTGGGCGCACCCGATCGGGCTGGCGGCCAATACCCCCAAGCTTGGCAGCGCGCCCGCGCAGAACGTTGTGCGCGCAATTTTATTTCGTGAAGCGGAGCCGGCGTCCCACCCGGATGCTTTGGCCCCGCGCAGATAAGTCGGAGACAGGAAGAGACATGGTTTCAAACGACACGCGTGAAAATCGCGGCCAGCTAAAACGCGGCCTCAAGAATCGCCACATCCAGCTCATTGCGCTGGGCGGGGCGATCGGCACGGGCCTGTTCCTCGGCATTGCGCAGACGATTCAGACCGCCGGCCCTTCGGTGCTGCTCGGCTACGGCATCGCCGGCATCATTGCGTTCTTCATCATGCGGCAACTGGGAGAGATGGTCGTGGACGAGCCCGTCGCCGGTTCGTTCAGCTATTTCGCCGACAAGTATTTCGGCCCGTTCGCGGGCTTTCTCTCCGGCTGGAACTACTGGGTGCTCTACATCCTCGTGAGCATGGCCGAGCTTTCGGCGGTCGGCATCTACATGCACTACTGGTGGCCGACTTTGCCCACGTGGGTCTCGGCGCTCGTGTTCTTCGTGGTCATCAACGCCATCAACCTCACGAGTGTGAAGTCGTACGGCGAGCTCGAATTCTGGTTCGCCATCATCAAGGTGCTCGCGATTGTCGGCATGATCGCCTTCGGCGGCTGGCTGCTGTTTTCGGGCTCGGCCGGTCCCGAGGCGAGCGTGTCGAACCTCTGGCGCAATGGCGGCTTCTTCCCGCACGGCGTCTCGGGTCTCGTCATGGCCATGGCGGTCGTGATGTTCTCGTTCGGTGGGCTGGAGCTGGTCGGCATCACCGCGGCAGAGGCCGATGATCCCTCGCATAGCATTCCGCGCGCGACGAATCAGGTGATCTACCGCATCCTGATTTTCTACATCGGCGCGCTCGGCGTGCTGCTCTCGCTCTACCCGTGGCAGAAGGTCGTGGCCGGCGGCAGCCCCTTCGTGCTGATCTTCCACGCGATGAACAGCGACCTCGTGGCCGACGTGCTTAATCTCGTCGTGCTGACGGCGGCGCTCTCGGTCTACAACAGCGGCGTGTACTGCAACAGCCGCATGCTCTACGGCCTCGCGCAGCAGGGCAATGCGCCGAAGGCGCTGCTCAAGGTGAGCCGGCGTGGCATTCCGCTGGCGGCGCTCGGCGTGTCGGCGTTCGTCACGGCCGCTTGCGTGATCATCAACTATTTCATGCCGGGCAAGGCGTTCGAACTGCTGATGGGGCTCGTCGTGTCCGCGCTCATCATCAACTGGGCGATGATCAGCCTGATTCACCTGAAGTTCCGCCGCGAGAAGGCGCGCGCGGGTCAGACGACCACGTTCCGCAGCCTCGGCTATCCGCTGACGAATTACGTGTGTCTCGCGTTCCTCGGCGGCATTCTCGTTGTAATGTATCTGATTCCGGATCTGCGCATTTCCGTGTACCTGATTCCGGTCTGGCTGGGCGTGCTTGGGCTCGCCTACCGCCTGTGGTGTCGCAAGTCGGCGCCGGCGCTGGAACGCGGCGTGCCGGCTCCGTAAGCGCTGATATTCGTCCCGAATTTCGTCCAGAGAGTTAAACAGCATGTTCGAACACATCGATGCCTACCCCGGCGACCCGATCCTCTCGCTCAACGAGAACTTCCAGAAGGACCCGCGTCAGAACAAGGTCAATCTGAGCATTGGCATCTACTTCGACGACGAAGGCCGTCTGCCCGTCATGAAGGCCGTACACGCGGCCGAGGCGGCGATTCTCGAGGAGCCGGGTCCGAAGCCGTATCTGCCGATGGCCGGTTTCGCGCAGTATCGCGACGCCGTGCAGGCACTGGTGTTCGGCGCCGACTGCCCGTCGCGCGCGGCCGGCCGCATCGCGACCGTGCAGACGCTGGGCGGCTCGGGCGCGCTCAAGGTGGGCGCCGATTTTATCAAGCGCTACTTTGCGACCAGCCAGGTGTGGGTGAGCGATCCGACGTGGGAGAACCATCGTTTCATCTTCGAGCGCGCGGGCTTCACGGTGAACACGTACCCGTACTACGACGAGGTGACGGGCGGCCTGAAGTTCGAAGCGATGCTCTCGGCCATCGACGCGCTGCCGGCGAAGAGCGTCGTGCTGCTGCACGCGTGCTGCCATAACCCGACGGGCGTCGATCTGGATCGCGCGCAATGGGAGCAACTGATCGACGTGCTGCAAAAGCGCGACCTGCTGCCGTTCGTCGATATGGCGTATCAGGGCTTCGGCGCGGGCCTCGAGGATGACGCGTTCGCGGTGCGCGAGCTTGCGCGCCGCGGTGCGCCGGCGCTCGTGGCGAATTCGTTCTCGAAGAACTTCTCGCTCTACGGCGAACGCTGCGGCGGCCTGCACGTGATCTGCGAAGATGCGGCGGCCGCCGACCGTGTGCTCGGCCAGCTCACGGGCTCGGTGCGCGCGAACTACAGCAATCCGCCGACTCACGGCGCGAAGATCGTCACTCGTGTCTTGAGCACGCCGGAACTGAAGGCGTCGTGGGAGCAGGAGCTGACGGCGATGGGCGAGCGCATTGCGCGCATGCGCGTGGCGATTCACGACGGCCTGAGCGCGCATGCGAGCGAAGCGGCGCTCGCTCGCTACGTAAAGCAGCGCGGCATGTTCACGTACACGGGCTTGAGCGAGAAGCAGGTCGAGCGCCTGAAAGAGGAGTTCGGCGTGTATGTCCTGCGCTCGGGCCGCATGTGTGTGGCAGGCCTGAACGAGAAAAACGTGAGCGTGGTGGTCGACGCGGTCGGCAAGGTAATGAAGGACTAAGGGAAGGGCGGGGCTGAGTGCCCCGATATCCTTCTAGCGCCGCTGGTGTGCCGGTATGAGCCGGACACACCAGCGGCGTTTTCGCATCTAGCCCCAGAACTGCGCGCCGGTGCCGCATCCACCGGCAACGCCGCCTGCCATCTGACGATTGCAGGATTCGCCGTCCATGCCGATTCATCCCGCATAAACCGCCAGTCTGTCAAGCTGCAGGGGGTAGATGGCACACATGCCAGCCGCGCACGGTCTTCCAGGTCTCACCCTGATAGAATGCGTGAGCCGCAACGTAGTGGATTGCTGATGAAATTGCTTGATGCCCTCGTCGAACAACGGATTGCCGCCGCGGCCGCGCGCGGCGACTTCGACGACCTGCCCGGCGCCGGTGCGCCGCAGACGCTCGACGACGACCTGCTCGTGCCCGAAGAAGTGCGCATAGCCCACCGCATCCTGAAGAACGCGGGCTTCGTGCCGCCCGCAGTCGAACAGCTGCGGGCCTTGCGCGACCTCGATGAAGCGCTCGCCACGGTGGGCGACAAGGCCGCGCAATGCCGTCTGCGCGCGCGCATGCTGGCGCTCGACATGGCGCTCGAATCCTTGCGCGGCGGACCGATGGTCGTGCCGCACGAATATCGCCGCCGCATCGCGGAGCGTTTGTCCGAACGCGCAGCGGGCGAGCCCGGCCTCCCGGGGCTCCCGGCGGAGGCCGCGTGACGGGCAGTCCCGTCCAGCCAGACGCCCCCGGCGGCGAACACGAAGAGGCGCACCCGGCTGCCGGTTTGCCTGCCAGATCGGTTCCCGCCGATCCCCTCATGACGGCGTCCGCGGCCGCGCCTCAATCCGACGTCCAACCCGATCCCGTCTCCGAGCGCGACCGGCATTTCATGCGCCTCGCGCAGGCCGCCGCCGAAGAGGCGCGCGCCGCCGGTGAAGTGCCCGTGGGCGCGGTGCTTGTGCGCGGTGACGAAGTGATCGCCTCGGGCTTCAATCACCCGATCGGCGCGCACGATCCCTCCGCGCACGCCGAAATGGCGGTCTTGCGCGCGGGCGCGCACGCGCTGGGAAACTACCGCTTGCCCGGCTGCGAACTCTATGTGACCCTTGAACCGTGCCTGATGTGCGCCGGCGCGATCATGCACGCGCGCATCGCACGTGTGGTGTTCGGCGCGCATGACCCGAAAACCGGCGCGTGCGGCAGCGTCGTCGACGCCTTCGCCAACGAGCAACTGAATCATCACACGAGCGTGTCCGGTGGCGTGCTGGCGGACGAGTGCGGCGAGGCGCTGCGCGCGTTCTTCGCCGATCGCCGGCGTGCGAGCCGGGAAGCGCGTCGCACGGCTCTGGAACAGGCTGAGCAAGCGCAGGAAGGGACTGGCGGTGCCGGTCCGGCCGAACCCGCGGGTTGAATCTCACGGTTGAATCGAATTCGACATGACCATTCATCGCACCATTGAACTGATCGCACCGTCCGGTTATCCGCATGACCAGGAAGCGGTGCACCGCGCGCTTGCGCGGTTGCGGGCGCAAGGCCATCACGTCGACGGCGTGCAGGCGACCGAGCGGCGCTATCAGCGCTTTGCCGGCACGGATGGCCAGCGCGCGGCCGAACTTAATCGCCTCGCCGACCCGTCGCGCGAGCTGCCGGACATCGTACTCGCGGTGCGCGGGGGCTACGGCGCGGTGCGCATCCTGCACGGTCTCGATTACGACGGACTGCAACGGCGTTTGACGGATCAGCCCATTGCGTTCGTGGGGCATAGCGATTTCACCGCCATTCAGCTTGCGCTGCTCGCGCGCGCCGGGCTCACGACATTCGGCGGTCCGATGCTCTGCAGCGACTTCGGCGCCGAGAGCCTCAGCAGCTTCACGATGCATCATTTCTGGGACGCGCTCTCGAAACCGAAATACACGCTCAAGGTGAATGCGCCGCAGGCCCAGTCGACGAATGTTTCGGGCACGCTCTGGGGCGGCAATCTGGCCGTGCTGACTTCGTTGATCGGCACGCCTTACCTGCCGCCGGTCGAGGGCGGCATCCTGTTCGTCGAAGACGTGAACGAGCAGCCGTTCCGCATCGAGCGCATGATTTATCAGCTGCATCTAACCGGCATTCTTGCTCGCCAGCAAGCCCTGGTGCTGGGCGACTTCATCGGCCACAAGCAGTTCGATTACGACAACGGCTTCGATCTGCGCGAAATGGTCGAGCAGGTGCGTGCCGTGGTCGGCATTCCGGTGGTGACGGGCCTGCCGTTCGGCCATATTCCGGATATGGTCACGCTGCCGATGGGCGCGCCGGCGCAGCTGACCACCACCGCACATGGTTTCGAGCTGACCGTGAGCGGGTATCCGCATCTGGGTTGATTTCGCACTGGCACAGAAGCGCTTCCGGGCGCTTTTTTCATGGAGTCTTATGCAACTAACGGCCAATTCCGGACGGCATCAGACAATGTTCACGTCAACGCTTCTTCTCTAAATTGTTGACAAAAAATGTGACCGGATTGGGGCGACGAATCACCATGCAGGTGCTAAATTCCCCGAAATAAAGCGCGTTTCACCGATAAGAGGCATGTGGCAGCCGACGCGCAGGTGGGGATCTTCCCCAGGTTCGCCCACAAAATTGTTGACAATATTTATGTCCACCCTAGGATACCCACCATAGAGACCCGAGCCATGCGAAAGACCGATATCGACGCCGAAGCAACCGGCATGAAGCCCGAGGCAATCGCCGCGCGAATCCGCGCCGCGATTCTCGAGCACCGGCTGCCGCCCGGCGCGAAGTTGACTGAAGCGCAGTTGTGCGAAGTATTCGGCGTGAAGCGTGGCCCGATCCGCCAGGCGCTCGCGCTGCTCGCGAAGGACCATCTCGTGGATCTGGAGCCCAATCGTGGCGCGTTCGTCGCAAGCCCGTCGCTCCAGGAGGTGCACGAGGTGTTTGAGATGCGGCGGATCATCGAGTTGGCAGTGGTGGGGCGCATCTGCAGCGCGCAGCACAGCAGCCGTCGGCTGAAGACCATCGGCGAGACGATCAGGCGCGAGCGCAAGGCCTTTGAGGGGCGCGACTTTCCGACGTGGATCCGCCTTTCGGGCGAGTTTCATACGTCGCTGGCCACGCTCACCGGCAATACGGTGCTGTGCGATTGCCTGGGCGGGCTCGTGGCGCGCTCGACGCTGATTTCAGCGCTCTACGAATCGCCGGGACGCAGTCCGTGTTCGTTCGACGATCACGAGGCGATTCTCGCGGCGCTCGAGGCCGGCGACGAGCAAGCCGCCGTCGACCTCATGGTGCGCCATTTGCAGGGTGTCGAGCTCAGGATGCTCGACCGGCCGGCTGGCGCTTCGGTCGACTTGCAGGAAGTGTTCAGCGCTCGTGAGGCGACCTCGCTTGCACGCTGATGCGCTTCTGGCGCGGCACTGGAACGGATTGAAGTAAAGGATTGCAGTAAAGCGCGGTGGACCACTCCGAACGGTGGCCGCCGCGGCTGAAAAGGATGGAGTGGGGCGCATGCAGGGCATGCGTACGGCTCGAACAAGCACAGCGTTACAGGGCGCCCGCAAGCGGCGACCGGCGCGGTGCCTGCGAAGGCCAGACCATTCGGGGATATCGCGGCGGCCGCGTCCAGCGGCGGTACGCACGCGTTTCGAGGCGTTCAGGCGTCTTTTTTCCGTCGGCATATCCATCCAAGGAGCGGATCATGGCTCAGTTCAGCGCGTCACCTGGCAGTCCGGCAGTGCCCAACTTCGAATCCGGCGAAAGCAGCGAGTCCGCAGATAATCTGCGCTTGCCGGCCGGCTACAGCGAGCGGCTCTACAACCACGACCTTGCACCGCTCAAGGAGCAGACCTGGGGCGCGTACAACATCTTCGCGTTCTGGATGTCCGACGTGCATAGCGTCGGCGGGTATGTGTTCGCGGGGAGCCTCTTCGCGCTCGGCCTCACGAGCTGGCAAGTGCTCGTCGCGCTGATCGTCGGCATCTCCATCGTCAATGTGCTCTGCAACCTGATCGCGCGGCCGAGCCAGCGTCACGGCGTGCCGTACCCGGTGGCGTGTCGCGGCACCTTCGGCGTGCTCGGCGCCAACATTCCCGCCGTGATTCGCGGTCTCATCGCCGTAGCGTGGTACGGCATCCAGACCTATCTCGCTTCGAGCGCGCTCGTGATCGTCGTGCTCAAGTTCGTTCCGCAACTCATGCCTTACGCCGACGTGCACAAGCACGGCATGCTCGGGCTTTCCGCGATAGGCTGGGCCGGCTTCATGACGCTCTGGGTGCTTCAGGCGTTCGTGTTCTGGAACGGCATGGAGACCATCAAGAAGTTCATCGACTTCGCGGGGCCGGCGGTTTATGTCGTGATGTTCGCGCTCGCGGGCTACATGGTGTATCGCGCGGGCTGGCACAACATCGGCCTGAATCTTGGCCAGGTGAAATATCACGGTACCGAAGTGATTCCCGTGATGATCACAGCGATCTCGCTCGTGGTGTCGTATTTCTCGGGTCCGATGCTCAATTTCGGCGACTTTTCGCGCTATGGCAAGTCGCTCAAGAGCGTTCATAAGGGCAACTTCTGGGGGCTGCCGGTCAACTTTCTCGCATTCTCGCTCGTCACGGTCATCACGACGTCGGCTACGCTCCCCCTGTTCGGAGAACTGATTACTGATCCCGTCGAAACGGTCAGCCGCATCGATCATCCGACCGCTGTGATTCTCGGCGCGCTCACGTTCACGATTGCGACCATCGGCATCAACATCGTCGCGAACTTCGTTTCGCCCGCGTTCGATTTTTCCAACGTCGCGCCGCGGCTCATTAGCTGGCGTGCGGGTGGCATGCTCGCCGCCGTGGCCTCGATCTTCATCACGCCGTGGAATCTCTTCAACAACCCGGCTGTGATTCACTACACGCTCGACGTGCTTGGCGCCTTCATCGGGCCTTTGTACGGTGTCCTGATCGTCGATTTTTATCTCGTGAAGCGCGGACGTCTTGCCGTAGATGATCTCTACTCGGTGTCGCCGAAGGGGGCGTACTGGTATCGCAACGGCGTGAACTGGCGCGCGGTATCGGCTTTGCTGCCGGCAGCGGTGATCGCGATTCTCTGCGTGATGGTGCCTTCGCTCGGCGGCGCGGCGAACTTCACCTGGTTCATTGGCGCCGCGCTCAGCGCGTTGTTCTATCGCGCGCTCACGATGGGCGAACGCGCTCGCGCAAACGCATGAGCTTCACGCAAAGCCAGGCATCGACGAAGGAACCGAAATGCGCATCAAATTGATCAATCCGAACACCACGCAGCGTATGACCTCCGCGATGGAGCAGTGCGCTCGCGACGTGATCGCACCGGGCACGGAGGTGGTTGCGGTGAGCCCGACGATGGGCCCGCCCTCGATCGAAGGCTATTACGACGAGGCGCTCGCCACGCCCGGTCTGCTCACCGAAGTGGAGGCGGGCGAGCGCGAAGGCTTCGACGGCTACGTGATCGCGTGCTTTGGCGACCCGGGCCTTTACGCGGCGCGCGAGTTGGCGCGCGGGCCCGTCGTGGGCATCGCGGAAGCCGCGATGCATGCGGCGAGCGTGCTTGCGCCGGGCTTCTCCGTCGTGACGACGCTCTCGCGCACACGCGCCATGGCCTGGCACCTTGCCGAGCGCTATGGCATGACGCGTTTTTGCCGCAACGTGCGCGCGATCGACGTGGCCGTGCTCGAACTCGATGAACCGGGATCGGCCGCGCGCCGCGCGATTGTCGACGAGTGCCGCCGCGCGCTCGAAGAAGATGGCGCGGACGCGATCGTGCTCGGTTGCGCGGGCATGACGAGCTTGTGCGCGCAGGTGGAGGACGCACTCGGCGTGCCGGTGGTCGACGGCGTGACGGCCGCCGTGAAGTGGGTGGAGGCGCTCATCGCGCTGCGCCTCACGACCGCCAAGCGCGGCGACTTCGCACGGCCGCTCGCCAAGCGTTACGACGGCGAATTCGCGCGATTCAGCCCGGTAAATCCAACCCCGGTCACGGAAACGCCGCCGCCCGTGCGGCCGCTGCGCTACGGGTAAACGCGCAACGCGTGCAAAGCGAGCTGGCCGCCCGGGTGACGCCGAATCGGGCGGCCACATACACCTCGCTTGACCCGTACTATCTGAGCGTGCGTATGGGCGCGTACGGGTGATTTCGCTACACTGGTCCGGTCCTGTAAGCAGGTTGCGCGGACCGTCCGCCAGGCCTCGCAAAGCAGCGCCGGCGGCCGCTTCACGGCGCCTCGCCGTTGCGCGGATATTTCGTTTCATCCTCTCTATTCGATTGATTCGACCAGCATGCCACTCGATCCCCAATATCCCCGCGATCTGATCGGTTATGGCCGGCATCCGGTGCAGGCCAACTGGCCCGGCCAGGCGCGCGTCGCGGTGCAGTTCGTGCTCAACTACGAAGAGGGCGGCGAAAACTGCGTGCTGCACGGCGACCCCGGCTCCGAGCAGTTCCTCTCCGAAATCGTGGGCGCCGCAGCGTATCCCGCGCGCCATATGAGCATGGAGTCGATCTACGAATATGGCTCGCGCGCGGGCGTGTGGCGCATCCTGCGCGAATTCGAAAAGCGCGGTTTGCCGCTCACCGTGTTCGGCGTGGGCATGGCGATCGAGCGTCATCCCGAAGTCGCGCGCGCGTTCGTCGAGCTGGGTCACGAGATCGCGTGCCACGGGTATCGATGGATTCACTACCAGGACGTTTCGCCGGCCAAAGAGGCCGAGCATATTAAGCTCGGCATGGAAGCGATCGAGCGCGTGACGGGTGTGCGCCCGCTCGGCTGGTACACGGGGCGCGACAGCCCGAACACGCATCGCCTCGTGGCCGAGTATGGCGGCTTCCTCTACGACTCCGATTACTACGGCGACGACCTGCCGTTCTGGATGGACGTCGAGGTCACAGGCGGCAAGTCGGCGCCGCAACTGATTGTGCCTTACACGCTCGACACGAACGACATGCGCTTCGCTTCGCCCCAGGGCTTCAACACGGCGGATCACTTCTTCACCTATTTGCGCGACGCATTCGACGTGCTCTACGAGGAAGGCGACGAAGCGCCGAAGATGCTCTCGATCGGCATGCACTGCCGGCTGCTCGGGCGCCCTGGGCGTTTTCGCGCGCTGCAGCGCTTTCTCGATCACATCGAAAAGCACGAGCACGTGTGGGTCACGCGCCGCGTGGACATCGCGCGGCACTGGCGCGAACATCATCCCTATCAACCGCAGCAGAACGACCACCGCGGGGCCGCCGCATGAAGGCAATGCACTACACCCTCGAACAGCTGAATCAAGCCTCGGTCGACGCCTTCGTGGCGGCGCTTTCAGGCATCTTCGAGCACTCGCCCTGGGTCGCCGCTGCGGCCGCGCAGCAGCGCCCGTTTGCGAGCATCGACGCGCTGCATCGCACCATGTCGCAGGCCGTGGAAACCTCGGGCGAGGTGCAGCAGCTTGCGCTCATCAACGCCCACCCGGAGCTTGCGGGCAAGGCCGCCGTGCGCGGCGAGCTGACCGCCGAATCCACGCGCGAGCAAAGCGGCGCGGGTCTGAACCAGTGCACGCAGGAAGAGTTCGACAAGCTGCTCGCGCTCAATGGCGCGTATCGCGAGAAGTTCGGATTCCCATTCATTCTCGCGGTGCGCGGCTATGACCGCCACGGCATCATGGCCAACTTCGAGGCGCGCGTGAACAACAGCCGCACCGATGAATTGCGCGCGAGCCTCGACCAGATTTACCGCATTGCGCGCTTCAGGCTGGACGAGCTGATCGACGCGTAACGTGGCGATGCGCCCGCCGGCTTTTCGCGAGGGGGTGCAGCGCCGTTTTGATCTACAGAAAAGACACGAAGGAAGACAACGATGGCACTCCCGACTCTCGACCCCAACGCCCCCGATTTCACGCGCCGCTTCGTGAATCTCGCGGACCCGCGCCTGGGCGCGCAGGCGCTCGAGGCGAGCGACGACTTCTTCGCACCGAAGGATCGCATGCTCAATCCGGAGCCGGCCGTCTTTATTCCGGGCAAGTACGACGAACACGGCAAGTGGATGGACGGCTGGGAAACGCGCCGCAAGCGCACGACCGGCTACGACTGGTGCATCGTGAAGTTCGCGCGCCCCGGCGTCATCAAGGGCCTCGATATCGACACGAGCCACTTCACGGGCAACTACCCGCCGGCGGCATCGGTGGAGGGCGCGTATGTGCCCGATGGCGCACCCACTGCCACGACACAATGGACGGAGATCGTTCCCTCGACGTCGTTGAACGGCAATAGCCACCATTACGTGGAAGTGTCCAGCGACAAGCCGTACACGCACCTGCGCGTGAATATCTATCCCGATGGCGGCATCGCGCGTCTGCGCGTGTACGGCCAGCCGCAGGTGGACTGGGCGGGCGCGAGCCGCACCGAAATGTTCGACCTGGCCGCGATGGAAAACGGCGCGTACCTCGTTGGCGCGAACAACCAGCACTTTGGCATGGCCTCCACGCTGCTCATGCCGGGCCGCGGTATGAACATGGGCGACGGCTGGGAAACGCGCCGCCGCCGGGAACCGGGCAACGACTGGGCGATCATCGCGCTCGCGCAGCCGGGCATCATCAAGAAGATCGAAGTCGATACGGCGCACTTCAAGGGCAACTACCCCGACCGCTGCTCGTTCCAGGCCGCGCGCGTGGTGGGCGGCACGGACAGTTCGCTCGTGACCCAGGCCATGTTCTGGCCGGTGCTGCTCGGCGAGCAGAAGCTGCAGATGGACAAGCAGCACTACTACGAAAGCGAGCTCGCGGCGCTCGGCCCGGTTACGCATGTGCGCTTCAACATCATCCCGGACGGCGGCGTTTCGCGTGTACGCCTCTGGGGCACGCTCGCCTGATACGCTGACGAGGCCATCATGAGTGAAACAAGGACGACGCTGACCATCGAGCCGCTCACGCCCGAGGCGTTCGCACCCTTCGGCGATGTGATCGAGCTCGCGGGCGCGAAGCAGATTCCGATCAATCTGGGCACGACCATCCGCTTTCACGATCTCGCGAACGTGGATGTGACCGACCAGGGCGGCCGCACGCTCGTGAATCTTTTTCGCGGGCAGCCGCGGGAGCTGCCGTTCGAAGTGAAGATGCTCGAACGGCATCCACTGGGCAGCCAGGCGTTCGTGCCGCTCAACGACAAGCCGTATCTGGTGGTGGTCGCGCCGGCGGGCGAGCTGGACGTCACGCAGATTCGTGCTTTCGTTTCGCGCGGCTGGCAGGGCGTGAATTATGCGAAGGGCGTTTGGCATCATCCGCTGATCGCGTTGGGCGAGGTGAGCGATTTCATCGTCGTCGATCGAGGTGGAGACGGGCTCAATCTCAACGAGCAGGATCTGGCGGAGTCATTTTGGTTGACAGAAGACGCGATGAAGGCAGCGACGCGCTGATTCAGGAAATTACGCAGCAGTCCGTATCAGCTGGAAAAGCCACGGTCGAGACCGTGGCTTTTTTGCGTCTGGCGGATGAAGTACGGTGGTGGTCCAGGTCGAGCCGGCTGCTCAGGGCGCGTTAAAGCTTGGCGAGTCATGCATGGCTGTGTGCGCCGCTCGATGCTTCATTGCTTCGAGCGGGCCAGTTGGCGAGGCTCGCGTCATACACGTTCCATACGTTCGGTGGGCGCCTGACTGGGTGATGCGCACCTGCGCATCGCCGCCCAACGCGCAAGCTCTTCAGCAAAGAAACCGTACCAAAAGAGAAAGGACCCGAAGCGCATCGCACTTCGGGTCCTTCCCGTCGCAACTCACGTAGCGCGATGCAAACCAATCGCGCTGCCAGCTACCGTCATTGCTTCGCGCCGCCCTGGAACCACATCGCGATCTTCTGCCGCTCGTCGTCGGTCATGTGCGTGACGTTGCCTAGCGGCATCGCCTTGAGCGTCACAGCCTGCTGATACAGGCGTTGTGCGTTCTGCGAAATCTCATCGGGCGTATCGAACATCACGCCTGCGGGTGCGGCACCCATCAGCGTCGGATGGGCCGAGTGACAGGATGCGCAGCGTTGCTGCAGGATCGGCTGGATATCGGAAACCCTCAGCGACGGCGCGTTCGCGGCTTCGGCCTGCGGCACGACCGGACGCGGCAGCGTCCAAACTAGCGCGACGAACATCAGTGCCACGCCGCCGATCGGCAGATACCAGAGCTGCTGACCACGATGACGCATCACGAAGAACTGGCGAATCAGCGCGCCGGCCAGCATGATCACGACGAGCACGGCCCAGTTGTAGGCGTGGGCGTAGGTCATCGCGTAGTGGTTCGACAGCATCGCGAACACCACGGGCAGCGTGAAATAGGTGTTGTGCACCGAGCGCTGTTTGCCGCGCTTGCCGTAGATCGGATTCGGCACTTCGCCCTTGAGCATCGCGGCGACCATCTTGCGCTGGCCCGGGATGATGACGAAGAACACGTTGGCCGACATGATCGTCGCGAGCATCGCACCCATGATGAGGTACGCAGCACGGCCCGAGAAAATGTGGCACGCGAGGTAGGCCGCGATCACGACATAGATGCCTACGCACACGCCCAGCAGCTTGTCCTTCGTGCCGAGCACGCGGCACAGCGAGTCATAGACGATCCAGCCCGCGGCGAGGAAACCGAGCGCCGAGAAGATCGCGACGACCGGGCCCATATCGAGCACGTTCTTGTCGATGAGATACGTATTCGGCGCCATGAGGTAGAGCACCGTGAAGAGCGACGCGCCCGACAGCCATGTGGTGTACGACGGCCACTTCGACCAGTGGAGGTCGTCGGGCATTTCAGGCGGCGCCACGGTGTACTTCTGCATGTTGTAGAAGCCGCCGCCGTGCACGTGCCACAGCTCGCCGAACACGCCGCGGCGGCGCTGGTTCGGGTCCGTGGGCGGTTTGAGGCTGTTGTCGAGCGCGACGAAATAGAACGACTCGCCAATCCAGGCGATCGCCGCGATGACGTGGAACCAGCGCAGCGCGAGGTTCAGCCAATCGGTAATAAAGCCTTCCATGAAACGTCTCCAGTCCTGATGCATTGCGCGCGCGCCTGAACGCACGCGCTAACTGCGGGGTATGAGCGCGCTGCGTAGCGTCGGTGCCGCTGGACGACCCTTGCGCTGCTGCGCTGCCGTTGTTGTTCGTATGTCCTTGGGCTTGATGACCCGGGCTAGAAGATCGCCCGGAATGCCCTATGAGAATGTATTGCGGTGGCCGCCCAGGGCCCGCTCAGCTGCCCCGATAGGTGCTGTACGACCACGGCGAAACGAGTAGCGGCACGTGGTAGTGCGAACCGGCGTCGGCGATGCCGAAGCGCAACACCACGCGGTCGACGAAGCGCGGCTCGGGCACCTTCGTGCCGAGAGCGGCGAAATAGTCGCCGGCATGGAACACAAGTTCGTATTCGCCCTTGGCGAGTGCTTCGCCCTCGAGCAGCGGCGCGTCGCAGCGGCCGTCGTCATTGGTGGTGACGGTCTTGAGCGCGCGGCGCGCGTCGCCCGAGAGCGCAAAGAGCTCGACCTTGATGCCCGCGCCGGGACGGCCGTTCGCGGTGTCGAGCACGTGGGTAGTCAGCTTGCCCATTCGCAGTTTTCCTTGTGAGTGCCTGGTGCGATTGCGAGGTTTCAGCGGCAGCCCCCGATCCCATGCATGATGCATTGCGGCGGATCGAGGCTCCACGTCAGTGGCTACATACCCGTCGGCGGATCGAAGCGAGCGCCGTGAACGCATTTTAAGAACGATCGCACCCGGCGCGCGCGAGCGATAGGAAAGATAAAGCTACGCGCATGAGGGTGAGCCCTGGGTGCCTGTCGCTCATTGCGCCCTGGATTCAGGCGACCCTTGTTTGTATCGTAGCGACGCCAAAAATCGACCTTTATATGCGTGGTGTAAATGTGGGTATCGCAGTGGCGCGAATTGCCACGACTATTTTGGTTGCGGATCGTAGAGGCCATGCGCAGCGCGTGCTGCGCGTCCCGAAGACGGCGGTGGACGCCGGGTAACCGGGCCAGCGGCGTCCTCGTCGGGACGCGTCGGCACCGGGCGCCTGGGCGACCGGCGAGTCCGGCCGGCGAGGCGAGGGCGTCTGGTTCACACGCCGTGCGCGAGTCCGAAGGAAGGGCCAAGGCTCGCGGCGGCACGACAACGGAGCGAATAAGGACGATGGAACCCACACTCGCACAGCGGCAAAACCCGCAAGACCCGCAAAAGCCTGGCAAGACGTTGCTGGTGAAAAACGCCGACATGCTGGTGACGATGGATGGCGCGCGCCGTGAGATTCGCGGCGGCGGCCTCTACGTCGAAGGCAACCGCATCGTCGCGGTCGGCCCGACGGCGGAATTGCCCGCCACGGCAGACGAGGTGATCGACGCCAGCGGCCACCTAGTGACGCCGGGGCTCGTCAATACGCACCACCACATGTACCAGAGCCTCACGCGCGCCGTGCCGGCCGCGCAGGATGCCGAACTGTTCGGCTGGCTCACGAGTCTCTACAAGGTATGGGCGAACCTCACGCCCGAGATGATCGAGGTCTCCACGCTCACCGCGATGGCGGAGCTGCTGCTCTCGGGCTGCACGACGTCCAGCGATCATCTGTACATCTATCCGAATGGCAGCCGCCTCGACGACAGCATTCGCGCTGCGCAACACATCGGCATGCGCTTTCACGCGAGCCGCGGCAGCATGAGCGTCGGCCAGAAAGACGGCGGCTTGCCGCCCGATGCCGTGGTCGAGCGCGAGGACGCGATTCTCGCCGACACACAGCGCCTCATCGAGACGTATCACGACGAGGGCCGGTACGCGATGCTGCGCGTCGTTGTGGCGCCCTGCTCGCCGTTCTCGGTGAGCCGCGACCTGATGCGCGAATCGGCGGTGCTCGCGCGGCATTACGGCGTGTCGATGCACACGCATCTCGCCGAGAACGTCAACGACATTGCTTACAGCCGCGAAAAGTTCGGCATGACGCCCGCCGAATACGCACAGGATCTCGGGTGGGTGGGCCGCGACGTGTGGCATGCGCACTGCGTACAGCTCGACGACCACGGCATCGATTTGTTCGGCCGGACCGGCACCGGCGTCGCGCATTGCCCGTGCTCGAACATGCGGCTCGCCTCGGGCATCGCGCCCGTGAAAAAGATGCGGCTCGCTGGCGTGCCGGTCGGCCTCGGCGTGGATGGCTCGGCGTCGAACGACGGCGCGCAGATGGTGGCCGAGGCGCGCCAGGCCATGCTGCTCGCGCGCGTGGGCTTCGGCCCGGACGCCATGACGGCGCGCGAGGCGCTCGAAATCGCGACGCTCGGCGGCGCCCAGGTGCTGGGCCGCGACGACATTGGCGCGCTCGCACCCGGCATGGCGGCCGACTTCGTGGCCTTCGACCTGCGCCAGCCGCTTTTCGCGGGCGCGCTGCACGACCCGGTCGCCGCGCTCGTCTTCTGCGCACCCTCACAGGTCGCGCTGAGCGTGATCGGCGGGCGCGTGGTCGTGAAGGAGGGCGTGTTGCAGACGGTGGAGCTTGGGCCGGTCATCGAGCGGCATAACCGGCTCGCGGCACAGCTCGTGCAGATGGCGCGCTGAGGCAGTCAAGCGCGCAACGCTCAGGTGTGTTGATCAGGTCAAGCGGCCGCCGCAACGTGCGGCCGTGCAACTCAAGGCTTGTCGATCAGCGTTTTCGTCGCTTCGGCGATGAGGCTGCGCAACCAGCGTACTTCGTCCGAGTAATGACAGCGTTCGTGCCACAACTGGTAGTACTGCATCGGCGGGAAGTCGAGCGGCGCGGGCACGACCGTGAGCGGCAAGAACCGCGCATAGTGGTCGGCGAAAAGGCGCGTGGTCGTAAAGACCAGGTCCGACTTCACGAGCACGTAGGGCGCGAGATTGAAGTAGGGCAGCGTGACGACCACGTGGCGCTTGAGGCGCTCGCGCGCGAGATGTACGTCGATGGCGCCGCGCTGGCCCACGGAGTAGGGCGTGGGCGCGAGATGCGGCGCGTTCAGATACTGGTCGAGCGTGAGCCCGCCGCGCTTGGCGAACGGGTGCGCGTTGTTCATCAGGCAGACGATCTGGTCGACGAACAGGTTCGAGAGATGCAGCTGTTCGGGCGGCTCGGGCCAGTTGCCGATGACGATATCGAGCTTGCCTTCCTCGAGCGCGAGCTCGTAGTCGAACGCAGGCCCGAGCGAGTGAAATTCGAGCGTGGCGTTGGGCGCGGCCTGGCGAAAGCGCTCGACCACGGTCGGTACGAACAGGACGTTCAGATAGTCAGGACAGCCAATCCGATAGCAGCGGATGGAGGTGGCCGGATCGAAATTGTGCTGCTGGAAGCGGATGCGCTCGATCTCGCGCAGCGCGTTCTGGACGGGTTCGAGCAGGCGCAGGCCGTACTCGGTCGGCACCATGCCGGACTTGCCGCGCACGAGGAGCGGGTCGCCGGTGATGTCGCGCAGGCGCCGAAGCGCCGCGCTGATTGCGGGCTGGGACTGATTGAGCTTGACGGCCGCGCGTGTCACGCTGCGCTCCATCAGAAGCGTGTGCAAGACGCGCAAGAGGTACGTGTCGATCGCCTCGCGTTGCTGACTCATGAATTCTCCGAATTATATGTTCTGGCTGATCGATGAGGCTTGGGAGTATATCGTTTTTAATATGGACAAAAAGTGGCGTCAAGCAAGGCTTACCCCGAGGCTCGCGCCGCTTCGCCCGTGCAGCGAGGCAACAGCGATTTTTGGCGGCTCGACCTTCGCAGGGCTAACAGGTATCGTCACCCCCGCACGGCGGCGCGCGGCGGCCAGCGTCAAACGGTTAACAGACAGCAATAACGTACATCGGCGGAACCTCCATGGGTGATTCTTCTTCACGTCAGGCATCGCGTGCGCAAGACGGCAGTGGTGTGCCGCGCCTCGCGCTTGCCGGCATCACGAAGCAGTACCCGGCGGTGCGCGCGAACGACGATGTCACGCTCTCGGTCGCGCCTGGCGAAATCCACGCCTTGCTCGGCGAGAACGGCGCGGGCAAGAGCACGCTCATGAAGATCGTCTACGGCGCGGTGCGGCCGGACGCGGGCGAGATCCGCTGGGAAGGCCAGGCCGTCGAAATTGCGAGTCCGGCTGCGGCGCGCAAGCTCGGCATCGGCATGGTGTTCCAGCATTTTTCGTTGTTCGAAACGCTTACCGTCGGCGAAAACATCGCACTCTCGCTCGACGAACCGTTCGACCTGAAAACGCTCGGCAAGCGGATTCGCGAGGTGTCGGCGCAATACGGCCTCGATGTCGATCCGCAGCGCCATGTGCATAGCCTCACGGTGGGCGAACGTCAGCGCGTCGAGATCGTGCGCTGCCTGCTGCAGAATCCGCGTCTGTTGATCATGGACGAACCGACCTCGGTGCTCACGCCGCAAGCGGTGCGCAAGCTGTTCGGCACGCTGCGGCGACTGGCTTCCGAAGGCTGCAGCATTCTCTATATCAGCCACAAGCTCGACGAAATCCAGGCGCTTTGCGACACGGCCACCGTGCTGCGCGGCGGCAAGGTCACGGGCCGCGTCATACCGCGCGAAGAAACGCATGCGTCGCTCGCGCGGTTGATGGTTGGGCGCGAACTGCCCGACTACACGCGGCGCGCGCACGCGCCCGGCGACGTGCTGCTCGAAGCGCAGCATCTGTCGATGCCGAGCGACGATCCGTTCGGCACCTCGCTCAACGATGTTTCGTTCAGCGTGCATGCGGGCGAGATACTCGGTATCGCCGGCGTCTCGGGCAACGGCCAGGCGGAATTGCTCGCCGCGCTCTCGGGCGAGGCGCAAGCGGCCCGTCATGGAGTGAGCGCCGATGCCGTCAGGATTTGCGGCAAGCCCGCGGGACGCCTTTCGGCCGGGGCGCGCCGCAAGCTCGGCTTCGCGTTCGTGCCGGAGGAGCGGCTGGGGCGCGGTGCCGTCCCGGCCATGTCGCTTGCCGAAAACGCCTTGCTCACGGCACACCGCGAAGGCATGGTGCGCTCGGGCTGGCTCAGGACCGGCGCGATGCGCGCGTTCGCCGAGCGCTGCATCGGCGCGTTCGATGTGCGCTGCGGCGGTCCGGACGCGCTCGCGCAAAGCCTCTCGGGCGGCAATCTGCAGAAGTACATCGTGGGGCGCGAGATTCTCCAGGCGCCGAAGGTGCTCGTGGTCGCGCAGCCCACCTGGGGCGTGGACGTGGGCGCGGCCGCATTCATTCGCCAGCAGTTGCTCGATCTTTCGGCTCGCGGCGTGGCGATACTCGTGATCTCGGAAGAACTGGAAGAGCTTTTCGACATCTGCGACCGCATTGCCGTGCTCGCGGGCGGACGCCTTTCGCCGGCGCGTTTGACCGGCGAGACGAACGCCGAGGAAATCGGCCGCTGGATGGCGGGCCTCTTCGGCGAGCGCGCCGACCGCGGAGATGGCGGCGGCAGGCCTGACGGCGAGCCGCCCGCGCAGACCGTGGCGAACGCGTGACAGGCGACCCATAACAACACGCGCAAGCACATCGACCACCCGAGACCGACCAGCGACTTCACGACCATGATCTTCCCGTACCGACTCGAAGCCCGCACGACGCCGTCGCGCACGGTGCGCATCGCCGTGCCGCTGATTGCGGCGCTGCTCACGCTCGCCATCGGCTTCCTGATCTTCGGCCTCGTGGGCCGCGATCCCTTGCAGGCGATGCACGCGTTCTTCATCGAACCGCTTTCGAGCATCAACGGCTGGTCCGAGCTCTTGCTCAAGGCTTCGCCGCTATGCCTGATCGCGCTCGGTCTCGCGGCGGGATATCGCGCCAACGTGTGGAACATCGGCGCGGAAGGGCAGATGGTGCTGGGTGGCATCGCGGCGAGCGGCGTGGCGATCCATTTCGATCAAGCCACGGGCTGGTGGATCCTCTTCCTGATGATGTTCGCGGGCGTGCTGGGCGGCATGGCGTGGGCGGCGATTCCCGCGTGGCTCAAGAGCCGCTTCAACACCAACGAGATCCTCACGAGCCTGATGCTCACCTACGTCGCCACGCAACTGCTGATCTGGCTCGTAAGCGGTCCGTGGCGCGACCCGCAAGGCATGAACTTTCCGCTCTCCGAAATGTTCAGCGGCGACGCGCTCTTTCCGACCTTCGGCGGCGACTGGCGCATCCACTGGCTGCGCGGCACGCGCGTGAACGCATCGATCTTCCTGACGCTCGCGGCCATTCCGCTCGTGTGGCTCTTCATGCGCCGCAGCTTCGCAGGCTATCGCATGAGCGTGGGCGGGCTCGCGCCGCTCGCGGCGCGCTATGCGGGTTTTTCGGAGAAAAAGACGATCTGGACCTCGCTGCTGCTGTCCGGCGGCCTCGCGGGCCTGGCGGGCATGGGCGAGATTGCCGGCCCCATCGGCCAGCTGCAGGCGACGTGGTCGCCGGGCTACGGCTTCACGGCGATCATCGTCGTGTTTGTGGGGCGTCTGCACCCGGTCGGCATCGTGCTCGCAAGCCTCTTGATGGCGCTGCTCTACCTGGGCGGCGAAGCCGTGCAGACATCGCTGCAATTGCCGCAGGCGCTTTCCGGCGTGTTCCAGGGGCTGCTGCTGTTCTGCCTGCTCGGCGCGGACCTCTTCGTAAACTATCGCGTGCGCCGCCGTCATCCGGTCGCGGTTGCGAACTGACCAGCGCAATCCAGAACAATCAAACGGGCCACACGACATGGATATCCAGCAAGCCAGCTCGCTCGCCTCGAGCGCCGTCACCGCCGCCATTCCGCTGCTGTTCGCGGGCGTGGGCGAACTCGTCACGGAGAAGTCGGGCGTGCTCAACCTCGGCGTCGAAGGCATGATGCTGATGGGCGCCGTCACGGGCTACGCGGTCACGACCATAACTGGCAGTCCCTGGGTCGGCCTCGTTGCGGGCATGGCCGCAGGAATCGTCATGGCCTTGCTGTTCGGCTTTCTCGTGCTCACGATGCTGGCCAACCAGGTCGCAACGGGCCTCTCGCTCACGATCTTCGGCGTCGGGCTCTCGGCGTATGTCGGCAAGCCGTATACCTCGGCCGCCACGTCGGCGACCATCGCCGCCTGGCCGATTCCGGGGCTCTCGCAACTACCCGTGGTCGGGCAGGCGTTCTTTAGCCTCACGCCTGTCGACTACCTCGCGTTCATCATGTTCGCCGTGGTCGGCTGGTTCCTCTATCGCACGCGCGCCGGGCTCGTGCTGCGCTCGGTGGGCGAGTCGCCGCAGGTCGCGCATTCGGTGGGCTTTCCCGTGATCGGCGTGCGCTATGGCGCAACGGCCTTCGGCGGCGCAATGGCAGGCCTCGCGGGCAGCTACTACTCCGTGGTGCAACTGCATTTGTGGCAGGAGCAGATCACGGCGGGGCGTGGCTGGATCGCGCTCGCCCTGGTCGTGTTCGCGACGTGGCGCCCGGGCCGCCTATTGATCGGCGCGCTGCTCTTTGGCGCGGTCACGGGCGCGCAGTTCTACGCGCAGGCCGTGGGCGTGCCGGTGCCCACGCAGTTCCTGGCCATGTTGCCGTATGTCGCGACGATCGTCGTGCTCGTGCTCATTTCGCGCAACCCGAACACGATCCGCCTGAACGCGCCGGCTTCGCTCGGCAAGCCGTTCTTTGGGGCCGCCTAGGTGGGGCCGCCTAGGCGGGGGCCGCCCACGTGGGTCCAATTATCCGGAATGCTAACCAACACGCCTTGAACGCTCGCCGTTCCCAATCCACGACAGGAGAACCACGATGAAAAAAACCATCCTGACCGCTTTCGCCGTTGCCGCCACGTGCGGCGCGGCGGCCCTCGCGCCTGCGGCCCACGCCGCCGATGCGCCGGGCGTCGCGTTCGTCTACCTCGGCAATCCGGGCGATGCCGGCTGGACCTTCGCGCACGATCAGGGCTCGAAAGTCGCCGAGCAGAAGTTCGGCAACAAGATCAAGATCACGCGCGTGGAAAACGTGCCGGAATCGGCGGATTCGGAGCGCGTGTTCCGCGATCTCGCGAACAAGGGCAACAAGATCATCTTCGGCACGAGCTTCGGTTATCAGGACTTCCAGCTCAAGGTGGCAAAGGATTTCCCGGACACCGTGTTCCTGCACGCAACGGGCTACAAGAAGGCGCCGAACTTCGGCACCTATGACGTGCGCATGTATCAGGGCGCCTATCTCGCGGGCGTCGCGGCGGGTTACGCGACGAAGACCAACACACTCGGTTTCGTCGCCTCCGTGCCGATTCCCGAGGTCGTGCGCAACATTAACGCGTACACGCTCGGCGCGCGCTCGGTGAATCCGAAGGTGCACACCAAGGTCATCTGGATCAACAGCTGGTTCGATCCGGGCAAGGAGAAGCAGGCCGCCGAAACGCTGATCGGCCAGGGCGCCGACGTGCTGCTGCAAAACACCGATTCGAGCGCCACGCTTGCCACCGCCGAAGAGAAGAAAGTCCACGCGTTCGGCTGGGATTCGAACATGAAGAAGTTCGGCCCGCACGCGCACCTGGGCTCGGTCGAGGCGAACTGGGGCGTGTACTACGTCGCGGCGATCCAGCAGGTGCTCGATGGCAAGTGGAAGAACGACCCCGTGTGGTGGGGCATTCCGCAAAAGGCCGTCGATCTCGGCGACGTCAACACGTCCGAGCTTTCGGCCGACGCGCAAAAGGCCGTCGCCGCGAAGCGCGAACAGATCGCGAGCGGCAAGTGGGACGTCTTCTCGGGCCCGATCAAGGATCAGACGGGCGCAGTCAAGATTGCGGCCGGCAAGACGCTGACCGACCCGGAACTGCAACGCCTGAACTGGTACGTCGAAGGCGTGGACGGCTCGCTGCCAAAATAAGCATGAGTCGGGCGCTCGCGCCGCCTTACGCGGCGCGGGTGCGAATGCATTCTTCGTACGATTTCGACGTCCGCACGTGAAACGGCTGCGTGTAGCCTGCGAGGCGCGCGCAGCCGTTTGACTTTCTCGCCACCAACGCAACGCAGCGTCGCGTCAGTCGTCGATGCGTATACCGACCTTGATCGTGACCTGCCAGTGCGAGACCTGATCGTTTTCGATCAGGCCGCGCGTTTCCACGACCTCGAACCAGTGCAGGTGGCGCAGCGTCTTCGATGCCCGCGCGATGGCGCAACGAATGGCGTCGTCGCTGGACTCCTTGGACGAGCCGGTAAGTTCGATCTGCTTGTAGACGTGGTCGTTCATCACAGTGTCTCCTCGTGGGTCGCGCGGCGTCGGCGCGTCAATCGAGTATAGGTAACGGACCGGGGCGCAAGGGCAAAGATGAGAGAAGCCCGGCGCCGGTTATCATGGCGCCTCTCGCGAAAACGGGCATTCGACGTGCCCGTTTGCAGGCGTGAAAGCGCAACGGCGACCGGCAGGAGACGAACGAGATGGACGGGCAGGTATTGGGTTTTTGCGGACCGGGGCTGATGGGCGCGCCGATGATCCGTCATTTGCTGCACGCCGGGCACGCGGTGCGCGTGTGGAACCGCACGCCGGCGAAGGCCGAGGCGCTGATCGCCGACGGCGCGCAGGTGGCCGCGACGCCCGGCGAGTTGGCGCGCGAGGCGGACGTGGTGTTGCTGTGCGTCGCCGATGCGGCGGCGGTCGAGCAGGTGGTGTTCGGCGAGCACGGGCTCCTGGCCGGTGCGCCCGGCGCGAGCGTGCGCGTGCGCCGCATCGTCGATCATTCGAGCATTCCTCCCGACGCGACGCGCAGGCTCGCAGAGCGCGCGGCGGCATTCGGCGTGGGCTGGGTCGACGCGCCGGTTTCGGGCGGCGTGGCGGGCGCGCAGAACGGCACACTGGCGATCATGGCGGGCGGCATAGCGGCGGACGTGGAAGCCGTTGCGCCGATCCTCGGCGCCTACGCGGCGCGCGTGACCCATATGGGTGGCGTGGGCGCGGGCCAGACCACCAAGCTGTGCAACCAGGCCATCGTCACGGCCACCGTCGCCGCGATTGCCGAAGCGGTGAGCCTCGCGCGGCGCAGCGGCATCGACGCGGCCAAGCTGCCCGAAGCGCTCGCGGGCGGCTGGGCCGATTCGACGTTGCTGCGCACGTTCGTGCCGCGCATGACGCAAGACGGGCTCGAATCCATCGGCGCGCTCAAGACGTTTCAGAAAGACGTGGACACGATCGCCGCAGCGGCCGCCCAGACCGGTACGCCCATGCCCGTCTCGGGCACGGTCCAGCAATTGCTGCGTCTGGGGGCAGCCATGGGCCTCGCGCAGGCCGATTTTTCGGGTTTCATCGACGTCCTGCAGACGCCGCGCACCGGCGAAGCCTGAGCGGATCGGCCACGCGAAGGTCTCGCAGGCGATGCGGCCCCGTTGTAACCGGCGTGCATGGCGGCCTTCACATTGCTCACTTCTTGCCGTGTCATGCTGCGCGCAGCAGAGCTGTCCGCGCGGCTGGAACTCGCGCGCGAAGTGGCATAACCTGCTAAAATTACAGGTTTTTCGTCGATCTACTTACCGGGACGCGCTGTGCTCTCTACCGCCAACATCACCATGCAATTCGGGCCGAAGCCCTTGTTCGAGAACATCTCGGTCAAATTCGGCGAAGGCAACCGCTATGGCCTGATCGGCGCGAACGGTTGCGGCAAATCCACGTTCATGAAGATCCTCGGTGGGGATCTCGAGCAGAGTTCGGGCAACGTCATGCTCGAGCCGAATGTGCGTCTGGGCAAGCTGCGCCAGGACCAGTTCGCGTACGAAGACGTGCGCGTGCTCGACGTCGTCATGATGGGCCATACCGAAATGTGGGCCGCGATGACCGAGCGCGACGCGATCTACGCGAACCCCGACGCCACCGACGACGACTACATGCATGCCGCCGAACTCGAAGCGAAGTTCGCCGAGTACGACGGCTACACGGCCGAAGCGCGCGCGGGCGAACTGCTGCTCGGCATCGGCATCGGCACGGATTTCCACAATGGGCCGATGAGCGGCGTGGCGCCGGGCTGGAAGCTGCGCGTGCTACTCGCGCAGGCGCTGTTCTCGAAGCCGGACGTGCTGCTGCTCGACGAACCGACCAACAACCTCGACATCAACTCGATCCGCTGGCTGGAAGATGTTCTGAACGAGTACAACTCGACCATGATCATCATCTCCCACGATCGACACTTCCTGAACCAGGTCTGCACGCACATGGCGGACATGGACTACGGCACGCTGAAGATCTACCCGGGCAACTACGACGACTACATGCTCGCTTCGGCGCAGGCGCGCGAGCGTCAGGCCAACGCCAACGCCAAGGCGAAGGAGCGCGTGGCCGATCTGCAGGACTTCGTGCGCCGCTTCTCGGCGAACAAGTCGAAGGCGCGCCAGGCCACCAGCCGTCTGAAGATGATCGACAAGATCAAGATCGAGGAATTCAAGCCCTCGTCGCGCCAGAACCCGTTCATCCGCTTCGAGTTCGAGAAGAAGCTGCACAACATCGTCGTGGTCGCGGAAGAGATCACGAAGACGTACGAGCGCCGCATCTTCAACAAGCTCAGCATCAGCGTGCAGCCGGGCGAGCGCATCGCGATCATCGGCGAGAACGGCGCGGGCAAGACCACGCTGCTGCGCTCGCTGCTCGGCAACCTGGCCGTCGATAACGGCTCGGTGAAGTGGGCGGAGAACGCGAACGTGGGCTACATGCCGCAGGACACGTACGAAGAGTTCCCGGCCGACGTCACGCTGATGGACTGGATCGACCAGTACCGCCAGGAAGGCGACGACGAGCAGTCGGTGCGCGGCACGCTGGGCCGTCTGCTCTTCAATGCGGACGACATCAGGAAGTCGGTCAAGGTGCTGTCGGGCGGCGAGAAGGGCCGCATGATCTGGGGCAAGCTGATGCTCGGCCGCCACAACGTGCTGCTCATGGACGAGCCCACGAACCACATGGACATGGAGTCGATCGAGTCGCTGCAGATCGCGCTCGAAAAGTTCGAAGGCACGCTCATTTTCGTGTCGCACGACCGCGAGTTCGTGAACGGCCTCGCCAACCGCATCATCGAGGTGAAATCCGATGGCACGGTCAAGGACTACAGCGGCAACTACGAAGACTTCCTGGCCAGCCAGGGACTGCAATGAGTTTCGATCGCTGATCGAAGCGCGAAATGAATCGCCACTGTTGTACCCATTCCTGATGTACCCGATTGTACCCACTGGTTGTCCCGGTGGGTACAACTCCCAATCCCTCCGTGGTTCCCCGGGTTACCTTTGCTCCACCTGTGCCTATTGGCACGAGCTAAAATATTGCCGCCCAACTACAACTTGGAGGCAATCTTGGACATCGCAGCGATTACCGGCGCTTGGCAAGGTATAAAGGCAGCTAGGGAGCTTGTAGGTGGCTTGATCGATGCCAAGATCGATGCGGAAGCAAAGGCCCGCGTGTATGAAGCGCAAGCCAAGCTAGGGGACGTGCAAGACACGCTGTTCGACATGCGCGAGGAAATGTATTCCTTGCAGGAAGCAAACAAAAATCTCAAGGCGCAACTCGCAGAGGTCGAGGCGTGGCAGACAAAGGCCGCGCAATACGAGTTGTCGAAAACACCAGGGGGCGCGGTCGTGTATCGCTTCAAAGGCGAACCGGAGCACTACGCTTGCCCTAGCTGCTTCGGTTTGAAGCAAATCCACATCCTCCAAACCAACCGAACATATAGCGGAAAGTACCGCTGTACCGGGTGCAAGAGCGAATTCCCGGTTGAACCGCAGAAGCCGACAACCGCACCGAGCATGGCGCGTAACTGGTAACGTTTTGCGGGGCAAACCCCAAGCACGGCGGGTCGGCTATTCCTTGTCCCAATAGCTCCCGCTCGCCAACTTCTCGCCAGCCTCCCTTAGCTTGCCCTCGTGCGCCTTGATATAGCTCTTGAGCGCATCCCGTACTACCTCCGCCGTAGGCGTCCCCGTGATCGTCTGGAGTAGGGCGAGCTTATCTAAATCAGACACCTCTACCCGGACGTTCAATGAGCGGGCCGGGGCTTTCTGTGGTCTACCTCTAGGCATTTTCGTAACCCTCTGTACGTTTAATCCGTCCCCATTCTAGCGGCCCTCGCGGAATATTCATAGTCATAACGACGAATATTTTCATAACTTTTCTGTCTGACTCTGGCTATTAAACATAGTCATCTTTACGTTTAACATGCGAAGCACGCAGGGAGCAGTTGCCTAGCGAACAAATCCAACGGTTACGCACTTAACGAGGTAGACCATGCAACTGCTGTACATCGACGTCCCCGGTATGAATGCACACAAGGCGCACCGCCTAGTATTGGCAACGCTCACGCATTACGGGTTTCAGGGGACGCTAGCGGCCACGAAACAAAGCCGGGGAGTCTCCCGTGTCACGGTAGCGGCTCGGCATTGCGCTAACGAGCACGAGGGCGCAGCGCGCCTTATGGCCTCTGCGCTACCGTCTGGTACGCGCATTGGTGTTGGCCCGTGGGCCGTGTAAGCGTCTGTTTACAAAGTTGGTCAACCCACTAGGAGAGACTCACCCGGCTAAATGTTGGGGGGCACACTAGGAGAGACCCGGAGCTAA
Organism: Paraburkholderia sp. CNPSo 3076; assembly: GCF_026343935.1. Taxonomy (NCBI): domain Bacteria; kingdom Pseudomonadati; phylum Pseudomonadota; class Betaproteobacteria; order Burkholderiales; family Burkholderiaceae; genus Paraburkholderia; species Paraburkholderia sp. CNPSo 3076. Next base: position 5,811 of record NZ_JAPMAL010000002.1, on the reverse strand, counting down.
GCCAGCATAGGCCCTCCGGGTTTTCTTTTGGTTGCGTCAAATGTTGGGTGACCCACTAGGAGAGACCCACTCGCCCAAATGTTGGTCGGGACACTAGGAGAAGCCAACCGTACGAAAGTTGGTGCATAGACTAGGAGAGAGCAACTCAATTGTTGCCACTCACACTAGGAGAAGTCCCTCCGCAGTACCAATCATCCCAAACGGTAATAGGCCCCTGAGGTCTGTTGTCGTTTCTTTGCTGTAAACATTCGTCAAGAAAACAAATAGGAGTATTTATTATGACCGAGAGAAATCCTTGTTCAAGCAAGGTAGTTGCTGTACGTGTTGACGCTGATACATATAAAGCGTTGCGTTACCTCGCGGTAGACCGCGAAACCACAGTTAGCGCGATTCTGCGTGAGCATGCCGAGCAACTCACAATGAACGAGGCCGTAGAGAGTAGCCCGCGTACGGCCAAGCAATGAGGCGGCTACTCAAGAAGCTAACACGCAAGCGCAAACCGGACCCGCAACCAATGCGCTACCACGTCAAGATTGGCGAGGCTACATACGCGTTCCGCTTTCCCGAACCCGCTAAGCCTAACCCTCTCGATAGCGAACACGTACAGTTTCTAGGCAGTATCAAAGAGGATTAACGCGTACAACGTAGGCGGCCCGCCTTTGTGCCTTACGGGCTAGCCGGTAGACACTAAAGCCGCAACCTATGTGTAGTTATATTAGTAATTCTAATCATAAGGAAATAGATGGAAAAATTGTTTTCAAAGATCGTAGTCAAGACGATCTCAGAGGAGAAGCGAGAGATTGAGGGTATCGCAAGCACTCCCACGGTTGACCGTGTAAATGACATTGTGGACCCGATGGGACTTACGTTTCAAAAAGAAGTGCCGTTGTTACTTGGTCATGACCACGCTCAACCTGTCGGTACCGTGGCCTTTGGTACGCCTACTGCTAGGGGCCTCCCGTTTCGTGCGCGTATCGCTAAGGTAGACGAGGAGGGCGCGGTTAAGAAGAGGACCGATGAGGCCTGGCATAGCGTCAAGAGCGGCGTTATCAAGGGCGTCTCTATCGGTTTCCGCCCTAGCAAGTCGGAAAAGCTACCTAACGGCGGTACACGGTTTAGCAAGGCGGACGTACACGAGCTTAGCCTCGTTGCCGTACCGGCCAATCCTGACGCACGTATCACCTCGTACAAATCTCTCAATTTCTCGCAAGGAAACAATATGAATCAAGCTGGCCTCAACCAAGTCCGTAAAGCCCTCGCTATGTCGCCTATGGAGGCTGCGATTAAGTCCGCCGTTGCTCCGGCCACTACGGGTAACACTCCGGACCTTTTCTATCCGTCGCAACAGTCGGGCGTTACGATGCTGCAACCGGTTGTTACGCGTAGCGTGATCGCTCAGCTTATCGATCTTGGCGCACCGCAGTTGCCTCCCAATGTCCGAGCATTGACGCAACCGGCTAATCTTGTTGCACCGGAAGTCGCGGAAGGCGCGCCCGTCCCGGCGCAAGCTCCGAGTACGGAGGTAAAGCTTGAGGCGTTCCGCAAAGTGGGCCTCATTACGATAGTCAATTCTGAGCTTGTTGCGCTTGGTACTGACGAGGTTATGGGCTATCTGGATACGAACCTTGAGAACGCCGCTAACAACGGCATGGACGAGATTGTTACGGGCGAGTTGCTCACACTGGCCGGTACACCCAAGACGACCGTTAATGCGGCGTTCCAGGCGTTTACGGGCGATAGCCGTACGGCGTGTTGGATCGGAAATCCGGAGTACCTTGCTACGCTGCGCAGCGCTCAAGAGAATGAGGTTGGGCCTAACGGCGGGCGCTACTACCAATTGCCGGTCTTGCCCGCGCTGGCTATGCCATTCGGCACGCTCCTGTTGGTTGACGCAAAGCGTGTTGCTGTATATGACGGCCCGCGCGCCATCGACCGTAGCACTGAGGCGGATATCACGATGAGCAGCGCACCGGGTACGGAGGAGGCGCAGGTATACCACTTGTTCCAGCAAAACGGCGTGGGCCTCAAGGTAACGAAATACTTTGACTACGCGGTCATGACCAACCCCGTAGCGGTTTCTATCTAACTCCAACTAAACCTAGGGCCGCCGGAGCGCGGCCTAAACTAATCAGGAATACTAATATGTTTAACTACATTGCAAAGAAGCTTACCAAGCCCGCATCCCCTAAGACCATTGAAGAACTAATGGCGGCGGGTGGTCGGCTCGTTTTCCATGTTCCAGTAACGGATGCAAATGGGCGTGTGTTGCCGCCTGAGGAGGTGAGGGAACTGCACATTAAAAACGCACGCATGAAAATTGCGAGTCATGAGGGAATCGTAGCTAAGGCGGAGGGATTGCGCACGGTGGCGGAGCTTGAGCCGCTCGTTTCGGAGGCTATGGCCAAGGGCGGGGCAGCGGCGAAACATTGGGAATTGATGCAGCGGCGCTACTTCGGGGGCATGGCTGAAATGCACGAGGTTGAACAAGCTCAGCATGCATTCAACGTAGCCGCCGAGGCAGCCCGCCCCCTCAATGCCGAGCTTTCCACAGTCAAGGCCGCAGAGGTAGCACGGGCGGAGATTAACCGGCTCAAAGCGGAGTACAAGCTGTGAGAATGGAATTTGATTTCGAGGGCATCCTCGCCGGTAAGGACGAACATAGCCTTACGGAGTTGATCGCGGAGGCGGACCGGGATAACGCACTGGCGCGCCTCGTTATTGCTCGCAACGACCAAATCAAGGCAATGGCCCAACTCCGCCTAATCGGGATGCAGTTGCAGGGCGCGGAGGTTGAGTGAGTATCCCTAAGGTGGCTACCCGCCGCTCCCAACTATTTACGCCACGGGGAGAGATCGGGAAATACCAGCAGCGGCGCGACCGGGAGCATTCCCGGCGCGACCTGTCTAAGCGGGTGCGGGAAATGATGGGGCGTGCTCGCTAATGGCCGCCGGGTTGCAGGTTTGGAATGCAGTGGGCCAACTCATGTTAGACGGGACTACGCGTTGCGGGCGGATTAAGGGCGTCGCGCGTATTGATGGTAAAGGGCCTGGCCAAGCGCTCGCTAGCATGGCGGACGGTACGCCGTTTTGGTCATTCCAACCGGATTTCATGTTTAAGCATATCTCCAACCAGACCCCTCCACCAATTATCACGATTGACGCTAACGGAGTGTATTGGTCGTACTCCAGTACCTCCGGTCTTAGCTATCCAAATCCTATTACGGGGACTCTCATTTACGGGGTGTACTGATTTGGCAAATTAAATAAGGAGAACTACTATAAGTAACAGAAAGCGTACCCGCACTAAGCGGATCATTGAGTGGGGCCAAGCTAATATCAACCCTGAGGCGATGGCATACCTAGGCCGATCCCTGGCGGGCGACTTCGCAAGCCTCTACGCGCTTACAAACCGGCTATCGAATGAGGAGGTTGCTAGTCTTCTCCTTGAGATGTACCGCGTAAAAGCTTCGCAAGTAGCGTTCCGGTATTTGCTGCGGGACTTCTGGATTAGGCGGCATGACCTGGTGATAGCAGTGGCGGGCGGTATCCCTACTGTTTGCGAGATGTTCCGATATGCGGCGTTTCCTGTGTCGGCCAGCATTGGACTTACCGTTAAGGCGTACCGGGGAACGCGTGGGATACCCGCAGGGCAGAGCGCGGCTACGGGTATGTGCTGGAGTCTGAATAGAGACATTGCGTGTTACCACGCGTTTCCTGATGGTCGCGGCGGGGCCGTTGAGCCGGTAGTGATAGAGGCGGAGATTCCTAGGGAGCATATCCTCATGTACACAGAGGGGAAGCTACTTAGCGAGATTACTATTGTTCCTATCTCCACTAACCCCAAGATCGAGTACAGGGTGTCGCTACCCGTTGAGGACTGGCTTGTGAGCCGTACACGATTCGTAGCTGAGCGGACCGCATCCCTAGCTCTAATGAAGCAAAATCCGAACGAGCTTAGCCCTTCGGAGAGAGCAAACCGGGAGGTCGCTCTTGCTGAGCTAGTGGGGCCTCTAACAAATCGGGGCTAAGCGCTACGGCGGGCGTTTCACTCACTATCATAAACGTATAGGATAACGAATGAAAGGAATTAAAAGTAAGCTGTTCGAGTTGGGTGAGGCTATGCGTAAGGCCAGCATTGCGGCGTATGACATTAACCGGTCTATCCAAAAGCTCGCTAAGGATAACCCGGAGGAGGCGGACCGATATGAGCAAGAGGTTATCTCTGGTCTGCTTAAGCGTATCGAGGGCTTTAGCAGTGCGCCAGTCCAACGATAACAACGTGTGTCCGTCCTGTGGGGAGCGATTCCGCTCCTCGCGGGGCTTCGATGCACACCGCACGGGGAGCTTTGGGGAGCGTAAGCAGGATGGTACGTATCAACCGGCCAACAGGCGTTGCAAGACCCCGGCTGAGATGGCACGGGTCGGTATGGTGAGGAATGGGCGGGGCCTATGGGTTACCAAAGCATTCATTTTGCCTCTCGGTTTGTACCAAGGAGCCGATGGCGCACCCTAGGCAAGGGGAAGGTGGCTAACTAGGCTTGCGGAGGCTCCTAGCCTCACGCGCGCGCTCACAACGCTGAGGAATGGCCCATATCGGCCGGATTTAGGAGCTAAGGCGCGTTTCTGACGTTTTTATGGACTTAGCAATAAAACACGAGGAACCTGTCGGATACCGGCCAAATGGTCTCCGCAATTTGACATACCCGCCCCTCGGTCCATCTGTCAACCCCATAGACCCGCATCTTATAAACATCGGAGTACTACACATTGACCACTCGATACACCAACCATAGAGCTAGCGGTAACGCTCACCAACGTCTTAAAGGTAGGGCGCTACAGCGTCGCAACCTTAGTGTTAAGGAGCGTGACGGTTACTGTTGTCGCAAGTGCGGTATTGCTACTGTTTCAGGTGAAGTAGACCACATTAAAGCACTGGAGAATGGAGGTACAGACGATATGGATAACCTCCAGTATCTATGCGTTGATTGCCATAAGGTTAAGACCGCTCAAGACTTAGGTCATAAGGTAAGACGTGCATTCGGTCCTGATGGTATGCCAGTAGACGGTGCTTGGTAATGACCAAGGTAACTAGATGGAAGATACGTTGTGACAGTCCTATGCTCAACTCACTTGTGTTCCATAGTCGTAGAGCAGCTAAGGATACTGCTGATTGGTTCTATAGATGCAATCCATATACGACCATGAAAGAGCGTCCGTATAGGTTGACCAAGACGTGGTCCATTGAGGTCTGATCTGCTCGGTTCGATCGAATGGTATCTATCAATATAGCAAAATCGCTGAAAGCCCCGTCAGACAAGGATTTCAGCCTGTCAGTTTTGGTGTTTAACACCACTTTTCGACCATAGGAGGTACGTTGGATTTTGACGCTCTGGCGTTCATCAAGGATGCAGCAAGCCGGGGTATGCTCGTGGCGGACCCGGACTACAAGATGTGGCCTCACCTGTTTATCAAGAGGAAATTCACAGACGAGGAGATTGCTGAGCATAGGCGTACCTGTACTAAACCGCTGAAGCGGTAGGGGGAGGTGGGCACAGGTCTATGGCTGACGCTTCATGAGGAGGGTTGTCTGGCGCTGAGCCCCAGCGAGGTGGTGAGCGGTGTCGCCAGGAGCAGTATGTGGACGCCCGGTTGGGCATTCCACCTACTGTTTCTAGGAGGTTCGTCATGACTCCGCTGCGCCAACGCATGCTGCACGACATGCAGATCCGCAACCTTGCAGACAACACCCAGAAGACCTATCTGCTGCAAGTCTCCAGTTTCGCCCGGCACTTCCGGCGCTCACCCGAGGTGC